>JAILGL010000157.1 GCA_024696825.1 Lachnospiraceae bacterium
GCGAAAAGGCTTTGCGTGCATTTTCGTTAGCGACGAGCAATCTAGCTAGGAGCCGCACGCTTAACTTGCTGTTTGAGTGAACATAATCTCGACTTACCAAACACCTTTCTTACACGAGTTTGCAAGTGACGCGGCGACGAAAAAGCGATTGCGAGGAGCTAGAAAATCCGCAGCCTTTCGCGAACACATCACGAGCAAGTTGTTCAAGTTTCACAAACACGAGCAAGTTATTCAAGTTTCACAAACACGAGCAAGTTGTACAAGTTTATTGGCACGAGCAAGTTGTTCAAGTTAATTACGAAGCGTTGCAATTACATTTTATGCGTATTCACTAACGTCCAGTTCCTCAAAGGTAAAGATAAACTCACTTCCTTTGCCTTCCTCAGTTCTTAATTCTATCTTGCAATTGTGCCTGTCGGCAATGTTTTTCGCTATCATGAGGCCGAGGCCTGTTCCCTTCTCATTCTGCTTTAAGTTGGACTTGAAAAATTTCTCGAAGATGTGCTGTTTGTCTTCTTCTGAGATGCCAACTCCGTAGTCTTTGATGTAGACTTTGATTTTGGTGCCCTTTCTGTAAAGGCCGATGTCGATGTCGCTGCCTTCATTAGAAAACTTAACTGCATTGTCTACAACGATTAGAAGCATTTGTCTGAGGCGAACATAGTCGCCCTTTATAAATATATTTTCTTCTTCTAAAAGATCTTCATTGATTTTTATATCTTTTTTCGCCGCGATTTGGTTGGCATTTTGAATGACTTCGTCTAAAATTTCATAGACGCTTACCGGCTCAGATTCCATTTGGAAATCAGGATTTTCCATCTTTGAAAGAAGGAAAAGATCATTGACCAGATGCTCCATGGTTTTACATTCATTTAGAATTCTTTCGTAGTATTCGTTAACTGATTTTTCATCGGTGATAACGCCGTCAGAGAGGGATTCCGCGTAACCACGCATTACGGTAATAGGAGTCCTAAGCTCGTGACTTACGTTGGCAAAGAATTCATTTTTCGCCTTATCTAAGGACTTTCGCTCCCTGTCGATTTTATCCAGCTTGGCGCAAAGATCCGTGAGAGCGTCATTTACCTTTTTAAGCTGAGGCGATTTTGCTGAAATGTTTTGAGTTGAATAGTCGCCATCAATCATTTGCATAATGTGTTTATCAAGCTTTATGAGAGGCTTCGTCAAGAAGCTTGTAAGAATCATGGCAAGCACCAGAGAAACCATAAATGCAATGATAATACTCACGATAATAATATAGATTCCTTTGTCTATCTGAAGTCTGTTCAGACCTATGACGGTTACCATCATAACAGCTCCCGAGACACTTTCCTTCTTTTTGTTCTCATAAACAGGAATGGCAACCTTTAGATTATAGGCCCTGTAGACCTTATCGTAACCGGCATCTATAGCAGTCTCTCCTTTAAATGCTTTTTTTAACACAGCCTTCATGTCATCATCTATATTTTTATCTATATCTGCATTGGTAAAGTTGTCGGTTAAAGGATGCTTGGCATCCTTATTGGTAACTATCCAAACGTCCGTATCATCAGCATTTTGAAGATTTTCTACATAATAAACATATTCGGCGAATTTGTCACTTTTACCCTTTGAAGAAAATGCAGTGACCTTTTTGGAAATGATTCTTCCCTGATTTACTAGAATTTCAGCATAAGAGTTAATGGTATTTCTCCTGTATAAAAGCAAAAAAACGCCGGCAATGAGAACTACCATGGCAACCATAATGGTTACAAAAGATAAAAATATTCTTATAGTGACATCATTTCTCTCTAAAAAAGTACTTTTATTTTTTTTCATGATAACCTCAGCCAACGTCTATAAATACTCGTTTACATACTACAATATATAAAACATTTTAACTGTTAACTTCAAACTTGTATCCAACTCCCCAAACAGTCTTAATACTCCAGGTTGGATGCTCTACCTTATCAAGCTTAGCTCTAAGTCTTTTAATGTGTGAATCGACTGTTCTGCTATCTCCATAATAATCAAATCCCCACAAAATATCAAGTAGATTATCACGAGTAAATACTCTGTTAGGATTCTCACATAAAATCCACATAGTTTCTATTTCTTTTTTGGTAAGCTGGATTCTTGTTCCATCGATATAAAATGAATATTCATCCATATTTATAATTATATTTTCTATTCTGATAACCTTGCCGTCAACATTGCCCTGGCCTACAGAAATACGTCTTAGAACAGCTCTTAAACGAGCCATAACCTCGCCGGGACTGAATGGTTTTACGATGTAATCATCTGCGCCTATATCAAGCCCCATAATCTTATCATAGTCTTCCCCACGTGCTGTAATAAGAATTATAGGAACATTAGAAGTTTTTCTTATACTTTTACAAACTGCATAGCCATCTTTAACAGGCATCATAACATCTAACAATACAGCTGCTGGATTGTACTGTTCAAACATTTTTTCAGTTTCTACACCATCTCGAGCTATAATAGGCTCGTACCCCTCTTTTTTAAGATACAACGTAAGAATATCCGTTATATCTCGGTTATCGTCGGCAACTAAAATGTATTGCATCTTAACTTTTCCTCCACAAATAACTTCTCTAAAATTATTCAAAAAACACCTCATACTCACTATGTACAGTATAATTGTATAGATAACTTATGTCAATAATGTGAAAATATACAAGCATTATTTTGCAATATTTTGCACTTCCTCTTTAAGTTATTTTTATCTAAGATTTGTTTTAATATCTAAAACAAATGAAAAACACTTGATTTTTTTTGTTAAAAATTACTTTAAATACCTAAAACATTTTCTTTTAAAGCACCTATATATTTAGTTTATAATTTTAAATCCATGCCATTTTTGTACATAAAAGTGCTACAAAAATATCCGTAAATGGTCATATTATTGCCATAATATCTGTTTAAGATAAAAGGCGTCAAAAAGATATAGTTTGGAGATATGCCTATGAATATTAGTGTTAAAGTGAGACGATTTTTATCGTTTTTATTGGTATTACTTTTCTCCATATCATGTATTGGTGAAGTTGGAAAAGTCTCAGCTAGTTCTACTGATTCTGCAAATGCCATAGATGCAACATCTATTGGTACCGCTGATAATTCAGAGACTATGTCTGATGCATATATGCTTCTTGCAGCATCAAAGAGTAATTATTCACTTAGCAAGAAAAAAGTTAAGTTGTTAGCTGATGATAAAACCACCGTACGTCTTAATGGTGTGAAGAATGGCGACAAGATAACAGTTAAGTCAAGTGATAGCAACATTGTAACTGCAAGTTATAAATCAAAAACTATTACTTTGAAGGGTATTAATTCAGGTAAAGCTAAGGTTAATGTAACCATTACAAAAACTTATGCTTTATTTATAAAGATTAAAAAGGTTTTAAAGGTTAAGGTTAGTGTTTCACCAGAGATTGCAAGTATCAAACCTCTTAAGAAAAATAAGGTTTTAAAGGTTGGTGAAAGAAAGAAACTTAAATATAGCTCAAAGCCTTTTACATCTACAGAGAAGCCTGAATTTACTATTGATGATTCCAATATCGCTACAATTGATAGCGATGGATATGTTACCGGCGTGAAGGTCGGTAAGACACGTGCTTATGCTACAATTAATTCTGGAAAAAGAATCAGTTGGAAAATTGTAGTTAAGCCTAAAGATTGACATTTTCATTTTTTGTATAATTCTCTTCATAATAAATTCCCCGGACTTAAGGTCTGGGGAATTTTATTTTAAGCTATATTCACTTTGAGAATTTATTTTACCTTATTCGCTTTTAGAATTATTCTAAGCCTGGCACTCATTTCTATGTTCCGTGCTACCACAGATTATATCTTCTCTTAAGCTGTATTTCTTTATAAGCTCTACTATTTTTTCCTCATTAAGATCCTCACCTATTATTACGAGAACCTCCTGTCCATTGTTGGTTTCAGAAATTTCTATATTCTCACGTGTGGCATTAATCTGAGTGAAAGAATTTTCCTTTGGTAAAAAGCCTTTGATTCGATATATTTTTCCAAGTTCTTTTTCATTAAAAAAGCCTTTAATCAGATTTAAAATATCTTTTTCTTCAAGGCTTACATTGTAGAAAAATAAGGTCTTATAGAAGTTATGTTCATATATATTTTTCTTAACAAAACTCTCTGAAATATAACCGCTGGAAGCTATTTTTTCATAGTCCTCCTTCGTAAGATTATCCCAGGATTTTTGAATTATAATGTCGTCATTAATCCTTCTTTTACAATTATATTTTTCAAGAATTGAATTCATGAGAGCCTTGGTTTTTTCCACGGAATCTACAGTTGTCACTTCATTATTGACTGAGTCCTGATTAGATTCCTGATTTGATTCCTGATTTGATTTTTCATTAATCTTACTAAAAACTATGCTTCCTGCATTGGCAATCTGGGTTAAAAAAATGTACTCGGATTCTGCAGATAAATCACTTGCCATATCTGAATCAACCACTGTTATTACAGAACCTTTTTCATACCAGCGTTCCAGAGGCTCGTCGTAGATAATATCAAAATAATCATCCGTATCAAATATTCCTGAAGGCTCCACTATAACCCTGTCCAGCTTCTGCATGCCAAAGCTTATGAGCTTGGTTTTAAACCTTCTTCTGTAACAATCCATGTCTGCTGCAACTATCATTTCCACAGGAACCTCCTGGGGAAAATCGTTGTCAAGCAGCATCAGATCTACACTTATGGCTCCAAAGTCATTCTCAATTACTCCGACTTTTTCACCCTTTTCTGTCAGGTATTTTACATATTTTTTTATAAATGTAGTTTTACCGGAACCTAAAAATCCGGTAACCAAATCCACCTTAGTCACTTTATTCCCATGCCTTTCTTGAGCCTTTATCTACTCGGTTTCTTGAGCCTTTCCTGCGATTTTATTCACCTTCTACTTCACCTTCATCTGCACTGTCTACTTCTAAAATAGCTTCTGCATCTTCAGGATTTTCTAAAGTACTAACATTTTTAAGAGTTCGATTAATGGCTCTTGTGCGAACTCCTATAAGCTTATCCAATTCAGTGTCCGCCTGTGTAAGCTTTTTCTTCATGGCATCAAGGCCCTTCTCAAACTTTTCAAATTCTGTTTTTGTAGCCTCGAGAGTCTTCCAAACCTCTCCACTCTTCTTCTGAATGGCAAGAGTTCTAAAGCCCATTCTAAAGCTGTTTAACATAGCTGCCATAGTAGATGGGCCCGCTACATTTATCTTATACTTATTCTGCAGTTCCTCAATAAGTCCCATGTTTACAACCTCTGCGTAAAGCCCCTCAAATGGTAAAAACATTACTGCGAAGTCCGTTGTAATCGGTGGGATTATGTACTTTGTACTAATGCTTTTCGCTTCATTTTTTATGGTGGTTGCAAGTGTATTTCTGGCATTGTTAATGAGAGTTACATCTCCTGTATCATATGCATCCTGCAGTGCTCCGTAGGTTTCACCCGGGAACTTGGAATCGATTGGAAGATATACGTATTCCTCGTCAGAATCATTTAATCCCGGAAGCTTTATGGCAAAGTCCACCTTCTCAGCATTCTTCTTTTTGTCTAATGTAAACTGGGTTTCATACTGTTCAGGAGTAAGTATCTCCTGCAAAATAGCCTCCAGCTGATACTCTCCTACGATTCCTCTGGTCTTAACATTAGAAAGAACCTTCTTTAAATCGCCTACTCCCGAAGCCACATCCTTCATCTCTCCAAGGCCCTTATAAACCTCGGCAAGCTGGTTCTGTACATTTTCAAAGGACTTACTAATTCTGTCATTTAAGGTCTTCTGAAGCTTCTCATTTACCGTATCATTTATCTTATCCATGCTCTGCTGATTCTCTTGTCTAAGCTTATCAAATGATTCGTTAAGCTCCATTCTCTGAGCTGTATGAGTCTTCTGAATGTTCTCGTTCATGGCATTCATTCGGCCATTAATATTATCATTCATAACGCTCATCTGATTGGCGATATTTTTATTAAGGCTGTCATTCATGCGGGCAACATTATTGTTAATGTTATTAACCTCTTTATCAAGAATCATTCTGGTTCTGTCGCTGTCATTTTGAATCTCTTGAAGTATGGCCTTTTGATCCACATTATCCAAAATGTCTTCGCCATAATTTTCAGTCAGATTAGCGTTCTTTTTCTGACCTATAATTAATACAATTTGAAATAAGATTACCAGGACCAAAAGTGCTATTATCAGTATAATTCCAGGTTCCATTTCCCTCTCCTTTATCGCTTGAATTATATTAAAGTATCTACCACTTTAATCTGTTTTTTTGCTTTAGCTTTTATTTCCTTGCTTTAGCTTTTTTCTTCTTTACTTTTTTCTTTCTAAACATGAATTTACGGGCCACGCTAATGACCACCTTATAAGGTATAGGGCGAAGTGCCTTATCTGCTTCCTTAAGCTTTTCTCTTATAGGAATGCTCTGTGGACAATGCATTTCACACTTGCCACACTCTATGCACTGAGTTGCAAAGGCAGGTTCCTTGGTGAGTCCCACTGTCTGAACGAACTCCTTTCGGCCCTCCATTTTTCCTTCTGTATACATGAGATTATAGCATCTGAATATACCAGGAATGTCAACGCCCTTAGGGCATGGCATGCAGTATCTGCAGCCTGTGCAGCCAACCTTTTCATTTTTCTTAATACGCTTTATGACGCGCTTTACAAGGATATGATCTTCCTTGGTAAAGTCCCCTGCATGAGCTGTTGCGGCGGTCTTTACATTTTCCTTAACCATCTTAATGGAGTTCATTCCTGAAAGCACCACTGTTACCTCAGGCTGATTGTAAAGCCAGCGAAAGGCTAGTTCTGCGCTAGTCCAGCCACGCTCATTTTCCGCGATTAAGCGCTCCGCAGATTTTGGAAGCATATTTACAAGCTTTCCTCCACGAAGTGGCTCCATAATTATTACAGGGATTCCCTTTTCATGAGCCGCCTTAAGACCCACTACTCCTGCCTGGGTATTTTCATCCAGGTAGTTATACTGAATCTGGCAAAAATCCCAGTCATAGTCATCTAATATCTTTTTGAAATTATCAGAATTACCATGATAGGAAAAGCCTATATTTCTAATAATTCCCTTTTTCTTTTTATCCTCGATCCAGCGGATTATACCGATGCTTTTAAGCTTGTTCCACATGTCCACATCTGTGAGATGATGCATGAGATAATAGTCGATATAATCAGTCTGTAATCTGCTTAATTCCTCATTAAAATACTTCTCAATCTGAGCGCTGCTACCGATTAAATACTGTGGCAGCTTGGTGGCGATATTTACCTTTTTGCGAAGATTATTTCTCTTTAAAATCTCCCCAAGACAGGCCTCGCTACCGCCGTAAATATAGGCTGTATCGTAGTAATTAACTCCCGCCTTATAAGCTGTCAAAATCTCCTTTTCAGCCTTATCAATATCTATGGAATTCCCTTTTTTAGTAAACCTCATGCAGCCATATCCCAGTATTGATAAGTCATTTCCATACTTATCTTTTCTATACTGCATATAACACCTTCAACCTTTCTTTGCCGGTTACATTTTAAAAATATCACCGACCTAAACCCTCTTTCTAACACTACATTTTCAAGGTTTTTACTTCTTCTTACTTACTTCTACCGTGTCACTGGTTAGCTTATTAAGCGCCATGAGTACTACGAAAAGTACTACAAGTCCTACTATAAGTGGAACCACCGGATTCTTAACAAAGCCTGCTATTATGTAGGTTACAAATGATACTACTGCTGCTGTCAGCGCATATGGAAGCTGAGTTGCAACGTGCTTTATGTGAACACATTTTGCACCTGCCGAGGACATGATTGTGGTATCTGAAATTGGTGAACAATGGTCTCCACAAACTGAACCTGCCATACATGCTGAGATAGAGATAATCATGAGACTGTAGTCTGTGTTCTGGAAACAGCTAACTACTATAGGAATAAGTATTCCAAAGGTTCCCCATGAGGTTCCTGTTGCAAAGGACAGGCCGATTGCAATAAGGAAAATGATACTTGGAAGGAACATCTGGAAGCCTGCTGCTGAGCCTTTTACAAGGGCTGCAACATATTCTGCTGCTCCAAGATTATCTGTCATAGCCTTAAGTGACCATGCAAATGTAAGTATGAGAATTGCCGGAACCATCTGCTTAAAGCCTTCAGGAAGGGCAATCATACTTCTGTTAAAATCTATAACTCCTCTTAATAGATAGAAAATAATAGTTATAATAAGTGCTACGGATGAACCAAGCACAAGACCTATGGAAGCATCTGAATTAGCAAATGAAGAGATGAAGCTCTTACCCTTGAAGAAGCCTCCTGTATAAATCATTCCGATGGTACAGCTAACGATGAGAAGAATGATTGGAATTACCATATCTATAACCTTACCCTTCTTCTTGTCATCAGCCTTCTTCTCTGTGTCGGACTCTAATTTCTTCTTCCAATATTCTTCGTCGAGAGCCTTTTTCTCATAGCCCTTCATAGGTCCATAAGAAATATCAAAAAGTATTACTATAAACATCATCGCAATAGTAAATAACGCATAGTAGTTATATGGAATCGCCTTCAAAAAGAGGCTCATTCCATTTTCCCCTTTTACGAAGCCTGAAACTGCTGCCGCCCATGATGATATAGGTGCGATAATGCAGACTGGTGCTGCTGTTGCATCTATAAGATATGCAAGCTTTTCACGGCTTATTCTCTGCTTATCTGTTACAGGTCTCATAACTGAACCAACAGTAAGACAGTTAAAATAATCGTCTATGAATATAAGCATTCCAAGAAATACTGTGGCTATCTGAACACCCTTTTTACCTTTGATATGTCTGCTGGCCCAGAGTCCAAATGCAGCTGATCCGCCGGTCATATTCATAAGCTGTACAAGCATTCCAAGTATTACCAAGAATACGAGAATTCCTACGTTCCATGAATCTGAGAGAACACTTACCACACCGTCCTGGAACACGTGATTTAAGGTTTTTACAGGATTAAATCTCGCCCAGAATAAGGCTCCTGTAACGATTCCCACAAAAAGTGAACTATAAACCTCTTTGGTCACTAATGCTAAACCAATGGCGATAATAGATGGTAACAATGCCCAAAATGTTTTCTCAACTTTTACCCCTTTTACCTCCATGAGATACCATGCAATTACATAAAAAACTAAAAGTATCACAAATGGAATTACTAACTTTTTACCTTTCACTTTACAACCCCTCCATGTTGTCTTTTTATTTATTTACTTATCTCCCATATCAGCTCGTCTTGCTTCATTTACAAACCTTTGTATCTTTTTAGAATCCTTCCCGGCACCTTCATCCTTCTCAACTCCGGAGCTTACATCCACCCCTGGAATATGAGTTTTACTAATGGCTTCATATACATTATCCGGATTTAGTCCACCTGCCAAAAGAAGAATTTTATCCTGAGAAATTGCAGGTAATTTTTTTAAGATTTCCCAGTCAAAGGTTTCACCTGAACCAGGGCTCGCCGCATCAAATACATACCCCTTTATATTACCACATTTATTATACTTAGAAAAGTCTGACATGTCCTTTACATTAAATGCTTTTAATACCGGAAGCTTGGCATTTTCTATTAGCGAAAGATCCACGCTTCCATGAATCTGAATGTAGTCAAAGCCTGCCTCACAAAGCTTATGAACCTGCTCATTGGATGGACTTATGGTAACTGCCACCTTCTTGATTTTGGGATCAATTTTTTTCATTATGCTCACAGCTTTTTTAGTCGATATATTTCTCTTACTTTTTTCCACAAACTGAATAAAACCGACGAAATCAGGCATTGCAGCATTGCAATAATCCGCCTCAATTTCGTCAGTTATTCCACATATTTTTATATACATAAATGTAACTCCTTATGTAATTTTAGTACGCCACCTTGAAGCTTCTCTCACCCTCTTCAAGGCGTATTTTCTGCACATCCATATCCTCAATGCTTATATATCTGTCGTTATTCAATGTCTGGATAAGCATATCTATCTCGGCCTCTGTGCCCTGTATCTCCATATGCACAGTGCCGTCATATTCATTTTTCACAAAGCCCGTAAGCCCCAGAGCTCTCGCTGCATTTGCCGCGTGATATCTGAAGCCTACGCCCTGCACTCTTCCATGAAATACAATTTTCTTTCTAATCTTGTTGCTCATGTCTGCTCCTTGAAATCCTATTGGATTTTCTAAATATGTATGATCGCCTGGAAAACTGATAATTTCTAAGTTATTTTACCTTAATTACTTTGCCTTAACAGTTATAACCGGGCGGATTCCACCCTTTCCTGTCTTCTTCTCAAGCACCTTGTGACCGGCATAATTAATAACTCCGTAGTCGCCGATATTGGCTGCTGTAGTAGGCTTAACGCCTGGGGAACGAAGCCACCACCAGGTGAGAACTCCATCCTTGGTACTTGCCATTCTCTCACCATTTTACCTATTTTCCCTAGTTATCCAAGGGCTACGTCTAAGGCCATCATTAGAGCGAAGCCAACGGCGAACATTACAACTCCTATATTGGAATGCTCTCCCGCAGACATCTCAGGTATTAGTTCCTCCACAACCACATATAACATGGCGCCTGCCGCAAATGATAATAAATACGGCATTGCAGGCACTAAGAGACTTGCTAGAAATATAGTTATAAGTCCTGCTATAGGCTCCACTGCGCCCGATAATACTCCGTCCAAAAATGCTTTTTTCTTACTCTTTCCTTCCGCACAAAGGGGCAGGGATATAATAGCGCCCTCAGGGAAGTTTTGTATAGCTATACCTAATGAAAGAGCAAGGGCCGCACCTGCCGTAATATTGCTGGTTCCATTAACATAGCCTGCATAAACAACTCCGACTGCCATACCCTCCGGTATGTTATGAAGGGTTACCGCTAACACCATCATGGTACTTCTTGCCAGGCGACTCTTAATACCCTCAGCCTCATCTGAACCCATATGTAAATGTGGAATCACACTGTCTAACAATAAGAGGAAAAAGATACCAAGTAAAAATCCTATTACTGCTGGAGCAAATGCAAGCTTTCCTAATTTTTCAGACTGGTCCATGGCCGGTATCAAAAGACTCCAGACAGAGGCTGCCACCATGACTCCTGCGGCAAATCCTGTCAAAGCTCTTTGAACATGATTATTTAATTTTTCTTTCATAAAAAACACACAGGCTGATCCCGCCGATGTTCCAAGAAACGGAATCAAGAGCCCTATTATTACTTCTTTACTCATAATTTCCTTCTTTCTAAATCGTCTTATACACTTCGATTTATACAATTATTTAATGTTATATTTGTGTGTTTTTCAACCTATATTTTTGCCTATTATTTGTTTATTTTTGTGATGTAACTATCTCACAAATACAACCACTGAATCCAGAGGAACACTTATATAATTATAACCTTTTTTTAATGTAAATGTTTCGATTTCTATCTTCTCTTTTGTTATAAACTTGTACATTTCCTCAGTGATTCCAAAGGCTTTTAACTCTTCCTTTGTAGGTAGTTTTTCACCCTTTAGAACTTCAAAATCCTTGCCGATAAAGAAGTTTGAATCATTATTAAAATCATCAGAAGAATTATCTGAAGCTCTGTCTAAATAACTATATTCGCTACATTTTTTAAACCTTACAACCTTCATTCTGATAGGAAAATACACTACCCTTCCTGTCTGATTCGCAGAAAATACCGGTGCAAGCATTACCTTTTTTCCAAGCATTAACTGGTCCTCTATTTCTGTTGCCAAAGGGTCTTTTGGAAATGCAAATTCCAAAGGTCTAAACATCAGGGAATCTTCATCTGCAGCCTTCATGTATTCATCATATAAAAATGGCAAAAGCCTGTATCTTAGGTTTATAAAAAATCTCATTTTTGAGATGTAATTTAGATTATAAAGCTCCTGGTTCTTCGTGCCAAGCGCTGAATGATTTCTAAATAGCGGGGTAAATATTCCAACTGCCAGCCAGCGAAGCATTAGCTCGTCATTTACATTTGCCCCGAAGCCTCCGATATCTGCGCCAGTGTAGAGAAAACCACACATATTAAGGCCTGGCATCATTTGGAAATTCATTTTTAAATGTGACCAAATGGATTTATTATCGCCCTGCCAGATGCCACCATAGCGGTGAGCCCCAATATACGAGCTTCTGGAGAACAGAAGAAACTCTTTATCAGGGTAATTCTTCTTAAAGCTGTCACTGGCTGCCCTTGTCATATTGTAACCGTAAAGGTTATGAAATTCATAGTGGTTTAAATAACTCTTTTCCATACGATGATAAATTGATTTGTAATCATCATCACTATTAGAAATTCCATTTAAAGTTCC
This sequence comes from Lachnospiraceae bacterium, assembly GCA_024696825.1. Classification (GTDB taxonomy): domain Bacteria; phylum Bacillota; class Clostridia; order Lachnospirales; family Lachnospiraceae; genus JAEEJA01. The sequence continues at coordinate 12,352 of JAILGL010000157.1, forward strand.
CATTAATTCAAAATATTCATTAATTCCAATATTCTTTTCTCTAAAGCTGTCAAGCTTATCAAATGCTTTTTTTAGCCCCTCCTCAGAGTAGAATATGGCAGGCTCATTCATATCATTCCAAAAGCCCTCAATTCCTGCATCTATAAGGTATTTGTACTTATCTCCAAACCATTGTCTTACTTCGTAATCAAGGAAATTAGGAAACACGGAACGACCCGGCCAAACTGCCCCTATAAAATCATTTCCTTTTTTATCCCTGCAAAAATATCCTTTCTCTTTTCCTTCTTCATAAACCTCGTAACCCTCCTCCACCTTTATGGCGGCGTCGATTATAGGGATGAGTTTTATGCCATCGTCTTTCATGCTTTCTACAAAGCTTTTAAAGTCAGGAAATCTCTCAGAGCTCACAGTGAAATCCTTGTAATCCTCCATGTAATCAATATCCATATAAATCATACTAAGAGGAATATTATGCTTTTTATAGCCGTCTCTCACAGCCCTAATATCAGCCTCGTCCCTGTAGCCCCAGCGACTTTGGCCATAGCCAAATCCCCACTTAGGTGGAACATAGCTTTTTCCAATAATCTCACGAAAAGTTTTAATGACTTTTTCATAATCTTTTTTCTTATTAGACTTTATAATAATCATTGAAAAATCAACCTTTGAAGCCTCTATTTCAAAATCTATTATTATCTCATTTCTCTCGGAAAATCCCATATCAAGGGTAAGAGCTCCCGGATAGTCTATAAAGATTCCATATGTAGCGTTAGGAAAATACATTGGATCATACCATAAGGGGTCATCACAAAATGTACATAAAGCATCAGTTGATACATCCTCTTCAAGGGAATATACAAAGAAATTATGGGCACCATATAATGACACCTTATCCTCATAATGATGTGGATCATCTGAGCAAAAACTTCTGTAAATTCTTCCTCGTTTATTAACACTTCCGAGGCTCTCTCCCATGCCGTAAATACGGGTGTTATTCTGAATATCAATCTTGATTTTCAGACTGATTCTTTTTGAATCTTCTGTGTATTTTTCTCCAGTGTATTTAATATAATCCTCATTTACTTTTTCAAAATTTTCTATTGTTATGTAGGGTTCATACTTTTCCCCTAAGTCTTCTATGGCTTTTAGATATATTGTTTTATCTATAAGCTCAAAGTTATCCATCGGTACGGAACCATTTATCATAGGATAACCAAAATTATATTTGTAACTTTTAATCATATCTATTTTTTCACCTTTAATGTCCTTAAATATACTTTTTGTTCATCCGCCACCCTATAGCTTTCTATAGCCTTTTGGATGGCTTTGTTATGAGTCCAGTCATCTAATTTTTTCTCCTGGATAAATGGTAAAATTTCATCATATTTTTTCGCTAGTGCCGTGGCAAAATACCAGGCAATCATCATATTTATGTAGTACTCATCACTCCTAATTTTTGCTACCATTTTAGGGTAGGCAACCTTAAAATCCTCGTCCAGATAATGCCTCATAAGCATCCCTATTCCAAAACGTACTGTATAGGTTTCATCTGATTTAAGCCACTTTTTTATCTTTGTTAAAAGCTCATTTTTATGCTTCTTAAAGCACTTTGGAAGCAGCTGATCACAGGTAGCCCAGTTGTCTACAAATGGAAGAAACTTCTCCACCTTTTCCATACATTTTTCATAATCCTTTTCCTCAGAAATTATAAATGCATGGAGCTGATTTTCATCGAAATACTCATGTGGCAGAGCATTTAAAAATTCATCTATGTCCTCTCGTTTTGCAAGCTCCTTCGCAAAGCTTCGAAGGGCCGGCGTACGGACTCCAATGACATTTTTCACTTCAACAGTTGGCATCAGATTTTTCTGAAAACCTTTATATTTTTTATCCTGAAAATTAAATAAATTTTCTCTAATATATTCATTAACCATTTGATACCTCGTGTATTTTTTTTTACTAAATTCATATTCGATTTTTTATTTTACGTCGCTATTTTTGTTGCATTATAGTTCAACCTTAGACCATATTTTACCATAAGTGCAGGCTTTTTGAAACCCTACAATTTTTAAGATAGATTTTCACTTATAATTATAGTAGTTTTTTATATTTTCCTATGACATAATATGCCACAGTTAAAATGTATTTGGAGAGTACAGGGGAAAACGGAATTCACCTGTAAATTATTGTTAATTACTGTAAACAAATGAATATTAATGGAGGACTTTATGAAGAAAAACATTGCAATTACGCCACCTATGGGGTGGAACAGTTGGGATTGTTACGGTGCGTCTGTAACTGAGGATATAGTTCGTAAAAATGCGGATTATATGGCAAAAAATCTTAAGGATTTTGGTTGGGAATATGTGGTTGTAGATATTCAATGGTCAGAGCCAACTGCAGATTCTCACCAATATCATCCTTTCACAGAATTAAATATGGATGAGTACAGCAGGCTTATTCCTGCTCCTAATCGTTTTCCGTCATCAGCGGATGGAAAGGGCTTTAAGCCTCTTGCAGACTATGTTCACGGTCTCGGCTTAAAGTTTGGAATTCACATTATGAGGGGTATCCCTCGCCAGGCAGTTCACAATAATACCAAGCTTCTTGGCACCGATAAAACTGCAAGACAGATTGCAGATTTGGATTCTATCTGTCACTGGAACACAGATATGTATGGCGTGGATCCTGAGAAAGAGGGCGCTAAGGAATACTATGAAAGCATTTTCAAGCTCTATGCTTCCTGGGATGTGGATTTTATAAAGATTGACGACATTGCAAATCATTATCCCAAAAAGGAAGTTGAAATGGTTAAAAATGCTTTGGACTCATGCGGTCGCGACATGGTTCTTAGCCTTTCACCTGGACCTGCAAAGCTTGAGGAAGCCGAGCATCTTAAGCAGTTTGCCAATATGTGGCGAATCACTGATGATTTCTGGGATCAGTGGAAGCCTCTTTATGAAATGTTTGAAAGAGCTGAGAAATGGTGTATACACAGTGGTCCGGGACATTGGCCTGATGCCGACATGCTTCCCCTTGGAGCCCTAAGGCTTGACTATCCGGATAACAACCAGACTCAGTTTACCGAGGATGAACAGTATACCATGATGACTCTTTGGGCTATTATGCGTTCCCCAATGATTATGGGCGGCGATATGGTTTATAATGATGACTTTACCTTAAGCCTTATGACTAATAAGGGAATTCTTGAAATGCTTAAAAAAGCAAGAAATTCCCGCCCGGTTTTCAGAAAGAAAATCGACGGACGGGAAATAGTTCTTTGGACCGCCTTTAGAGATGGTGGCGGTAAATATATGGCTGTATTTAACTTAAGTGATGAAGCCGCTACATTTTCCATAGACCTTTCTGAAACAGAAATAGACGAAAGAGACTTAACAGAACTCTGGTCTAATAAAGTCTGGGAAGTAAATGGCGACTACATTGAAATCAGCCTTAACCCTCACGGGGCACTTGGTTTTATTTGTAAGTAATCACATGATTTTTAATTGCGGTTTAAATTGCAATATAATTTTAAATCTTATTTGTGGATGGATTTCTTTGCATTTTCTAAGGCATCAATTACCTTATCGCACCATTCATCAAATTCAGGATCTTCTACCTGGCACTCCGGATGTGAAAGCACGTAATCCAGGGCGATTCTAACTCCCTGGTCAAATCTTACATTAGTTCTCATGTCCGGAACTGCCCTTTTTAATTTGGAATTATCAAATATAACGGATACCGCCTTATCTCCTATAAGGCCACCCTCGAAGTCGTATCCATAGTCTCTTCCAGCCTCAGCAAGAAAATATGATGAAACATGATATGGATGAAGCTCAACATCAAGAGCATCTGCAATGGTCTGATATATCTGATTCCAGGTAAGAGCCTCGTCTCCAGTAATGTGAAATGCCTCTCCAATAGCATGTCTATTGCCCATAAGTCCTGTATATCCAATGGCAAAATCAGAGTTAAATGTCACTGTCCAAAGGGAGGTTCCATCACCCTGAATAATTACAGGCTTGCCATCCATAATTCTTTTAATCACCTGATAAAAGCCCTTATTACCGTGCACTCCCAAAGGTACATTTCTCTCATCATAGGTATGACTTGGACGAACGATGGTCACAGGGAAGCCCTCTTCTTTATATTTTTTCATAAGAAATTCTTCACATTCAATCTTATCTCTTGAATACTGCCAATGTGGATTTGCAAGGGTTGTTCCCTCAGTAATTATATAGCTTGCTGCAGGCTTATGATAAGCTGATGCAGAACTTATATAAATGTACTGTCTTGTCTTATCCTTAAACAATCTATAATCTCTCTGCACATGCTCAACAGTGAATCCAATAAACTCACAAATACAATCAAAATACATATCCTTTATTGCTTCTGTTACCTTCTCTTCATCGTTAATATCGCCAATAATCTGATGCACCTTCTCAGGCATCTCACTTTGTCTGGTTCCATGATTTAAAACCCACACATCCCAGTTAAGCTCATTTACAAGCCTCTTAACTATGGCCATACTAATAGTTCCCGTTCCACCGATAAATAATGCTTTCATTTAAAACCTCCTAAATTTGTAAATTGTTATTTGTAATATTGTTAGTCTTGTTTTTCTTGTTTTATACGTTTCTGTCTAAGTTATGATGCTTTATATAATAGCAGAAAATGAGGCGAGTTACCCTATAAAAAATAGATATGGTTTACACGAGTTTTTAAGACCTGGATATTGGGTGGCGGGCATCGAAATAGCAAGTTTTTTGTATAAATCGATGCCTATCAATAACACTTTTTTAACTTTTTTTAAAAAAGTACTTGACTTCCTACGTCTGTCGTAGTATATTTACTTCAACAGGCGTACTACGATAGTCGTAGTACGATAGACGTAGGTTAAACAAGTGAAGATTTTACGCGTGTTCTTCATAGTAGCTACATTGTTTTACAACCTACGTTCCTGTGCTGTACCAGTTGTTTTATTATTATTTTTATTATTAACTAAACAAATAATAATTCTCAAGGTACTACACACATATTTAAAATTGAAAAGAATTAACGAAAACTAAAAGAAACCAATTTCATTTAAGGAGGTAAGATACATGGTTGAAATTAGCAGCGATGTGATTCGCGGCTACAATGATACGATGATTCTTTACATTTTGAGTAATGAGCCTTCCTATGGATATAATATTTCCAAGCAGATTAAGGCAATTTCTGAGGAAAAGTATTCCATCAAGGAAACTACGTTGTACTCTGCATTTACTCGTATGGAAAAGAATGGTTATATTGAATCATTTGTGGCAAATCCGGATCCTGAAGGTAATGGTAAGAAAAGAACCTACTATCAAATAACTGAAAATGGCAAGAATTATTACAAGGCCAAATGTGATGAGTGGGAAGTTACTAAGGATGTTATTCAGAAATTTATACATAAGGTAGATTAAAATCAATATTAAAATCAATATGAAAATCATAACATTTAATCGTAAAGTTTAATCGTAAAGGAGATTATTTATGGAAACTATTAAGAATTATTTGGAATCGATGTTTGCTAATCTTCCAAATACCGAGGAAGTTCGTAAAGCAAAAAATGAACTTTTACAAATGATGGAGGACAAATATAACGAGTTAATTGACGAGGGAGTAGCAGATAATGCAGCCATTGGTACTGTTATTTCAGAGTTTGGTAACTTAGATGAACTCGCTGAGGATCTCGGCCTTAAGGAAGAGATTGAAGAGGCTCAGGAAATGGAATCAGAAAATCCAAGTGTTCACATTAGCCTTGATGACGTTAAAAGTTTTATCACTAACAGAACTAAAAAAGCTGCATTTCTAGCCACTGGAATTATGCTTATTATTTCTTCTATTTCATGCCCTATTTTATTTTCAGCGGATTTCGATAATGATCAGGTAAATATGCCTGCCCTTGGAGCTTTATTCATGTTTTTATTTATTGGAATTGGTATAGGGCTCATAGTATATAGTAGCTTTGTGGATTCTGACTGGAAGTTCTTAAAAAGACAGCCTTGTCAGATTGATATGAATACTGCTTCTTATGTAAAGGAACGCCGTAGGAGCTTTGAAGCAGTCAGAGGAATTTGCATTTCTATAGGAGTTATTCTCTGTATTATTTGCTGGGTTCCTAATATTATGTTTGCACAGATTCATAACATCGGCCCGGGAGTTATGTTTATATTAGTTGGTGTAGGTGTTTTCCTTATTGTCTATGCTAACAAAATAAGTAGCGGTTATAACATTCTTTTAAAGCTTAATAATGCAAAAACTATTGCCGGCAGTTATACTAAAGGTTCTTTAAAAGCACCTGTAAAATATGTTAGTAAAACAGGGGAATTTATAGTTAAAACCTATTGGCCAACTATTACCTGTCTTTATCTTATTTTAAGCTTTGCAACCTTCCAGTGGGGAGTTACATGGATAATATGGCCTATTGCTGCTGTTGCTCATAATGCAGTACTTATTAACTGCGTAGAGGATCAGGATTAATTATAAAATCAGAAAATTTTAGGAGGATTTATTATGTCGGATTCTAATACAAATATGAATTCAAATTCAGATACAAATACAAATTCAAATATAAATACAAAATCAAATTCTAATGCCGGAGTGAAAATATATATTACACTTCTTTCACTTGTAACAATTGTAATTGTTTTAGCTGGTATTTATTTTCACGTTTTTAGAGGGGTAGGAAACATTTTTACAAAACAAAAAAATGTTGAAAAAACTATTTCCTTAAATGGTGAGGTAACTCGTGTAGATGTCAAGGTTGACGCTACTAATGTCAGATTTCAATACGGAGAGACCTTTGAGGTTAGTTACGATGTTCCGGAAGGTTCAATTCCTGATGTTCATATGGATGGCTCCACTCTTAAAGTAAGTAGTAAAAATAATAACTATTTTGATTTCTTCAGCTTTACCCACAAAGATAGTATTGTAATTACACTTCCATCCGGAACAGAGCTTGATGGAATTGAATTTAAAGCAGATGCCGGCAATGTAAAAATTGATGATATTATTTCAAAGAGTTCCAGAATCACTACAGATGCAGGTAATATCAAGATTAATAATGCTAAAATTGACAGCTTAACCTTTGAAGTAGATGCAGGTAATTTCACTGCTGATAAATGTACATTTAACGACTTAAGGGCTGAGGCTGATGCAGGTAATATTAAACTTTATGATACCACTATAGATTATATAGATGCTGAGCTTGATGCAGGTAACATTAAAGCTAAGTCCTGTACCATTAAAGATGGTAGATGTAAGACAGATACCGGAAATATTAATCTTAAAGGCGATATCGGAGACATTGAAACAAAAACAGATGTTGGAAATGTATCTGTTGGTGGTGAAGACTGATAAAATATGTTATAATAACTTCAAATGTGTTCGAGAATTATAGGAGAATTATATGAATGGAATATTTTTGTATTACAATTTAATATTTTTATTATCAGTCATTCTTACTTGCATATATTCCTATATGTGGCATAAGCATTTTAGTGTAAATGTTTCTCTTATATTTGCATTTATTCCACTTACTAATTTGGCATATGTAATACTTATACATGCCAAAACATTGGACGTTGCATTGGTTGCTACAAAAATGACTTTTATGGGCGGATGCTTTTTGATCCTTTTTATTACCTTTTACATTTTTAATATGTGTCAGGTAAAGATGCCTAAGTTTCTAATTTTACTTATGATGGGTATAAGTATTGTTATTACATTTAGCGTTCTATCCATAGGTCAGAATAAGCTTTTCTATAAGTCAGTGGAAGCAACCAAGGAACATGGCCGCCTGGTGCTGCATAAGGTTTATGCCCCTATGCACACTGTATATTATGCTTTTATTCTTATTTGTTTTCTTATAGGCTTTGGAGTTATTTTTTACAGTCTAAAACATAAGAATCAGGTTTCAAGAAAAATTATCTGGTTGCTGTTTATACCGGAAATGCTTTCTGTTCTTTGTTTCTTTATAGGCAGATATGCATTTCACTATGTGGAATTAATTCCTCTTAGTTATTTGTTTGCACAGATTATGTATCTTGGAATTGCCCATTACATTTGCATGTATGACATTACGGATAATGCCATAGATATGATGATTGAGTCAGGAATGGCGGGATTTATTTCATTTGATTTCAATATGAATTATCTTGGAAGCAATGATACAGCCAAGAAAATTTTCCCTGAGCTTAAGGAGCTTACCGTCGATAAGTCCTTACATAATAATGAGAAGCTTTGGAGTATATTTATTCCGATGATTAATAAGTTCAGGAAGGCTAAGGGCCAAAATAAATTTTACTATGGTGAAGATCCAATCTATATGATTGATGTTAATTATCTTACTCATCGTGGTGATAAAAAAGGTTTTCAGCTGGTTATAACTGATGATACCAAGAATCAGAAGTATATTAAGCTTATTGATCATTACAATTCCACTCTTGAATCTGAGGTTAAGAAAAAAACTGAGGATATTTTAAATATGCATAACAACCTCATTCGTAGTATGGCTATGCTTGTTGAAAGTCGTGACAACTCTACCGGAGGTCATATAATTAGAACCAGTGATGTGGTAGAAATGCTTATGAATGAAATTGCAAAGGATAAAAGCTTTGTTAAAAAGAATCACATAGATGAAGAATTTATTCACGATATTATAAAGGCAGCGCCTCTCCATGATATAGGAAAGATTGCTGTCGATGACGATATTCTGAAAAAACCGGGGCGCTTTACTAATGAAGAGTTTGAGATAATGAAGCGTCACGCTCCGGAAGGTGCTAAGGTTCTTCATTCCATCCTTAAGGATACTGATGATGAGAGCTTTAAGAAGCTGGCGGAAAATGTAGCGCATTACCACCACGAACGCATGGATGGCTCTGGTTATCCTGATGGTCTTGTGGGTAAGGATATTCCTTTAGAAGCCCGTATCATGGCTATCGCAGACGTTTACGATGCCTTGGTAAGTAAGCGTGTTTATAAGGACAGCATGTCATTTGAGAAGGCTGATTCCATTATGATGGAAAGCATGGGTAAGCATTTTGATCCTGAGCTTGAAAAGTTCTATATCGCTGCCCGTCCTAAGATGGAGAAATATTATGAGGTTCAAAATAAGCTTGCTGAGGGACAGATTATAGCCTGATTAAGATTAATAAACACGGGTTTTAGCGCGAATTACCGTCTCTAACCCTATTAATCAGGTCTTGACTGAAATCACTTATTTTGATATATTATAAGGAGTTGTTTAGCAATTATCATAAGTGCTTTTAACATCTTTTAAAAACCTTATGAAATATAAAAAATGAAAGGTAGATTTTATCATGAAGAACTTACAAATTGAAAAGGTAATTGGTCGCGAGATCATCGATTCAAGAGGTAATCCAACTGTTGAGGCTGAGGTTACACTTGCAGACGGAACAGTAGGTAGAGGAGCAGCTCCTTCAGGTGCTTCTACAGGTCAGTTCGAAGCTATCGAGCTTCGTGACGAAGACAAGAGTAAATTCGGTGGAAAGGGTGTTTCAAAGGCTGTTAACAACATTAATACAACTATTAATGAAGTTTTAGCTGGTGTTGATGCATCTGATATCTATGCAGTTGACGGTGCTATGCTTAAGGCTGACGGAACTCCTAACAAGGCTAACCTTGGTGCTAATGCAATCCTTGCAGTTTCAATCGCAGCTTGTGATGCAGCAGCTAAGTCACTTCAGATTCCTTTATACAGATTCCTTGGTGGTGTAAACGGAAACGTTCTTCCACTTCCAATGATGAATATCTTAAACGGTGGTGCTCATGCAACTAACTCTGTTGATACACAGGAGTTCATGATTATGCCAGCCGGCGCTTCTTCATTCAAAGAGGGATTAAGATGGTGTACAGAAGTATTCCATGCACTTCAGTCTCTTCTTAAGAAGGAAGGCAATACAACAGCTGTAGGTGATGAGGGTGGTTTCGCTCCTAACCTTGAAAGCGACGAAGATACTATCGAGCATATCCTTCAGGCAGTTAAGGATGCTGGTTATGAGCCAGGTAAAGATTTCGTAATCGCTATGGACGCTGCTTCTTCAGAGTGGAAGAGCGAAAAAGGAATCGGTTTCTACAAGCAGCCTAAGTCAGGTAAGGAGTTCACATCTGATGAGCTTATCGCTCATTGGGAGTCACTTGTTGAGAAGTATCCTATCTACTCTATCGAAGATGGTCTTGATGAGGAAGATTGGGAAGGATGGCAGAGAATGACTGCTAAGCTTGGTGACAAGGTTCAGCTCGTTGGTGATGATCTTTTCGTTACTAATACAGAGCGTCTTGCTAAGGGTATCGAGCTTGGTGCTGGTAACTCAATCCTTATTAAGGTTAACCAGATTGGTTCTATCTCAGAGACACTTGAGGCTATTAAGATGGCTCATAAGGCTGGATTTACAGCAGTTACATCACACCGTTCAGGTGAGACAGAGGATGTTACAATTGCAGACCTTGCAGTTGCTCTTAACACTCGTCAGATCAAGACTGGTGCTCCTTCAAGAAGTGAGCGTGTAGCTAAGTACAATCAGCTTTTAAGAATCGAGGAGCAGCTTGGTGATTCAGCTCAGTTCCCTGGATTTGCAGCTTACAACATTAAGAAATAATTGAATTTGAATTAATTAGATTTAATTAGATTTCATTTTCAAATCTTACAATATAAAGAAGGCAGTTCATGGTATTTACCGTGAACTGCCTTTTTTGTGTTATATATATTATTTGTATTTTATCTCTTCTTCTTAAGTTCATCCTTAAATATTCTCTTAATCATGTTAGTTCCCTTTTCACTATAAAGGTCTTCTTCCTTAATTTCGCCCTTATATAAAAGAACCATAAGCTGTATGTAGGCTTCTCCTAAAGCTGTGGTTATAAGAGCCGCTGTAGAGCCTGATATCATGCCTCCAACACCTGAACCTACGCCCGGTATCAGCTTAAATATATTGGCAACTATGGTCCTTCCTAAAACCGTGGCGCCGCCTGCTCCTACAGTAGAGGACACTATGGCTGTGAGAATGCTCTTATTAACCTCAAGTCCAAATATAACGGTTATAGATGCAATCATTCCAACCTGTGTTGGTACCAGAAGGGCGGCATCAGCGAAAGGGATCGGTGCAAAGCCTTCTCCAAAGGATGCTGTTACTGCTGTTGCTACTGCTGCATGGGCACGTCTTTTCTTAGCCTCAAGATTTACCTTCTGCAGGTTTTGAAAGGTATCCTGCAATTCATCCGGTAAGGTCTCTCCCATTACATCCACCAGGGTATCAAGACCAAATGCTCTGGCCACATACTCCTCGTCAAAGTCCATGTCCTGGGCAAGAACCGGCACAACACTTACTATATCAAGATTCTCAGCCTCCACTAATCGCTTCATTTCATAGGCTTTTTTCTTAGGACAGGACTGGGTAAGTACCACTATAATAGGCACCTTAAAAACCTTATTGCTTTCTGTTAAAGACTTTATCCACTCGATTTCAGAGGAATCAAAGGTACGGTTGCCACCAACATTTATACAATACCAAATGCAATGTATGGCTTCATTAATGTCCTGTGCAGCCATTCCCTTATTAATGAGTTCTATGATTTCATCCTTTACCTTTCCCTGCTGCCCACTGGAAAGCTCAAAGCCCGGGGTATCATAAACCGCCAGTGGATAGTCCTTTTTCTCAATCTTTCTAATCTTATCAGTTACAGGTCTTCCAAGACCTACCTCTGCAAAATTTCCCCTAAACAGGCTGTTTATCAAGGTACTCTTACCTACTCCCGATTTTCCGATTACTATAATATTTAATTTCTTAAGACTGTGAAGCTTCTCACTTATGGCATTCAGACATTTCTGAGCCACATCATCTGTATTAATTTCCATGTGTTTCCTCCCCTCTTTATCCTCTTAATTTTCTTGCTTTCTTCTAATTATCTTAAATCCTCTTATATTTCTTATCTTCTCTTAAATCTTCCTTAGACTTAAGCCTTAACCTTAACCTTTTTAGAAAGTCCTTTCTTCCTAAATATCTTCTGATACTTACTTTTCTTTCCCTTTGGAACTTGTATAACCACCTTTTTCTTAACACCGCTAAATGCCTTTTTATCGATATTAGTGGCCTTTAGCATTTTAGTTTTTATCACTATTTTCTTAAGCTTTTTACAGTTCTTAAATAGATTGTTTTCAAGCTTCTTTACATTAGTTCCTATGGTTATGGTTTTAACCTTTTTATTACCCTTAAATGCATTTTTCTCAATAGCTGTCACCTTATAGGTTTTATACTGAGTTGCCTTATCATTATAGAAAAATGCAAGTTCAATACTCTTAGGAATTGTTATATTTTTCGCTGATGTATCACCCTTTACAAGGCTTACTGTAAGCTTTCCTGTAGTCACGGATGTAAACTTATAGGTGTTTTTATTAACCTTTACCTTATCTCCTACCTTAGGCTCTCTCTGAAGTGTGGCACTATCACTTGAATCAGGTGAAGCACTTGCTGCTGCAGATGAAGCAGGTGAAGCAGATGGATCAGTGCTTGCTGAAGCTTCAGGAGCTGCACTTGCTGAAGCATCCGGAGCTGTGCTTGCTGACCCAGTTGGTACAGCACTTGCTGATGTGCCCGGATCTGCGCTTGCCGATGTACTTGGCTCATCGCTTGGAATTACCTCAGGTAATTCATCCTCAGCCTCAAGATAAGGAACTGTAAACTTTATAAGACTTGTCATCCAGGTATTTCCATTAGCTCGCTTTGCATCAAGTGTATTTATCATAACTGATCTGGCACGCTGTCTGCCTGATTCGTCAGGATTCATAATGGAGCTTGCTGAACTGATTACATAATACTTATCTCCTTCATGGCCAAGGTATATCATGGTATGACCGCTGAAATATAGACAGGATCCTGCAGGAAGTGTATCTAGAAGAGCCATTTTCTCTTCATTTGTCATACTTGAAGTATCATACTTTTTAACAGGCATATTCATTTGCCAGGTGGTATTTCTCGCAAGATGCAATCCAAAGCAGGCATAGACATCACGAAGATAACCTGAGCAGTCATTGGCTGAAAGCATTCCTCCCCAGCCGTAGGTATTTCCCAGGGAATTAAATGCTATATTCATGGTATTTTCTATGGTTAGTGGAACATAACCCTCATGCACCTGGGCCCCTTCAGATATAAATGTAACTTCCTTAGTATAGTTTCCATCATCATCTCTAACCGGAAGATACACTATGTAATTATTATAGCCTGCGCGGTTTGTACCATCGATAACTCCCTTAGCACCGGTTATATCCTCATTATCTCCTATTACTAAATCTTCGTCAGCCACAAGCTCTACATAGGTTCCCATGGTTAACTCGCGATTTGCTGTATCCGGATTAGTATTAGAATCCTCTGTATACATTTTATCGTCTAAAACTACTAAGGTACCCTCAGCCGCAAAATCCCAGGCTGATAACCACTCCTCCTTGTCAGCACAGATTGCAACATCCTCTGCCTCTATCCAGCCTGGACAAAATGCACTTTCAACATAATAATATTCTTTATCTTTTGAAACTGACTTAATAAGCACCGGCTCATTTAAGCGAATTCCTGAAAGATAGAGGTTGTCGAAATCGCTGTCTCCAGGGTCATCTAGAAGCATTTTATCTGTTGGATAGGCTGTTAAAACTGAAGGATCAACAACTACTCCATACTTTGCTTCAGTATTGGTGGCAGCCTCTGTATTCTCAGCATTTTCATAAATGTCTTTTATATATTCCTCAGTTATGGTATTTCCTTCCTCATCATACCATTTGCCTATTCTTGCAGTAAGCTCTGTCTTTGCAGATGAGACAAGATTGTCGCTTATACTCTGTCCATCTATAGCTGTTTTATACTCCTTTAAATTAAGTAAAGAAGTTCCCTCTGCACTTATGGACGCCTGATTTATAGCTTCTATTTTTTCTGAAGTAGAAAGTACCTTATCAGTATTCACCTGCTTATCTATCCAGTAAGAAGCTTCTGACATGTCACTTGTAACATCCGGCATATAGATAACCGCCTTAGTTATACTGACATTTGAAAATGTAAGTGCCAGAGCTAAGAGCCCTGCAACTACCTTCTTAGCCTTAAATAATTTAGCTTTAGTCATAATATTTCTCCATTTCTATTAGATATATTTTTGCACTTTTCATATCCTTTTAGGATAAAAAATGCCTTGTCTTGTATTTATTTGTATCGGTTTCTAAGTCTCACTTAATGATTATTTTACCATAAGAAAGGGGCATTCACAAGTTATCACAAAAAAAGAAGGCTCCTCCTGCCTCAAGTATCACTACTTTAAAGGCATTTGGAAACCTTCTTGTATTTTGTATTTTGTATTTTTGTAGTTGCTTTTATAAAGCCCTCTACATTTTAGTATTTACAGCCCTTGTAAAAGCCATTCCCCTTTATTCAGTGGTCTCTTTTCCAAAGCTGTATTTTACAAAGTTATAAGCTGCATTGGTCCAAACTGGTCCTGTATGTGCTTCGCCCGGATGGATGTACCACATATGCTCAACCTTATTTTCTGTAAGGGTGTTACTGTAGTTGAGTGGCCAGTCATAAACCACTTCGTCCTCACTACCCGTACAAAGTAAGACTACCCTCGGGTGGAAATCCCAGTTCCTAATATTAAGAGCCTTCAAATCACCGTCCCATGCAGGTGAAAATGCACCGATATAATTAAAGTGACTTGGATATGTCTTAAATGCTATGGTTAAGGTCTCATAGCCACCCATTGAAAGTCCACAGATAGCTGTGTTCTTTGGATCCTTAGATACTGCATAGTTCTCTAAGATAAATGGCTCTAAATCCTTTTCAAATACTTCTGGGAAATCATAGAATGCCTGAATTGTCTCAGGTGCATACATATACTCTACAACTCCACTGGTAGGAACGATTGCAGGCATAACTGCCACAAATGGTTCAACCTCATCCCTGTTAATAAGTGTATTGAATATATTTCCAACCTTTGAACTTGGCCACTGATTACTTGTAGCGCCTAATCCATGGAACATATACATTACAGGGTATTCTTTAGTCTCATCATAGTTAGGTGGAAGATATACATAGGTCTGTCTGTCTACACCTAATACATCTGAATGATAGGTAACATCCTGCATATTTACATCTTCATCAGCAGTTTTCTTAATAGTTGTATCTACAGCATTTCTAAAATATGTTTTGTAATCATCATTTAAACCACTCTTCATTCCCTCAGGCCAGATAACCTCTGGTAATGGATTACCGTCCTCATCACGAGGTACATCTGGTGAAAGTGTTGGTACTACAAGTGGACTTGCACTTGGAATAGGACTTGCACTTTCTACAGGGGCTGCTGTAGTACTTGGTGATGGTGAAGATGGTGTAGTAGTTGCTGAACTACTACTAGCCTTCTTAACTGTAACCTTACACTTAAACTTACCCTTATTAGTCTTAGCTGTTATAGTAGCTTTACCAGCTTTAACTGCCTTAACTAAGCCCTTCTTATTTACAGTAGCAACCTTCTTATTACTAGTCTTCCAGGTAACCTTCTTAACATTCTTCACCTTAAGCTTCTTAGTCTTTCCAACCTTAAGAGTGATTTTCTTTTTGCTGATACTTGCTTTCTTAGCTGCCTGTCCATAGTTAACCGGAGTAAGGCAAAGTGCAAATGCAAGAATCATAACACCCATTCTTTTGAACATAATATTCTCCTTTCGTAAACTCCTTTTTTCACATTATCAGATATTATTCGCCTATTATAATTCATAATATTTTTATATTCCAATAATTTATTCTATTTAATTATAGTATGCCCCTAACATCCGACTTTATATGTTTACTATTATAACCAAATATTATGATTTCTTCAATTTTAAATTATAATTTTTTATACCCAATTATTTAGACACCATAAAATGTTTATCTGCAGATGTTGAATTTACATTTCTAAGCATTTATAATAGTAACTAGTTAGCACTAATTTAGATTAATTAGTGAAATCGTAGAAAAAACAATATCAAATTAGTATCAAATAAAATTAAAAAATAGGGAAATTAGATTATGGATAAAAAAAATACTAAAGCTTCAAAGGGAAGAGATAGAATTTCCTGGGAAAAGCTGGATAATACAGCAACTCTTTTCCCGGTTATTGCAACTGAGCATCTTTCAAATGTATATAGAATAGCGGCAAATCTTACAGAAGAAATTAATGGCGAGCTTTTAGCACAGGCTGTTAAGCGTGTCACTGACCAGATACCTTTTTTCAAAATGCGTATTAGAGAGGGTGTCTTCTGGTATTATTTTGAGGATAATAATAAGTCCCTTCCACCGGTTACTGAAGAGAGTAAAACTCCTGGTGCCTACATTGATAAAAGTAAGAATAATCAGTATATGTTTAGAGTTACATTTTATAAATGCCGTATAAATCTGGAGGTTTTTCATGCCTTAACTGATGGCTTTGGAGGCTCCATTTTCTTAAAAGAAATCATTTATGAATATCTTAGATTAAGATATCCTGAGGAACTTAAGGATGAGAAACATAAGATTTCTTCGGGTATATATCTTGATTCAGAGGATAGCTATGTAAGAAACTTTAAAAAGAATAAAAAGTATAAAAAATATAAATCCTCAAGAGCAGTTATGCTTAAAGGAGAAAAGCTTTTTGGTGGACGTCTTGGAGTTATGCATGGATTTATGCCCTTCACTCAGATAAAGGCTTCCGCTAAAAAACGAGGCCTTACAGTTAATCAGTTTATTGTAGGAGTATTTGTATATTCAGTTTACAAGGAGTATCTCAACTCTTCTCCTTCTAAATACCCTATTAGCTGTTGCGTACCTGTTAATCTCCGCCCTTACTATGATTCGCACACCTTGAAAAATTTCTTTGCAATGGTTGCTGCTGAATTTAAACCTGAGGACAGAGCTTACACCTTAGATGAGGTTTTAAATATAGTAAAGGATAATCTTAACGAGAAAATCACTCAGGAGAATTTAAATGATATTCTTTCCTATAATGTTTCAAATGAAAAGAATATGTTATTGAGAATAGTTCCTATTACTATTAAAAAGTTTGCCTTAAAGCGTGTTTATGGTGCTTCAACCCATGCTACAACTGCAACTATTACTAACATCGGAAACTTTAGACTTAAGGATCCTTATAGTAAATATGTGGAGAATTTTTACTGTATTCTTTCTATGTCAAAGGGTCAGAATATGAAGGGTGCTGTCCTTTCCTATAAGGGCATTATGAATATTAATTTCAGCAGCTGTCTCGCAGATACCTCCATCCAAAAGCGATTTTTCAGATTGCTTGCAGAGGATGGAATAGATGTAGCAGTTGAAACGAATGGAGTTTACTATGAATAAATGTGAAAATTGCAATATATTTATTTATGATGATACAGAAATTTGTCCTCTCTGTAACAGCGTAGTTACAGAGCTTTCAGAGGATGAAGAAAAACAGGTAACCACCACCTATGGTGCACCAGCTCCTTATCCGGATGTTATGGAAAAAGCCAGAAAAATTAACTTTGTTATGAAGCTTTTACTCTTCATATTTATCATTGGAGAGATTATTGCAGTAATAATAAACCTTACTGTAACCCCTGGTTTTCTATGGTGTATCCTTTCCTTTGTGGGTCTTACCTATGTGTACTTTACCATGAAATACTGGCTTGATCACGATTCAGGCTTTTCTTCCAAGGCAGGTCTGCAGATATTCTTAACTATTATTATAGCCTTTGCTATAAATGTATATACCGGAAAACCTTACTGGTCCTTAGATTGGGCCATGCCAGGTATGATTATTTTGGGAGATATCTGTGTATTTGTTTTCATTCTTTTATACAGAGAAAACTGGTATAGCTACATTTTACTCCTAGTTTTAATGGCTATCTGCTCTGTAGCCTTATGGGTTTTCTACTTTATGGGACATATAGAACATATTATTTTACTTATTATCAGTTCTTCCCTTACAGGAGTTTTCCTGCT
>JAILGL010000166.1 GCA_024696825.1 Lachnospiraceae bacterium
ATTTGAGGGCTTAGACGGTATAGAAAGTGCCTATGAATCAGCTAAAAATGATTTTAATATTCTAAAGGATTTTATGATTAAATTTAGCAGTGATGATAATGGAATAAAAGCTAGAATTACAGGCATAATATCCTTAGAAAACAATATTAGAAATGAAGAGAATGTGCTGTCTCAAGAGCTTAACGAAGCTAATCAAAAGAAGATTGCTTTTGATAGTAAATATAGCAGTTATATTCATAATCAGGCAGCAAATCTTGCAGAGAAGTTAGGCAAAGAAATAAAAGAAAAAGGTGAAGCTAATTGTCCGGTATGTAACACAAGATTATGTAGTGGAGCAGAAGTGCATTTTATTACTGTTAATGAAACTCTTGTTACAGAGGAGCAGCTTGAGTCTTTAAAGGAAACCTGGGAAAAGGCTGATAAAAAGTATAACGAGCATAAGGCTGCAATAGAAAAGAGCAGAATTAATCTGGATAATAAAAAATCAGAAGCTGTAAGTTATTATGTTGGATTGATGGAATCTTTACAAAATGTGGAAGAGTATAAAACAAAGTACTACAATGAGGCTTCTAGTGTAAGCTATGAAAAGCTTTCCGAAAAAACATATCTGAATGAAGTGATTAGCACTTATGAAAGTATATGGAATAAGAAAAAAGAGGACGGTAAAGTAGTAGAAAGTAAAAAGAAGCGTTATGATGAGTTAAAGACTAGTGTACTTCCTCAAAAGAAGAAAATAATAGAGGACCTTATTCAGAATAAAGAAGCTAAGAATGCAGATATACAGAAGCTTGATAGTAAAAAAGCTGCATTAAGTGCTTCCATAGACGAAATTAAAAAGAATCTTTCTTTTGAGAGTAAAGAGGCTGCATCAAAGGCTTTATCTGATAAAGAAAAGGCTAAGGAGAGTTTTGAAAATGAATTAAATACTTATAAGGATAATTGCAACAAGGTATCACAGAATCTGGCTGGAAAGCAGGGAGAGTTGGATAAGGTTAATAGTGATATTCCTAATCATGAGAATGATAATGACAAAGCTAAGAGTGATCTTAAGAATGCTTTGGAAAGTGAGCAGGTAGAAAGTGTAGATAGAGCATATGAGATTTTAAGTATTGTTCCTGATGGGGAGGATGCACTAAACTGGATTGATGTAAATGAGAAGAAAGAAAATCTTTATAGAAATGATTGCAATAACACTGATGCTAAGATAACTGATTTAGAAGGTAAGACAGAAGGTAAAAAGTACATAGATCCTATGGAAATTGAGGCTAAGATAACAGATGTAAAGGAGAAGCTTGGTAAGATAAATGAGACCAGTAAAGAGGTTAACAGGATTTATGAGAATAACAAAAAGCAAAAAGAGATAGTAGATGAGGCTCATGATAAGATAAAAGAAACTGATAAACCTATGAAATATCTTGATTCCCTGGCTGGAATTGCAGGTGGAAAAAGTGATAACGAGGGTGGTAAGCTCAGTTTTGACAGATTTGTAATGGGATTCATTTTTAGAGAAATACTGGAAGATGCTAATGTTTATATGAATGATATATTTGGTGGAAGATATACTCTTCAGTACAAGAGTGAGGCTACCAACGATTATGGCAAGGCTGGTTTAAATATTATCATTTATGATGAGTATACAGGTGAGTCAAGAGAAACAGTATCTCTTTCAGGTGGAGAGTCATTTTTAGTATCATTATCACTCGCACTTGGTCTTTCAGATGTAGTTCAGAATCATTCAGGAGGAGTTAAACTGGATACTCTATTTGTAGATGAAGGTTTCGGAACTTTAGATGAACAGTATCTGGATAATGTTATGAGGGTCTTCACAAATATAAAATCCAATAACAGATTAGTTGGAATTATATCTCATGTGGAAGAGCTTGAATCTAATTTCACAACTAAGATTAATGTTAAATCTACTAAATCAGGTAGTGAGTTTGAAATCATAAATATTTAACTCAGTTGTGACTTATTATATTAAATCACCATAGCCGTATAACCATATTATGTACATTTATCATAATAAGGTTATACGGCTTTTTTATTTTAATAATATTTTAGGTAAAAGATATACTTTAGTAATAGCAATACTTAAGTTTTCGTGTTAAAATAGATAAGATTGTAGGGAAATGGGGTATATGTATTATTGAAAGAGGAATTAGTTTATGAATAAATTGGGAAGTTTACTTGTGTCCATGCTAAAGGTTGGATGCATCGGCTTCGGAGGAGGTAACGCTCTGGTTCCTGTTATTGAAAAAGAAGTAGTTAAGGAACATAAACTTGTTACCCAAAAACAATTTAATAAATTCATATTAACAGCTAATATTACGCCGGGTGCATTACCTGTGGAGATTGCCATAGCTCTTGGAAAAGAGGTTGCAGGCCCTATAGGAATGATTCTTTCAGCTCTTTGTATAGCTATGCCCGGAGTTTTAGCTACATTGCTTCTAATAATTGTATTTTCAAGGTTTAGTGGCGAAGCTATTACTCAGGTTAAGTTTGCATCGGTTGGAATATCCATATATATTATGTATCTGCTGTTTATGTATAATAAAAAGATTTGGGATCAGTATAAGCTAACCAGTATGAAGCTTAAACGTCTTGCGATTACATTGCTTATAGTGTTCTTAACCTTTGGTAGTGAGATTTATAAAATATTTGGGATTAATAGAACTCCAATCTTTGATATTAGTACTGTTGATGTGCTGCTCTTATCATTTTTCCTTATTTTTTCAACGGGAAAGAAGATGACTAAGCAGATGTTTGTTTTTGACGGAATTGTTTCGCTTTTATATGTTCTATGTGTTGGTAAAGCACAGGTTATCAGTAACAGATACGTGCTATATGCCTTATATGTAATTATGGTAGTGGTTTCCATATATGGAATTCGTAAAAGCTTTGAAGGTGAGAAAATTAAGAAAAGAGCCAGTTTTAAAAAGGTTGTAAAGGAAGAGGTAAGTCTTGTTATATTTATGGTTGTGGGTGGTATCGCAGCAGTTATAACAAGTGCAGGTTCTCTTTTATATCTTGCCAAGGGTTATCTTTCTTCTATTATCTCCTTTGGTGGAGGAGAGGCCTATCTTACAGTGGCACAGAGTTTATTTGAGGATGTGGAAATTCTTGATCATCAGCTTTATTCTCAGCTTTTACCTGTTGTAAATGCTTTGCCGGGTTCCATTCTTACAAAGATGCTTGCGGGTATCGGATATTACCAGGGACTTAATGCTACCGGCAGTGTGGCTATAGGTGTGTTAGTTGCCCTTGCAGGTTTCTTCGTGGCTATAGCAGCTTCAGGAGCTGTCCTTTGTGCAGTTATGTACATTTATGATATGTTTGAGAAGCTTACGATTTTCGAGCTCTTAGGTAAATGTATAAAGCCTATTGTAGGTGGTCTTTTAATTAGTACAGGCCTTGGATTATTTTGTCAGATGCAGGATATCCTCTTAAAGGGCTGTAATCTGCAACTCCATATAGTACTTATCTTCACTGCAATTATGGTAGTTGTAATTCTTCTTTTGAAGAAGCTAAAAAAGATTCCTGATTTTGCAATCATTTTACTATGCGGTGCAATCAGCATGGTAGTGTGTAATTTGATAGCGAGATAGTGTGGGTAAATTAATTAAAGATGCACAGTAATGATTAATGCAGATGTATAGAAGATTATATTTTAAAAAATTAAGCCATATGGTTGTGTGATTTAGCACA
>JAILGL010000001.1 GCA_024696825.1 Lachnospiraceae bacterium
GGATTTGTATGAGAATATAGAATTAATATATCCCTTTAGGGATTATCAAAAAAGAATTCTTGATAATATACAAGGCCTGATGGATGATAGAAAAGTACATATATCTGCGGCTCCGGGAGCAGGAAAAACAATCCTCGGATTAGAGATAATAAGGCGCTTTAACAAAAGGGCTCTTATTATGGTGCCCACAATTAACCTTCGTGAACAATGGAAAGACAGATTTTTAGAGAGCTTCGTTAAGACTGAAAACAGGGAATACTGGGAGAATAATATCTCTACGGATATTTACAATCCCGGTATCATTACCTGTGTCACTTACCAAGCTCTTTTTAGCGTTTTTGGGCGCAAATCAGATAAAAATGCTAGTGTAACCGGTGATGATAATAAAATCTCATTTAAGGGGCTTATAAAGCTTTACAAGGATATGGGAATCGAAACCGTATGCCTGGATGAAGCTCATCATCTTAAAAGAGAATGGTGGAATGCCCTCACAGAGTTCATGAAAAAAATGGATTTAAATCTCATCGCTCTTACAGCAACGCCACCTATGGACACTTCAGACCTGGAGTGGAAGCGCTATATAGAGCTTTGTGGTGAGATTGATATAATGATTTCCATACCTGAAATGGTGGCCAAGGGATGCCTGTGCCCTCATCAGGATTACATCTATATATGCAGGCCTTCTGAAAGGGAGAATGAAAAGGTTAAAAAGGAATTCGAGAGAACCAATAACTGCATGACAGAAATTTTAAGAGATAAAATGCTCTATGAAGAAGTTAAAAATCAGGAATTTTTAAATGACCCTAAAAAGCATACAGAAAAGCTTTTAAAGAATCCTGACTATTTAAATCATGTTTTAAAATACATGTTATTTATCAGGCAAAACTGGCAGGTAGAGTTTGAAGGTAGCATGGAAAATGCAAAAAATGCATTTATAAAATGGGATAAAAGAATTGTAAAAATATTAAATGAAATTGAAGAGAGAGAAGAGGTCGAAGAGGTTTCCGAAAAAGGAAATGAGGATTTAATTAATAACAGAATATTAGAGAAATGTGGGGAATATTTCCTGGATTTCATGGGAGATATAATTGAAAGAAATCCAGAAGATTATTCAGAAGAATTAAGGATAAAAATAACCGGGATTCTAAAAAATAATCACTTAATGAACAATGAAAAAGTAGCAGCAGATTTTATTTCTGATGATCTTACTAAAACTCTTAAAAACTCATCATCAAAGCTATTTGCCATAGAAGAAATCGTAAAGCAGGAGTCTAAAAATCTTGGTAGTGATCTTAGATGTCTGGTGCTTATGGATTTTATAAGAAAAGAAGATCTTTCAAAGATAGAAACAGATGAACCACTTACCAATATGGGGGTTGTACCTGCATTTGAAAGATTGAGAAGACAGGAGCACTTAGGAAATCTTGAGAAATATTTTGCTGTTGAAACAGAGAAAAATCAAAGTGAAAACCGCGTATACAGACAGCGAATTGGAGTGCTTACAGGCACCATGATAATTCTTCCTGATAAGGTAATGGAGGAGCTTGAGAAAAGAGTTCTGGGAGATTCTGGTGAGAAACCTGAAGTAAATCCAAAACCTGAAGTAAATCCAAAACCTGGTATGAACATAAAAAAGCTTGGAATCACTGGATATTCCATGATAGATGGAAGTGATATGGATGGGGCCGCAGATGGCGAAAATATAGTAGGTACAGTCACCGAACTTTTCAACGAAGGAAAAATTGAGATTTTAGTTGGAACTGCTGCTCTTCTTGGTGAAGGATGGGATGCACCAACTGTTAATTCGCTGATTATCGGAAGTACATCGGCTATGTATGTTAAGACTAATCAGATGAGAGGTCGCGCCCTTAGAATAGATAAAGCATCACCAAACAAGGTCTCTAATATATGGCATCTCATGACTGTATCAAGCCATATTTCACATAATATGGAGATTAGCTTTAACCAGGAGGAAAGAGTTATGGCTAAGAGATTTGATTCCATAGTAGGCCTTAGCTTGGACGGTGAAAGAATAGAAAGTGGAATCAAAAGAATGAAGGTTAAAGGGCATTCTATGGCTCGTGAGGAGAGTTGGAACAGTTTTCAACTTAAGAAATCTTCTGAAAGAAATAAGGTTAAAAAGGATTGGGAGAACCTTGGAATAATATTTGGAAAGAAAGAAGTAAGAGAAGTTGTGGATGTGGCAAAGACTTATTATAAGGTGTCTATCGGCGACAGAATTAATAGAAATGCATTGTCAGAAAGACAGATAAAAAAGATTGCTCAGGCAATTGTTACTACTCTTAAAAAATGCGAGTTAATAGGAAAAGATGGAATTCTTCAGCATAAAAAGACAAGAGCTGGAATCACCTTCTATCTGGAAACAGAATCAGAGAGAGACTGTCAGATTTTCTCAACCTGCCTAAAACAGGCAGTTATGCCACTATACCTGCCAAAGTACATGGTGAAGTTTGGTTTCTTTGTAGATAAATATATCGCAGTACCGGACCCTCTGGCTGTTAGAAAGGAACTTGCATTAAAGTTTTGTGAAGCTATGGGAAGCATCGCAGAGCTAATATCAGTAAATACTGATAAAGGCAGGGAGATACTACTCGCCCAGAAGCTTAAGCAGCGAACTGCCAAAGGAGAAAGCGTGGCCATGCTTAGAAAATTGTTGTAACATAAGTTCTCACACGCCTCGTATCTCCTCAAAGAATATACAGCTGTGGTCGCACTTGCCTTCAAATGCGCCTTTGCAGATAGGCATGGCGCAGAGCTTCTGTGATTCGTCGTCAAAGCGTGAGATTCTTTTACGAACATAACCGATGTTTTTGAAGTTACTTTCCTTACCTGGCTCGATGGCTGCGCAGGAATTAATCCAGACAACGTTGCAGTCGTCGTGGGCGCAGATATCGAAGGACTGCTGGAAATCATAGGAACCGGTTGAAAATGAAGGTACTATGATCATGGTAAGCTTAAAGCATCTCATAAGCTGCTCCATGTATTTGGTAGTAAGGAAGTCCTTACATATAAGGATTGCGAAGCGTCCTATGCCTTCATAATGAAGTATATTTATAACTCTGCTAGGAGTAATATTTTCAAGATAAGGAACCCCGCTCATCATCCAGCGCACAGGGTTTTGTTTTTTCTGGCGGAATAAAATCTCGCCGTCTCTGCCAAGAATTGTAGCTGTGTTATCATTTCCCTTGCAAAGAGAAGGGAGAATTATAAGGCCTGGGAGATTAGCTTGCTCCTCTTTAGAAAGAGCACGGATTTTACCCTGAATAAAATCGACAGTTTCAGAGTTACTTATGCCCTCAGGAAATACCATAATATCGCTGTTATTTTTAGCTGCAGCAACAATCTTAGACCAGATTAAATTGTTATTTTTATCGTTGGTTTCTTCATTATATTTTATTTCGTAATAATACATTTTGCCATTATCACATTTTTCAAAGACAAAGTCAGGCTCTAAGCGAAGAGGAGTAGCGGCCACCTTGATGCTGTTATTTGCTTTAAAATTAGGGAAGATTTCAGGCTCAAGAAAATGATGAATATCTACAAGTTCCCCAAGAATCGAGTTTTCCATAAGAAGAAAATTAGATAAAAAGTTATCCATGCGATTATAGCAATGTGAAAGGCGATGCTTTCTTTCCCATGCGCAGAAGCATCTTGGAAGAAGGCCCACGCCTGTTGTCTCGCGATTAGTATTTAAAACGGTGGTGTAATCCATTCCGATAAACTGCTCAAACTCATGGTTTAATATCTTTTCCATTGCTTCATCCAGCATGACAGTAAGATTCATTACACAACTATAATCATGAGAATTTTCAAGGTCAGAGGCTGCTTTTTTCAGATTCTCGATAAAAGTCTCAGTAAGCTCTGTAAGCTCGAAAATATGTACATCCTCGTGACTGTCAAAAAGTTCAGGAACATATTCTTTTATAACGTTTTTTGAACGATTAATGTCTTTTTCTGAAACACAACTGTAGTGAACGAAAAAATCCTCGTCGCAATTATTAATAATAAATGAGCAAAGCTCCGCTACAATGTTGTGCATTTCCTGTACAGTTTTCATTATTAAATCCCTTTCAAAATATATCTTAATTAGTATAAATGTAGCGTTATTTTACTTTCGTTTTACTTTTCCATTTTATCATACTAACTGTAGCAGTTCAATAAATGCAATTTATGACCTGGTAGGTAAGGATGCATCAGTAACAGGAAATGCAGTTACACAGAGTAATTCACAGAACCTTGCAGTATCACAGGCATTTAAATCCATAATGCTTATTTAAAGGTGGTGATAAGAAAGAAAAATAATATTTAACAAATAATTCCATAATAAACAATATGAAAATCGCGGAACTATCCAAATGATAATTCCGCGATTGGTTTTGTTTATATAAGCTGCATTTACATTATGAATCCTCTTCCCAATACTCATCCAATTTGTCGGCAATCTCATCATTCACAATACAGATTTTTCTGATTTGAATAATATCTTCCTGTAATCTATATGGAACTCTTCCGGCAAAGTTGTTATAGTAAACAGGTTTAACTTCATCTATGCAGTAAGAATGATCTACTTTTTTATACTCAAATCCACCGTTTTCACTTGCATCCTGATAGCTCTTAATGAGATATTTTTCTGTTGAATCACTATTCTTAAATGCGTGAATAATATAGACCTCATTGTCATTTAAGTTATCAGGGATAGTAATTCCCATTTCCTTTGCTTTTGTTCTGGAAATTACCTCAGTTGTGGTTGAAGTAGCTTGAGAATATAGGTCAGAGCATTCAGAAAACCCCTTTTTATTCTTGGTATTACGGTAGATTTCAGCTTCTTCCAGATACATAATTTCATTTTCATATAAATCCTCTATTTTCATATCCTTAGCATTGTCAGGTAAGGTGTAAGTGAAGGAAAAACTATTTTCCTTAGTTATTTTAACATTATCTGAATCTATGCTTAATTCACTTCTTGTAAGGTTTACTGAAGCCATAGTCATAAATAATCCATAAACAACTAGAAATAGCATAATTACATGTGAAACTGGTGCCTTCGTATAATTTTTCTTATATGTAAAAGATATGAGAGTACTGATTAAAAGCCCCGCAACCCATATAATAAGGGATATTATAGTATATTTTAAAATGCTGAGACTATAAATCTTAGGTAAAAATTCTTTAATTACAGTAGTGTAAATAGCATTTCTAAATATAAATCCAACGAGAGCTAATGCAGCTATTAATACAATTAATTGTTTTCCGTCCATTCTTGTAATAATGGAAAACAAAACATTAGTAAGTCCGATTATTAAGATTTGCACTAATACATATACAAGAAGTCCCTTGAAAAAGTAATCTGTATTAAATACATTTACAGCATAACCATTGGTAATTTTACTAAGGATTATGGCGTCTAATGCCTCTAAAAAATATCCAACCGTATATAATAAAATGTTGAATATAAGAAGAGCGTGAGTTCCAAGAATATAAGCATTTCTTCTTACTTTAAAGTTGCATGGGAATAAATAACTATCCTGTCCAATATATGCTGTATAGCTAAACATCAGAATATATACGGAGGAAAGAAAGTATATGAATATTCCTCCCTTAAGAGCTTCTATGTCACCACTACCTATAATTAATCTTGAAAATAAATCTACTATTAAAACTATACCGAGAATTATAGCAGTAATAAAAGAACATTTTTTTACTTTTGTATGTAAAAGAATTTTTGTAAATTTAAGAGTAAGTTTTGTATTTTCACTCATTTTATTATTTCCTTTCTCTTCACGAATCTAAGTCCTAAGCCCAGAGTTTTTCTAAGTCTTCATCTGAAGTGTGCTCTGTCATGTATACGCAGAGGTCTTCAGGGTCAACTTTATTTACATCTAAGCCCATATCCTTTGCCTTAGAAAAGGCTGTTTCATCTACCTCAGTATTTACAATCAGATGATTGCCGGTTTCCTGTGAAATGTGCTTAATAACAGCAGCATTTTCAATAGAATTTGCAAACTCAGAAAGCTTATCCTTATCTCCACTTACATCTATAAGAAGCTCCCTAACCTCATCCATAGACTTGTTAAATATAAGCTTTCCTTCATCGATAAATACCATTCTGGCAAGGATATTTTCAATCTCTGTCAGGTTATGACTGGATACTATAAAGACCCGTGGATTTTCCATATAATCTCTAAGTAAAATGTCATACATAAGCTTTCTCTTTTCGATGTCAACACCTGTAAATGGCTCGTCTAAAAGAGTGACTTTAGATCTTGATGCCATAGCAAGAGAAAAACGCACTATAGAAGCCATTCCTGTTGAAAGAGTAGAGTATTTTGCCTTAACATTTATGCCAAAAAGTTCTATTAATTTTACTGCAAACTCCTTATCAAAATTCTCATAAATATAAGAAAAATGTTTGATTAAATTAAGGGAGTTATAATTTTTTTCGCTAAATATTCCGGAAGAAAATATAATTTGTTTTCTAACGTTCATATCTGTCCAGGGATTACCACCCAAAACCTCGATACTTCCGCTTTTAATATCTTCAGTACCTATAATGCAGCTAAATAAAGTGGTTTTGCCGCTTCCGTTAGCACCGATAAGGCCGATTATCTCATCTTCATTTATCTCAAAATCCAGTCCGTTTAAAGCGTGAACTACTTTTTTACCCTTGCCATAGTCCTTATATAAATCTGAAATCTTTAATATTGATTCATTAGTATTATTTGCCATGATACTCCTCCTTGATTTTTTCAATAAGAGTTTTCTCTTCAACACCCAAGGTCATTGCCTCAGTAACTACCTGACTAATAAGCTGCTTCAAGGTCTCATCGATTCTTCTTGCCTTGATAGTAGCAATTGCATCATTCTTTATAATCATTGCCTGTCCCCTTACTTTCTCTAAAATATCTCTTTCAACCAAAAGCTTTATGCCCTTTGCAGCAGTAGCAGGATTAACCTTAAGCTCCTTTGCAAGCACTACCTGAGAGTAGCAGTTGCCACCCGGTTCAAGCTTTCCCGAAAGAATATCGTCTTCAATAGCATCAGCTATCTGAATATAAATTGGGATATTATTATCAAAGTCTACTTTCAACTATAACTCCTTTCCAGTGGTAAAATGTTCTTAACATCCTTTTAACATTGGCTTACAGCGCTTTTGACCAATACTTCAAGTTAACCACCACATTACTCAAGTAATGTGGTAAGTATAGCACCATATTTTTAACTTGTCAATAGTCATAATAAAAATTTTTACACATAGAGAAAAGCCCTTAAAATAAGGGCTTTTGGAAGGATTTAATTAAGAAGCAATATCTTTTTTGTTGTATTTTATATATGCAATTATTATTCCAAGAACCATAACAATCATTCCCGGAATAAGGTAGTCCGTGTTAATTTTTACGTTGTTAATTATATCAGAGCTTTCCGTATATCCAAATGGCGTGATATATTTTAAAGCCTTGGCATCCTCAGAAATATTTGCAACAATATTTATAAGATACATAAATCCTGCTATGCCAATGCCGATTCCCATGCCTGATTTTCTAAGAAATGCTGAGATTCCAAAGCATATACCATTTATTTCAAATTGCATTAGAAGGTAAGCCACATGGAAGAGAATAAGCTCCTTCCAAAATATTTTTTCATCAATCATAAGAATTGAAATAACAGAAAAAAGAAAAACAATTACATTCATAATAATGATGATTGCAAATGTAGCTAAAAGCTTCTCAGTAATTACTCTTTTTCTGGACACGGGATGGGTCAGGAGAAACTCAGCGGTTCTTTCTTTTTCTTCTTTCATAAGTACGGAGATGCCTATAATAGCGGCAAAAAATGCACCGCCGATTCCAAGCATATTGCCGCCTTCAACGCCATAGTAACCAATTAAGGTTCCAAAGTTTAATTCATCCATCCCAAAGGCCTGGGTGAAATTTCCCATTGAAGAAAACATTTCATTAACGCCACCCATTTGCGATTTCATATCGGGGTACATTAGGACACACATGGCCACTAACAGACCGATGGAAATACTCCATATAAGAAGGGCTACCTTCTGTTGTTTTATTTCATGTTTAAAAATAGTCATATTTAAATCCTCTTCTTTTTTTTACTCATAATACTCCATGAATATCTCCTCAAGGCTTGGCTCGGTGATTGTTAAATCCGAAAGCTTAAGGGTTGAAAGCTTATTTAACAATAGAGAAATCTCGCCATTATAAAGAAAGGTGAGGCTTGTTTCTGTAGAAGAATTTACAAAATTCATCTGAGAAATGTAAGCTTTAAGCTCTTCATTTAACACCTTTTCAATGCTTGATTTATGGCCTTTAAGGGTTATTTTCTTTGTGCCTGTTTCAGAAAGATTTTCCACCTCATCGGACATAATAATCTCTCCATCCTTTATAAATGCTGCCTTTTTACAATAGTTTTGCACCTCAGACAGAACATGGGATGAGAAAAATACAGTGGTACCATTATCATTTTCCTCTTTTAAAATGTTAAAAAATTCATGCTGCATAAGTGGATCTAAGCCTGAAGTAGGCTCATCAAGTATTAATAGCTTAGGACTGTGCTGTATAGCACATACGATACCCACCTTCTTGCGGTTTCCAAGGGATAATTCATCCACCTTTTTGGAGGTATCAAGCCCCAGTCTTTCACAGAGAATTAAAGCCTTTTCGGAGCATTTTTTTCTCCTCAAATCCGCTGAAAATTTAATGGCATCCTTAACCTTCATATGTCCATAAAAATTAATCTCAGATGGAAGATAACCAGTCTCATTTAGAATTAATTTATTGTCCTTAACAATATCGTGGCCCATGATAGTCGCACTTCCAGAGGTAGGAGCTATAAGCCCCAAAAGAGTTCTTATGGTAGTGGATTTACCCGCACCATTTGGCCCTATAAAACCATAGAAATCTCCCTCGGCTATCTGCAAATTAAGATTACAGATTCCCCTTGCCTTTCCATAGCTTTTTGTCAGGTTTTTAATATCGATAATATTCATAAAATATTTCAATGATAATTAGCTATTCTTTATCATTTTTTCCTTTCTCTTCATTCTTTTTACGATTTTATTATAAAAAAAATGCTTTGTAAAGGTGCATAAAGATATTTAAAGAAAATATAAGAAATAATTAAGGATTGAGGATGAACAAATGCTTTAATTAGGTTATACTATAGATAAATATAGTTTTATGGGGAAGAAACCATAGGGTAATGGAAAAGATTGGGTAATGGGAAAGATAGGTTAGTGGGAATCATAGTTCACATATGGAAGCAATCTGGTGATATGTCAAGAGGTTAATTGAAAAGTTTTTGATATGAATTTCTTAAAAAAGGGTAACTTTAATAGACCTATTGAAAATAGGCTTTTAAAAGACTTATTTATTTGATGTATCTAGCGATACACCGGAGTACAGTTGGTTTCTGGCCAGCAATCCATAAACCAAACGAACGAATTTACGTGAAGTCA
>JAILGL010000036.1 GCA_024696825.1 Lachnospiraceae bacterium
TATTGTATTTGTGGTAATTATCGGTATCGCAATTCTTCCGGCTCTTTATTCCTGGTTTAATATCGTTGCAAACTGGGATCCATATTCAAATACTGCGGGACTTGATTTTGCAGTGTGTAACCTGGATAAAGGATATGAATATAAGGGGATTGATATTAATGCCGGTGATAAGATTGTTGATAATCTGAAGGCTAATCCTAAGATGGGCTGGGATTTTGTGTCTGAGAAAAAGGCCAGGGATGGCGTTAAAAATGGTAAATATTTTGCCACCGTTATTATTCCTGCAGACTTTAGCGAGAACCTGTTTTCAGTGACTACAGGGGGTTTTGATCAGGCGAAGATTCAGTATTATTCCAATGAGAAGAAAAATGCCATTGCCCCAAAGATTACTGACAAGGGTGCTGAGGCTATTGAAAATGCAGTGAAATCAGCTTATGTAGACAAGCTTACAGAGGTCCTTGCGGCGGCTATGAATATAACTGAGAGTGAGCTTTCAGACAATAAAGAGGAGGCTGCTAAAAAGGTCACTGATGCCCTTGAAAATGCAAAGGGTGACATCGAGGATTTCAGAGTTATTAACGAATTATTTATCACTACTCTTGATTCCGTGGAGGCCGCATTAAAGAGCAATAAGGACCTTGAGATTCCTATAAAAGATTCTCTTAGTAAGGCTGGTGTTATCGAGGGTGATATTAAGAATACGGTGGATAATCTCCGCAATTCTTCAGATCAGATTTCAGGTTCAGTTAGTGAATTTATAAAGCTTTCAGATAGTTATGCAACTGAAACTGATGACATGCTTAAAGACGCATTTGACGACCTTGAGACGGATTCAGATTCAGCTGCAAATAAGCTCGACAAGGTTAAGACAATTAATCAAAAAATAATCGATGTTAATAACATTTCATTAAATATTTTGAAGAAAATTAAAAAGGCATTTCCTGATCTTAAGCTGGATAAGGTGACTTCAAGACTCGAAAAATCTAATGAAAAGCAGGAGGCTATCATTAAGAAAATCGAGAGAGCTGTGAAGATTATTAAGAGAGATGGAAAGCTCCCTAATGACCTTAAAAAGGAGCTTGAGACCTATGTGTCAGATAGTAAAAGCATTGCAAGTAACGGTGTTACAGATTTTAAGGATATTAAGGATAGCATTGATAAAACCATCGATGATACTTATTCAGTTATGGATGATATTTCTGGTTTTGCAGTTTCTCTTGGCTCCGGAAAGAACTCGCTTAAAAATGTAATTAACTCAGGGCTTGATACCGTAAAGGCTCTTAAGAAAACATTTAAGGGCGTTGACAAGATTTTAGATAATACTGAGGAAAAGATTGGTAAGCTTGAAAAGAAGGTTTCGGATGCGAAAAATAATGATAAGCTTGAAAGCCTCATTTTACCGATTATAGAGAAGCCAGAGGCACTTGGTAATTTCATCGCAAATCCTGTTGCAACCAATAAGCACAGAGTGTATCCAATTGAAAATTATGGTTCAGCCATGACTCCATTTTATACTTCACTCGGTCTTTGGGTTGGTGGTGTCGTGCTGGTAGCGGTTATCGCGGCTTCCCTTAACAAGAAGGAAGATGAGGAGCTTGAGAATCCAAGACCTCATGAGGTTTACTTTGGACGTTACCTGATTTTCTTCGTAATGGGACAGATTCAGGCCCTTGTAATCTCTCTCGGAGATCTTTGGTTCTTAAAAATCCAATGTAAAGATCCATTTCTTTTTGTGCTGGCGAGCATGATTTCAAGCTTTGTATTTACGCTGATTATTTACTCTCTGACCATAACATTTAGCGTGCTTGGTAAGGCTCTTTCAGTTATTATCCTGGTTATTCAGGTGGCAGGCTCCGGCGGAACCTTCCCTGTAGAAGTTCTTCCGTACCCATTCCAGGTTATGGCGCCTTATCTGCCATTCCACTATGGAATAAATGCTATGCGCGAGGCAGTGGCAGGTGTGGATCCTGCAGCTTATTGGAGAAATATCGGAATCCTTGCACTCTTCGCTTTATTTGGCCTTTTCGTAGGACTTGTCCTCAGAAAGCCATGTATCGGAGTTATCGAGTTCTTCAACAAGCGAATCGAGGACAGCGATTTGATTGTGTAAATTGAGTTTATAATTGATGATTAGCCGCCGCACACTCGTGACTTTAGTCGTGAGTTAGGCGGCTTTTCTAGCAATTCACTGTTACATATGGTATAATAAATACATGAATAAAACATCATATTTTACAATACCTAAAGATGTTACACATGGTCGTGGGTATGTGTACTCATTACAATACCATATCGTATGGGTTACAAAATACAGAAAGCCCATATTTGTAGGCACTATCGAGCAGGATGTTAAAAACTATCTTCTCGAAACGCTTAAATCTTTAGGTATTGTAAAATATGATGTTTTATTCATGTATTTATTATACCATATGTAACAGTGAATTACAAGAAAAGCCGCCTAACTCACGACTAAAGTCACGAGTGTGCGGCGGCTAATTATCAAATTGATATCCTCCCAATATGCTTTCCTCTATTTCTCAGCCGCTTTCGTAAATCCTTTATCCTGTCTTAGCCTTGTTATATACTTTCTGTCCGAGTCCACCCGTCTCCGGCATCTGTACTGTGGCGAACAAATCTGAAGTCGCAATAGTCACCGCCCTGACATAATGTCTTAGTACGGATGAAATCCGTAAAGGGACGATTCCCGTAATTGATTATGTCTGCATGGCAGCACATGGCACCAAGTTTCATCAGGTCCCGCTTTCCGAGAATTTTTGCATATATGCATTCGTTACACTCAAAGTGAAACTCATCTTTAGGATCTTCTTTGATATGCCAGGTATATCTCCAGCCGGTGCCAGATTTATGCTTAAATCCAAATGGCACAACCTTCTTCATAAGCGGCATAAAGAAGCTTTTCTTCGCAAGTTTCTTCATCCCGGACGGATCCAGAAATTTCCACATTTCCTCCGAAACGATCCTGTATGCTTCTTCCTCACTCTTACCATGCTTTTGAATGATTTCATACATGGCAATGGAAGTCAGGATCTGTGACATATGCTCGTAATTTCCCTGATCGCAATATAATTCTTCTTCCCGAATGAGTTCTTCCATACGCATGTAAATATCACGCCGGATATCACCGGAAAGCGTTGGGAAAAAGTTCTGATACCTGCTGATCTTTACCATTTTTTCCGGAATGTATTTTTTCATGGCTATTTCCTCCCTACAAGTTTGGAAAATATGAAATATATTTTTGGATTACATTTTCCAGTTTTGTGATATAAGTTGCCGCGCAGTCATGCGCTTATATAGGCTTTCATATCCTGACAGAAATTCCGGACTGCCCTGTTCGGCAACCGTCCCGTCCTTAAGCACAACAATGTGATCTGCTTTCGCGATGGTTCTCATACGATGAGCGATGATCATAACCGTCTTGTTTTTTATCAGTCTGGACAACGCTTCCTGTATCACCGTTTCATTCTCCGCATCAAGAGAAGCAGTTGCTTCATCGAGTAGTATCACCGGTGCATTTTTAAGAAAGGCTCTTGCTATTGATATCCTCTGTCTTTCTCCGCCTGACAGCTCACTTCCGTTCTCTCCTATATTTGTGTTGTACTGATCCGGAAGAAGTTTTATGAACTCATCACAGTTTGCAAGTCTTGCAGCCTCCATGACCTCTTCATCCGTAGCCCCGTTCCTGCCGATCCTGATATTCTCCATAACAGAATTATTAAACAGAGTCACATCCTGGAATACGATCGAATACTTTGAAAGCAGGGTTTCCGGATCCACTTTAGAGATATCTTCTCCTCCGAGAGTGATCTTCCCCTCGTTCACATCCCAGAATCTCGCCGCCAGCCTTGATATGGTAGTCTTTCCTCCGCCGGAAGGGCC
>JAILGL010000091.1 GCA_024696825.1 Lachnospiraceae bacterium
CTGTTAAATAACCCCTGTATATTTTCATCCATTATCTTTGGAAGAGTCTGATTAGTTCCGCAGTAATCGCAGGTTCCCAGGGATTCACCCGGATTAAACTGAAGTTCTCCTCCACACATTTTACATTTAAAAATTGCCATAGTTATATCTCCTTTTAATAATTTTTTTGCATTTTGAATCAATGGTGCGGTTAAGCCGCATAAAATGCGGTTTTTAAGATTTATTAATTTGTATGTATCCACATAGCGGGGCAAATACCAATACTCTTACTATCAACTGTGATACCAGAACTATGAACAACCCCTGTATTACCAACAAACATGGCAAGATCTTGCCTATACCCCTGCGTGCGTAGCCACCAGCAACCTCCTGCTCCTACCTTTTCATTTAAATCTTCCACTATTTTATCGTTATCACTTTTAATATAACTATTTACCTCATCTTTACTTAAACAAAATACTTTATCTTTGGTTTTGATTGTGCGCCTACCACTTTTAGTATTTAATGTGGTTGTATTTATCATTGACATTTCGTCCTTTGAAAAACTATTATTAATAAAATTACTATTTAAATACTTTCTTAATGTACAAGTACTCCAATAAACATTTTTCTTCTTTTTATTAAAAGGAACGCATTTTATTACCTTGTCACTAATTATAAGAATATTTCCATCTTGCTTATAAAGTACTTTCCACCAATACTTACCAAAATAAAATGTATTACCCACTTCAGCATTTTTCACTGATTCATCTTTTATTTTTTGAATCATCTCTTTACTATTGTTAAACTCACCTAATTCTTCAAATATACCAACAGCTTCTGAATACTTTTTGTTATTATAATAATCCATTGCATTGTCATACTTAACTTTTTGAATCATGTCTTTACTATTGTTAAACTCACCTAATTCTTCAAATATACCAACAGCTTCTTCATACTTTTTGTTATTATAATAATCCATTGCCTGGTTATACTTTAAATATTTTTTACTTTCATTTAAATATTTTTTACTATATTTATATTTACTGAGATTTTCAAACTTAGTAATTGCAGCCTTATAATTTCCATCTTTCATAGCCTTTTTTGCAAAAGAATACGTGATTTCCGGAATAGCAACTTTTGTTATTAATAACACCACTGCTATTACAGCCGCTATTGAAGATATGGATATTGTAGTTATTTTAATTTTTCTTTTTTTCTTCTTTAATCTTTCTCTTTCAGCTTCTTCAATCTGATTGAGCTTTACCTGAGTAATTCCATCATCACATTTTTGCACATATGCAGGACTATTTTTATAACTCCTTAATTCCAAAAATCCTTTTTTGGCATTTTCATATGCTTCAACACTATTCTTTGTAATTTCAGCTGTATCATAGGCTTTTACCGCATTAGCATAGTTTTTTTCGAGTTTTCTTACTAAACTATTATTCTTTTCTATTACATCTTTATCAACTGAAGTTATAAGATTTTTATACTCTTCAGTGATTCTTTTAACATTTTCAGCGTCTTTTTCTTTTTCTTTTTTTATTCTGTTATCAAGTTCACTCTCTAATTTAACAAGTATTTCATCTATCTTTGCACTATAGTCCTTATCAGCATATTGCCTTGCATGAGCTAAGTTTTTATTTGAATTAAGCTCTGATAACTGTGTATTTTTAAGCTCTCTTCTTGATGCCAGATTAGACTTAAATGTGCGATTAAATTCATATTTAGTCTTAATAGCATCCTTTATATAGAAATCTGGTACATAGTTATCTTCCGCCATTTTCTTAATATGCTCTGTCTCTTCATCACATGCATATAGTGTTTCTGGGGAATTCGCATAAATATACTCATTTTTTAATTTGTCTGATAATTCTTCAGTATTTTTACTGTTTTTCTCAATTAAAAACAGTCCAAAATAAGCCTCTGCACATTCAGGGTTCTGGTTTAATACTTCCTCAAATAACTGACTTGCTTTATTAAAATCTCCATCCCCTAAAACTATATAGGAACGCTTAAGAAGTGCGTCTGAATTAGAAACCGCGCCAGTTGTACCTGACTGCTGATTTGCCGCCTGAGACTGAGGCTGTGTATTTGTTTCTTCTTTTCCTACAACCTTCTTAATTCCACGAATTAAGTCCTGAATAAATCCTATCTTACTCATATCATAGGACTGAAGGATTGAAAGCTCTTCCGGCATATCATAGGGATCCATGTCTCTGTAACATGGAATGATATTTTTTGACCTGTCCTTTTTCATAAGAGCAAGGTATCTGCTCCATTCATTCTTAACCCAGACTGCATTCAGATGTTCTGCTGTTGTTCCTATAACTACCATTACCTTTGCAGAATTAAGGGCAGCAAAAATATATGGTTCATATTCCTTTCCAACCATATCTTCCAATGTTATTCTTGAGAAAAATACTCTGTATCCCGCATCATGTAATCTATAATAAATGTCCTGTGCAAGGGTAGAATCCACTGTTCTTGTGCCATCATTTTCTGATTCCTTGTAACATATAAACACGTCAAATGGCTCTTCATTCTGTGAAGTTGCAAGTATTCCTTTTTGCACCTCTGCTATTTCTGCTGCCTGCTTTTCGTACTGAGCACGTGTTAAGGAATCAGTATTATCCAAAGCCGCCAGATAATCTACATCTGAAAGAAAGCTATCATAGCTTAATCTATGACATGTAGGGATGTATTCACTTGTGGCAGGGTCTTTTACATATTCAATTCCAAATCGGCTGATAGCGCAACACCAATGAGCTTCGGCATCATTAGGGTCCTCTCGAACAATCCTTTCATATGCATCTAACGCCTTATCAAACTCACCTATTCTTCTAAAATGGTTTGCTCTGTTAAAGGCATTCGCTCTCTGGTCGTCATCTACCTTAGGTAATGTCATGGTACATCCGCAGTATTCACATGTACCCACTGTTTTGTCTGAAGATATATCTATATCTCCTCCGCACATTTTACATTTTAAAATTGCCATATAGCTAATCCTCCTGATTTTTGCAGAAATTTTATAGATTTGCATAGATTCACTACTTTAAAAATATAATAAGAAAATTATATCCCTGTTTTGTAAATATTAATTTGGATTTTTTTCGAATTCAAAGTATCTTAATTTTACCCCTTATCACCATATATTGTCAATTTTACAAGCCTTCAAATACTGCCAAATTCAAATATTTCCCTTGAAAAACATATTTTCTAAAACTTATTTATCCCATACGCCAAAAAAGAGGCCTTTCGGCCTCTTTTTAACTTTATTTTTCCACTTTATTTTCCAGTTATTTTTTCACTATTTTGACTATCTTACCAGATTCTTTTACCTTTACTTCTTAATCCCTATATCCTTACTCTCGCCCTTGCTATTATGTCCTTAGAGCTCTTTCCAACCATTACCTCTATCTCACCTTTTACAGGCATGGATTTATTGGCTTCTTCGCTATATTTTCTAATATCATTAATGTTAATGTCTATCTGAACGTTTCTCTTTTCCTGAGGTTTAATGTCTTTAACTCTCTTAAAGCCCTTTAAAGACTTAATCGGTGAGCCTTCTTCTCTATTAGCTTCTGCTACATATACCTGGATTACCTCATCTGAGGTATAGTCTCCGACATTTACTATATCGAGATTTACGGAAATCACGCCCTGATCCTTGGAGTTACCTAAGGTGCCTACTGAATTCCATGCACATTTAGAATTCTCTGTTTTCTCCTTAACCTCTATACTTACTCCGCTGTATTCAAACTTCGTATAGCTAAGGCCATATCCAAATTCATACAGAACCTCTTTATCAAAGTAAAAGTAAGTCTTTTTATTCTCATTTATTCTATAGTCTCTTATGTCTGTTAGGTCTGCATCGTCCTTGTACCAGGTCATATTTACGCGGCCTGCCGGTGTCGCATCGCCGAATAAAATGTCGCTAATTCCGGAACCTATTTCCTCTGAACCTGTTGCAGACCAAAGGATTGACTTAATCTTTTTATTCTCCTGCTCTTCCTTTAAGCCCATTGGATAATTGGAAAGAATTACCAAATTAATTCCTTCAAAATAATCCGAAAGCTTTCTGATTACGCACTTAAAGTATGGCGATAGCTCGATAGTTTTTCTGTCGATTTCTTCCTTACAGTTAACCAGTGGATGCGCGCCAAATACTGCCACAACCTCAGTATCCTTAGGAATTCCATTGTCCTCACCAAGCACCTCACCTTTGATGATTTCTTCCCAAACAGGATCCTTTACAGTTTCTATCTCAATGCCATCTATTACCACATCACCTATTTCAAGCTTGGTTTTATTCCAGGCAAGAATATTTGCTATGCTCTCATCCTTCCAAAACGAAAGGGCATTGTCGTTATTAAATGAAATCACATTGCCATCCTTATCGGCAAAGTAAAATTCTTCTCTTACAAACCAACCAAAGGCTTCATCTGCTGCAGAATATAGAATCTTTGGCTCCGCTGTAAGATCATTTAATTTCTTATTTTCTGGCGGATTAAGTGTGAGAAGCTTATTGGTAGTCATGCTTCTAAATACCATCCTACTGTCATCCCAAAGAGTTATTTTAAAGCTGTCAGCCTTATCTTCCTCCACAAGAATTACTGTGATTCCATCCTCAGAAATACCAAGATATTTATCAT
>JAILGL010000131.1 GCA_024696825.1 Lachnospiraceae bacterium
TTGTTTATTCAATAGCTTTATTCATAGGAATCGTGACAGGCATGACGCCGATTCCAAGGTGGGGCGCAGTATTTAACCCAGCCATATGTGCAATAGTAGGCCTGGTACTAAAGGTGCCTGCAGCTACAAATGTAGCGGGCGTAGTGACATTTTTAGGGCTGGCTGTGTTGATGTGATGGTGGGGAAGGTTTAAATAAGTATAATGATTAAAGGGTTTTAAAGTGATTTAAAGCGATTTAAAAGGTATTTGACTAGAAGTAAGGGGAAATTAGAGTATGAAAGAAAATGTAAATGAAAAGCTTTTCGATGGATTTCAAACAGCATTTATAGAGGGAAATCTTGTTGAAGAAA
Organism: Lachnospiraceae bacterium; assembly: GCA_024696825.1. GTDB lineage: Bacteria > Bacillota > Clostridia > Lachnospirales > Lachnospiraceae > JAEEJA01. Next base: position 352 of record JAILGL010000131.1, read on the forward strand.
ATAGTTACCAACCTAGATTTATTTCAAATAATAAAAATAGAACAAGATTTAATACTCAAAATTATCTGATAAATGAATTAGAAAAATGTGATGATTTTAAGATAAGCGTTGCATTTATAACTTATTCTGGAATTGTGCCTTTACTTGGAGTGTTGAGTGATCTTGAAAAAAGGGGTGTAAATGGCCAGATACTTACAACTAATTACCTTTCTTTTAGTGATCCTAAAGCGATTAAAAGGTTAAATGAACTAGATAATGTAACCGTTAAAATGTTTGATGTAAATGCCGCAAGTTCGGCAAATGATAGGGAAATTGGTTTTCATACAAAGGGTTACATTTTTAGAAGAGACGAATTATATCGAATAATTATTGGTAGTTCTAATATGACAGGCGCTGCATTATCAATTAATCGCGAGTGGAATACAGAGCTTATATCCACTAAAGATGGTGCTGTTGCAAAAGAAATATTAAAAGAGTTTAATGAATTTTGGAATAGTGAATTTGCTTTAGACTTTGACGAGTTTTATGAAGTATATAAACAAAATTATGAAACTGAAAAAACGCAGCGACAAGTAGCAAGAGAGAAAAAGGCTATTTCTCTTGAAAAATATACTTTTAAACCTAATTCTATGCAGACAGAGTTTATAATAGGTCTTAGAAATATTTTAGAAAAAAATGAAGATAGAGCTTTACTTATAAGTGCTACAGCGACTGGTAAAACCTATGCTTCAGCCTTTGCTATGAGAGATCTTGGGTTTAGAAGAGTATTATTTTTAGTTCATAGAAATCAGCTTGCTAGACAAACATTGAAATCTTACAAAAAAGTTTTTTCTGAAAATGTTAAAATGGGCTTAATCTATGGTTCTGATTCAATTGCAGATAACATTGATAATGATTATTTGTTTGCAACTGTTCAAACCTTATCCAAAGAAGATAATCTTAAGAAATTTGAGCCAGATGCATTTGATGCGATTATTTTAGATGAGGCACATCATAGTCCGGCTAATACCTATCAGAAAATAATGAAATATTTTACGCCTAAGCTTTGGCTTGGTATGACTGCTACACCTGATAAACGTGATGATTACATAGAAGGTAGAAATGTATATGAATTATTTAATCATAACATTGCCCATGAAATAAGACTTCAGCAGGCTATGGATAATGACCTTTTATGTCCATTTCATTATTTTGGAATTACAGATTTAGAAGCTAGTGAAATATATCCAGATTTAATTAATGGAACAGAACCTTCTGAAAGGTTTATTACACCATCAGAATTAAACGAAATGAGAGATAATAACGAACCTATATTTAATTATCTAATTTCTGATACGAGAGTTAGTCATATTTTAGAAAAGGCTGAATATTTTGGATATAGTGGTAATAAGGTAAAGGGACTAATTTTTTGTAGTAGTATCAAGGAGTCTAGGGAATTATCTGAGAAGATAAATGAACGTATTAATCCTGATAATGGAAGAAATTATCGAACGGTAGCTTTAAATGGAGATGCTCCTGAAAGTCTTAGACAGCAGTGTTTTGAAAGACTTGCAGCAGAGGAGGGAGTACTTGTAGATGGCCTTGAACCATTAGATTATATTTTGTCTGTGGAAATATTAAATGAGGGTGTTGATATAGTTGAGATTAATCAGGTTATTATGATTCGTCCGACTCAGTCACCTATAGTATTTGTACAACAGCTTGGTCGTGGCCTTAGAAAAAATAAAGGTAAAGAATTTGTAGTTATTATAGATTTTATTAGGAATTATGATAATAATTATATGATTCCTATAGCGCTTTCAGGTGATAGAACCTATAATAAAGACAATGTTCGACGTGATATAAGTAAAGGTGTAATACTTGGAGCCTCTACAGTTTATTTTGATGAGATAAGTAAAAAACGTATTTTTGAATCTGTAGATAGAGCAAACTTTAGCGATATAAAACTTATAAAAGAAAATTATAGAAACCTTAAAGATAAGCTCGGAAAAATCCCTAAACTAAAGGATTTTGATAAGTATGGTGAAATGGATGTTTTAAGAATATTTGATAATAAAAGTCTTGGTTCTTATCACAAATTCCTTTCAAAATATGAGAAAAGCTATGATATTAAATTATCTAAGGAAGAAGAAAAGGTAATAGAATTCATTTCAAAAAAGTTTGCAAGTGGAAAAAGAATTCAAGAATTACAGTTATTAAAAAGAATCATAAGATTAAATAATAGATATACTGCTTATTATAATAAGACTAGAAATATAGCAGAAAGTGGTTTGATTGCTGGACTTTCAAAGGATTTAGAAGCTTATAATAAGCATTTAAGTGATAATCAAAAAGATAATATTGTTAATGTTCTTACTAATGATTTTCCTACAGGAACTGGTAAGAACACCTATAAAGAGTGCATATTTATAGAAAAAGAAGGGGAGGATTATAAGCCTTCTGATAACTTTGTTAAAATGCTTGCTAACGAGGATTTTTATGAAATAGTTGATGAATTAATTGATTTTGGAATTAGTCGTTATAAGCGAGATTATATGAATTGCTATGGTGATTCAGATTTAGTTCTCAATCAGAAATATACTTACGAAGATGTATGTAGATTATTAAATTGGGAAACTAATATAGTACCATTAAATATGGGCGGTTATAAATATGACAAAAAAACCAATACATTTCCTGTTTTCATTAATTATAACAAGGAAGATGATATAAGCGATACTATTAAGTATGAAGATCATTTTATTAGTAATAAAATGCTAATTGCTATATCAAAATCAGGTAGGACTGTTGAATCTGAGGATGTACAGAATTTCCTACATGCTAAGGAAAGAGGTATAACTGTTATGCTCTTTGTTAGAAAGAATAAGGATGACAAGATATCTAAAGAATTCTATTTCCTTGGTACTATGACAGCAAGTGGATGGACAAAAGAATTTGTTATGGATAATACAGACAAAACAGCAGTTGAAATCGAATGGATTTTAGATAATCCTGTTAGAGAAGATATATATGATTATTTAATAAATTAAGTGTATAAAAATAGAAAAAATAGAAATATTAGAAATAAAACGAAACTTAAGGAGTGCATGATGAAAATAGTTAGAGTTGTTGGAGCAGTTATTAAAGCAGTTAATGAAGATGGAAAGCCTATGATTTTTGCTACCCAAAGAGGCTATGGAGAATTTAAAGATGGCTGGGAATTTCCAGGGGGAAAGATAGAAGAAGGCGAGACGCCTGAAGCAGCTTTAAAGCGTGAGATATCAGAGGAACTTAAAACTGAGATAGAGGTTGGAGAATTAATAGATACTATAGAATATGATTATCCAACATTTCATTTATCAATGGACTGCTTTTGGTGCGAGATAGTTAAGGGTGATTTGGTGTTAACAGAGCATGAAGCTGCAAGATGGCTTACAAAGGATGAGTTATCGGATGTGGATTGGCTTCCAGCTGATATTACACTAATTGATAAGGTGAGAGAAGGATTGTAGAAGAATTAAGAGGTTATTTTATGGATCAAAACCAGGTTATTAATTACTATGAGGACCATGCTGAGCAGTATGCGTCTGCCACGAAAAATGTGGATTTAAGTGAGACTCAGAATAAGTTTCTTTCGCTTATTCCTGAGGGTGGGCGGATT
>JAILGL010000132.1 GCA_024696825.1 Lachnospiraceae bacterium
TTGTTTATTCAATAGCTTTATTCATAGGAATCGTGACAGGCATGACGCCGATTCCAAGGTGGGGCGCAGTATTTAACCCAGCCATATGTGCAATAGTAGGCCTGGTACTAAAGGTGCCTGCAGCTACAAATGTAGCGGGCGCAGTGACATTTTTGGGGCTGGTTGTGTTGATGTGATGGGTGGGAGTAATATTTTTAGAATACTAATTATTTTTAGTTGCATAAGTTCCATTCATATGTTACTATAATAAAGAACATATGTTTGGTTTGTGTTCTTATGCAACTATATATTTTATATGATTTATTTTAGGAAAGTGTATGAATTATATGGTATGGATAGATTAACCAAAGAACAGCGACATCGCAATATGAGTAATATAAAGAGTAAGGATACCAAGATAGAACTTATACTGCGTAAAGCGTTGTGGGCAAAAGGATACAGATATAGGAAGAACTATAAAGATTTACCTGGAAAGCCGGATATTGTTTTAACCAAGTATAACGTTGTTATTTTTTGTGATGGTGAATTCTTTCATGGAAAAGATTGGGATAATTTAAAAGCTCAATTGGAGAAGGGAAAGAATTCAGAGTTTTGGATTAATAAAATTTCCAAAAACATGCAACGTGATGAAGAGATTAATAAACAGTTAAGATATCTTGGATGGACGGTTATAAGGCTTTGGGGTAAAGATATAGAGAAAAATGTTGATGATTGTGTTAAAACCATAGAAGAAATAATTTTTGATTTGAAAATGGATGATGTTTTTGAGGAGGACTGAGTGATGTACAAATCTATTGATCTTTTTGCGGGCATAGGTGGTATAAGATTAGGTTTTGAAAATGCCTTTGGCAAAAATATAAGTACAGTTTTTGTGAGTGAATGGGATGAACATGCTCAGAAGACGTATCGCTCGAATTTTGAAGATGATTTTGAGATTGCAGGTGATATTACTCAAATTGATGAGAAAGATATACCTGATTTTGATATATGTTTAGCAGGATTTCCTTGTCAGGCTTTCTCCCTTGCAGGTAAAAGAATGGGATTTAATGATGACTATAAGGGTATGTGCAGAGGTACACTGTTTCAGGATGTTGTTAGAATATGTGAGTACCATAAACCTAAAGTTATTTTTTGTGAGAATGTCAAGGGATTAAAGATTCATGACAGAGGAAGAACATATAAAGTAATTAAAAACGCTTTTGAACAAATAGGATATACAGTATATGAACAAGTGTTAAATAGTAAAGACTTTGGGGTTCCACAGAATCGCGAACGTATTTATATTGTAGCTTTTAGAAATGATATAGACAGTAGTGGTTTTACATTTCCCATAGGACATGATTCAGATACAAAAATAAGAGACATTATGGAAGAAGATGTTGTTAGCGTTAAGTATTATTTATCTGATGTATATCTTGATACTTTAAAAAGACATAAGGCCAGACATGAAGCAAAAGGTCATGGCTTTGGATATGAGATTAGAGATTTGGATGCTCAGGCAGGGGCCATTGTTTGTGGTGGTATGGGAAGAGAAAGAAATCTTATTGTAGATGATCGTCTTACCGATTTTACACCTGTTACCCATATTAAGGGAGAAGTAAACAGGCAGGGAATTAGAAAGATGACACCAAGAGAGTGGGCGAGATTACAGGGATTTCCGGATGATTATAAGCTTGAACTTGCAGACACTCATTTGTATAAGCAGTTTGGTAATAGTGTTACGGTTAATGTTATTGAGGCTATAGCGGAAAAGGTTGAGGAGGTACTTGAGAATGGAGGACAGCAAAGAAAAAAGAATGTCGGGTAACAAGGGAGAATGGTCAGAGTTATACGTGTTTTTAAAACTACTTAGTGAAGGACGTGTATATGCGGCTAATGAAAAAGCCGAAAAGATAACTGATTTATACTACCCTATTTTAAAAATAATAAGAGAAGAAACAAAAGGTGAGATTCTGGAATATCAGATTGATAAAGACGATGTGATAATAAAGGATAACAACGTATTTGTAATGAAAATTCCAAGAACTGAACTGGATGATAATGCCAATAAGCTGTTGGATGAAATTAACCAAAATAGTGGCAGTTTTGAATTGGAAGAAATACAAAAATTTGTAAATGGTATTAAAGTAACTAAAATCAAAGCACCTTCATTAGATAAAAGTGATATTTCTATGGAGATAGAAGATGTTCATACAGGATATACCAGAAACGCAGGATTTTCAATTAAGTCAGAATTAGGAAATCCTCCTACTCTTTTAAACGCCAGTGCTGCAACAAATTTTATCTATAAGGTGAATGGACTGTCTTCAGATAAGATTGATGAGATTAATGGAATCGAAACCAAAACTAAGATTAAAGACAGGATAAAGGCCATTCTTAATGAAGGCGCAACTTTGGAATATTACGACATGAATCATGACGGTTTCAGTAGGAACTTAAAAATGATTGATAGTAAAATGCCTGAAATGATAGGATATATTCTTATGTATCATTATTTGGAAGATATTAAGACATGTGAAGATCTAATAGAGTATACGGCTCAAAAAGATCCTTTAGATTATGGTGAACAGGCATTATATGAATACAAGTTTAAAAAGTTTATATGCTCATGTGCTTTAGGATTAAAGCCTTCAAAAAGATGGGATGGAATAGAAGAGGCAAATGGCGGATATATAATTGTAAGGGCTGATGGCGAAGTATTAGCTTATCATATTTATAATCGGAATTTGTTTGAACAGTATTTATTAGATAATACAATGTTTGAAAGACCTTCAACATCACGACATGACTATATGAAGCTATATGAAGAAAACGGAGAGATATTTATTAAGCTAAATATACAGATTAGATTTAAGTAGTATTGTTAATTCTGCATTTAAGAAAAGTGTAGGTGATAATATGGTTAATTATGTATTAAAAGAGTATTTTGTTCGGTATTTAAGAGATGTAAGACAACTTAAAGAATCTTCTGTTAAGCATTATCTGGATGCAATTAAATATATTTCAAAATTATTGGTTTCTCAGGGGAGAATTAATGAATCGTTATTTGAAATTCATGATGTTGGAGAATTGGAAATAATAAAAGAATACCTGAAAACTGATAAAGAATTTATTGAACTTGATACCAGAGGGCATCGTATGTATTCTGTTGGGTTTAATAATTACTTTAGATTTGCATCAGGTGAAGATTTTGCCAAAATGAATAAAAGTATAGAAATTCTTGATGTTAAAATACAGCCTGATCCAATAAAAACAAGGTTAGAGAATTATAGAAACAGATCCTCCATAGTAAAGGTTCAAGTAATCCAATATGCAAAATACCAGTGTGAAATAGATTCAAACCATAAAACATTTACAACCAAAAGTACTAATCAGCAATATATGGAAGGACATCATGCAATACCTATGAAAATGCAGGACTCATTCAAAGATAGTAATTTGGATGTTTATGCTAATGTAATATGTTTATGTCCTGTTTGTCATAGAAGAATTCATTATGGAATAGACTCAGAAAAGAAGGTATTGTTAGATAAAATATATCATGATCGTTCTGGTAGGTTAGCAAATAGTGGAATAGTTTTATCAAGAGATGAATTTTATAGTATAAATATGTAATTCAAAACTGCCACTATTTTGGTTAATTTCATCCAACAGCTTATTGGCATTATCATCCAGTTCAGTTCTTGGAATTTTCATTACAAATACGTTGTTATCCTTTATTA
>JAILGL010000009.1 GCA_024696825.1 Lachnospiraceae bacterium
ATTTTCATAAAAAACTATAAGTCATTTTAACACATTTTTCGAAATATTACTACTAAAAAATATGTTTATTTTTCAAAATAAATACATTAAAAATTGTCCTCAAATCATTTAGTTAAAATGTTTATAATTACCCTAACAATTTCATATGAAATCTTACAAAAACATAAAATTGTGGTGTTGTATTTTCGGAATTTTATAGGTACAATTATTATGTATGTAGCATTTTAATGTAGCATTGAATGTAGCATTGAATGCAGCATTTTAATATTGCATGTAAACAGTGCATTTGAAAATAAATATTTAATAGCTAAGGGAAAGCTGAGGATATTATATGGCAGGAACAATGACTCACCTGGCTATAGGAATGAGGCTTTTGGAAAAATTTGAGGCTTCGCCGGAACTGATAGACAGGGGGAAGAAGGGCCTTGTACTTAGAGAAGGAAGGTACAAGCTAAAATATAAATTTAAAAATGATTTTTTGAAAAATGATAATAAAAAAGCTTCATTTATCTTTGGAGGAGAGGCGCCGGATGCCATTATGAGCAGGCGGGGTTACAAGCGTTCCATGAAGCATCATACTCATTTTCGAGATGGAATTGAGGATGCACATTTTCATGAACCTGAGAATCTGAAAATCTTTCAGAAGAGGCTTGTTGCATTTACAAAATCTCATAGGAGTCAGGATAAAGAAATCGATGAAATGTACTTTGGATACCTGGTTCATATGATTACGGATGAGCTTTATATGTTGAATATAAGGCCGTATTTTATGGAGCAGGTGGGAAAGGACGGGCTTACCCAGTTTGAGCCGGAGACATTTGTGAGATTTACTTATGATGTGGATGCCATAGATTTTAATCTTGTAAAGACCACGGGTTATAAGGATGTGCTGATTAAATATTTAAAGCTGGTGGAACTGGATAAGATTGATGAATATGTAGGAACTTCTGTAAAAACCCTTATTAGCAAGGAAGAAATGGAGATTACCCGTGAGTGGACTCTTCGAACCTATCTCGAGATGGATCATGGAGAAATGACTCCCAAATATCTGTCATTTGAGCTTATGGACAGGTTTATAGAAGATGCTACGGATGAAATCTGTAAAAGATTAGGTTTTATTTGAGTTCATTTGAGTAATTTTTAAGTTATTTTAGCAAATGTGTTGATTTTTAATTCTATTTATATTAAACTAATATAGATAATGACGTGATAAGAATGGAGGCTGTGCCGTTATGCAGGAAGTAAGTAATACTCAGTACTTCGATGAGGTACAAAAAGAACAGGAAATAGATGTAAAACATGTAGTAGACAGTATTTATGAGGCATTAAGTGAGAAAGGGTATAACCCTGTAAATCAGATAGTTGGTTATGTAATGAGTGGTGATCCAACTTATATTACCAGTCATAAAGGTGCAAGAAGCCTGATTATGCGTGTTGAGCGTGATGAAATAATTGAATATTTACTTGAGGACTATATTGCAAATCATTTTAACTAGGGCGTTTGATGGCAGAACATGGGGAAACTATGCCCATTTATAAAACATTTCTCTAATATATTTATGCCTTGTTTAAGGTTTGCGATGTATTGTATTGTTTGTGTTTTATTTGATTGAATGGATTTGGATTAAGCATTTTGTTCTATCAAATGAAACTGCCAGAAAGGGGGCACTATGCGAATTATAGGACTTGATTATGGTGATAAGACTGTGGGAGTTGCTTTAAGCGATGAGCTTTATATGACTGCTCAGCCTTTGAAAACCATTTTCCGTGACAGAACGAATAAGCTTCGTAGAACTTATGCGGAAATTGAAAGAATCATTAAGGAATATAAGGTTGAGAAGGTGGTTATCGGCCTTCCAAAGAAAATGAATAACGAAGAGGGAGAAATGTGCGAAAAGGTTCGTGCATTTGGTGCAGACGTTGCGAGAAGAACAGGACTCCCTGTGGAATATGTGGATGAGAGACTTACGACTCATTCTGCTGATGAGGTTTTAGAAGAGGGCAACGTTAAGAAAGAAAGACGTAAGCATTACATTGATAAGATTGCGGCTTCACTTATTTTGAAGACTTATTTGGATTCTCTTGAGACAGCTAAAACGGCTGAAGGAACTGAATCTGATGAAGGATAAATTATAAAATGTTACTAATAAACTAGAGGATAAATATTTAGTAATTAAATATTTGGACAATATTTAAAGATTGAAAAATGGAGGTATGAATTAATGGCAGATTACGAAGAGATGGACGATATTATTGAGTTTCAGGACGAAGATGGTGAGGATGTGAGACTCAAAATTATTGCTCAGACTACCATTAACGGAGATGATTATTTTCTTATGACTGAAAATGTTGACTTTGATGTTGAAAGTGAACTTGAAGATGATGAAGAGAATATGAAATTTATTTACAAGGATGGAGAGGTTCAGAGAGTTGATGAGCCTAAGGAAGTTGAAGTTGAGTGTATAATCATGAAGAAAACAGGCGAGGATGAAGAGGATATTACCTTAGAGTCTGTTGATGATGAAGATGAATTAGAGGCAGTTAGTCAGATTTTTGCTCAGCTTATGTCAGATGATGTGGATTTTGAATCTTGATTAGTGTTTTATTAAAATCCCAGAATTTGTATTTGAAAATGAAATTAAGAGAAATTTTGAAAACAGTTTTTAAAGAAAGGTGGTTGAGATGCCTAGAAGTAGTAAAACCGGAACTAATGTTGTAGACGCTCCAGTTGATGAAAATGATGGCTTAATTGAACATTATTTCAAACTATTATCCAACCCGGATAACAAGAAACCATCAACACTTATCGGCAAGGGTGTTAAGATTATTCCTTTGGGAGGACTTGAGCAGATTGGTATGAATATCACTGCATTTGAGTGCAATGGCGACATCATAGTTGTTGACTGTGGTTTGTCTTTCCCAGATGATGATATGCTTGGAGTTGATTTGGTTATCCCTGATATTTCTTATCTCAAGGATAACGCAGATAAGGTTAAGGGCTTTGTAATTACCCATGGACACGAGGATCATATCGGTTCTCTTCCTTACGTTTTAAAGGAGATTAATGCTCCTGTTTATGCGACAAAGCTTACCATGGGACTTATTGACAGTAAGCTTAAGGAGCATACCTTTGACCCACCAATTCAGAAAAAGGTTGTGTCTTACGGTCAGACCATTTTACTGGGTTGCTTTAAGGTAGAATTTATTCGTACAAACCACAGTATCGCTGATTCTGCGGCTCTTGCAATTAACACACCATACGGTGTAATCGTGCATACAGGAGACTTTAAGATTGACTATACTCCTGTTAATGGTGAGCCAATTGATTTGCAGAGACTTGGCGAGCTTGGAAAGAAAGGCGTTCTCGCTCTCATGGCCGATTCTACCAATGTTATGAGAGAGGGTTACACAATGTCTGAAAAGACAGTTGGTAAAGCATTTGACAATATCTTTTCAGAAAATGAAAATAGAAGAATTATCGTTGCGACCTTCGCATCTAACGTAGACAGAGTTCAGCAGATTTTAAATTCTGCTGTGAAATACGACAGAAAGGTAGTTGTAGAGGGTAGAAGTATGGTAAATGTTATTTCTACCGCTACTGAACTTGGTTATCTCAGTTGCCCTGAGGGAACATTTATCGAGATGGACCAGATGAAGAACTACCCACCTGAGAAGCTTGTTCTCATTACTACAGGTAGCCAGGGTGAGTCTATGGCGGCTCTTTCAAGGATGGCTGCTAACATTCACAAGATGGTTTCTATCGATCCTGAGGATACTGTAATCTTCAGTTCAAGACCTATTCCTGGTAATGAGAAGAGCGTTGCTAAGGTTATTAATGAGCTTACTGAAAAGGGTGCTAAGGTTATTGTCCAGAATACACACGTTTCAGGACATGCTTCTAAGGAAGAGATGAAGCTTATCTACACACTTGTTAAGCCAATGTATTCTATTCCTGTACATGGTGAGCACAGACATTTAACTGCTCAGGCAGAGCTTGCACAGGAGCTTGGAGTGCCTAAGGAGAACACAATTATCCTTGGTTCCGGTGATGTGCTTGAGATAGATAAGAAGCACGCAGCACTTGTTGGTAAGGTTCAGGCACAGGGTGTTATGGTTGATGGTCTTGGAGTCGGAGATGTAGGAAATATCGTTCTTCGTGACAGACAGCATCTGTCAGAGAATGGTCTTATTATCATCGTTATGACTCTCGAGAAATTTACCAACAGACTCTTAAGTGGCCCGGACATTGTATCCAGAGGTTTTGTATATGTTAGAGAGTCAGAGTATCTTTTAGACGAGGCTAAGAATATCGTATATTCAGCCCTTGAGAGATGCCTTGATAATAATGTATCTGACTGGTCAAGAATCAAGACAGAGATTAAGGATTCCTTAAGTGATTATCTCTGGAAGAAGATGCGCAGAAACCCAATGATTTTACCTATCATTATGGAGGTTGAGTAGTGAACGAAGCTGATGTAATTTTGGAAGAGTTAATACGAGTTATAAAGGATTCTCAGGAATATACCCAGTATAAAACTGCTTTAAATGAGATTAAAAAATATCCTGAGCATTGTGCCAGAATTTCTGAATACAGAAAGAAAAATATAACTTTACAGCTCTCAGAAAACCTTGATTTTTTCGCAGAAAATGACAAGCTTCAGAATGAATTTGATGATCTTGCTAAAAATGCCATGATTACTGAATTCCTTCGTTTGGAGCATGCTTACTGTATGTATGTTAAAAGGATTTCTGATAAATTATTAGAGGAAAGCGATATAGACACCAGTTTTATGGATTGATGGAATTGATTTAATTTAATCTGCTTAGAGTTAATAAACGAGACAGATTAGTTGAATTAATTTTGTCGTAAGGAGATTTAATTGGAAAGAGAAAAGCTTATAAATCAGCGTTTAGAAGCGTATATAGACTATGAAAGCTGGAATCTTCCTGTATCATTAAAAAAAATTTATAACGAAGCGGTCCAGGACGAGGTTCCTGTTATCAGGAAACCCGTCCAGACCTTTTTAAAAACGTTGCTGAAGATTCACAAGCCAAAGAATATATTAGAAATAGGTGCGGCTGTAGGGTTTTCAGCACTTCTTATGTCCGAATATACTGACGAGGACACGAGAATTATCACTATTGAAAAGGTTCCGGCCAGAATTAAAAAGGCTAAGGAAAACATTTCAAAATACGATAAATACGGGAAAATAAAGCTTATAGAGGGGGATGCACTGCAGATTAAGGAAGAACTTGACAAGTTAAGACAGGCCGAGAAAGAAGAGGAAGTTGAGAAGTCTGATGCTTTAGACAATTTCGATGACACCTTAGAATCCGAGATTTCAGAGGAGTTTGATTTTATTTTCATGGATGCCGCAAAGGGCCAATATCCGGCCATGCTTCCCATCTTACTTTCAGTTTTAAAACCGGGTGGAATACTTATAACAGATAATATTCTTCACGATGGAGATATTATAGAATCGCGTTATTCTGTAAATAGGCGCGACAGGACAATTCATTCAAGGATGAGAGAGTACGTAACTATGCTGACACATAACGAGGGGCTGTCTACGTCCATTTTACCGATAGGAGATGGAATAAGCCTTTCGGTGAAGTTATAGGGCTTGTAAGGCCTTATAATAAGTTGTAAAATGTGGCTGTATGATTTGGGAAAAGCACCAAGGTGCAGAAAAAGTTGGCGTACACGTAAAAAAGTGAGGAAAAATGTATGAAAAAACCTGAATTACTGGCTCCGGCAGGAAGTCTTGAAGTCTTAAAAATAGCCGTTCTTTATGGTGCAGATGCCGTATATATAGGCGGCGATATGTTTAGTCTTAGAGCAAAGGCGAAGAATTTTTCTCTTGAGGATATGAAGGAGGGAATCGAATTTGCTCATGAGCATAATGCCAAGGTATATGTTACTGCAAATATTACAGCTCATAATGACGACTTAGAGGGTATAAAAAAATATTTTGCTGAGCTTAAAAATATTAAGCCTGATGCATTAATAATTTCTGATCCGGGAGTCTTTACTCTGGCAAGAGAGATATGCCCTGAGATAGAAATTCACATCAGTACACAGGCAAACAATGTAAATTACATGACCTATAATTTCTGGAAAACACTAGGTTCTACACGTGTCGTATCAGCTAGAGAGCTTTCCATAAAAGAGATTGGGGAATTGAGGAAAAACATTCCTGAGGATTTGGAAATCGAGACATTTATTCATGGTGCAATGTGCATTTCTTATTCAGGAAGATGTCTCCTTAGTAATTATTTTACAGGTCGAGATGCTAACAGAGGAGCCTGCACTCATCCCTGCAGATGGAAATATTATGTCATGGAAGAGAACAGACCTGGAGAGTATCTGCCGGTTTATGAAAATGAACGCGGTACCTATATATTTAACTCCAAGGATTTGTGCATGATTGAGCATATTCCTGATATGGTTAATGCCGGTATTAACAGCTTTAAGGTGGAGGGCCGCATGAAGACAGCTCTTTACGTGGCTTGTATCGCTAAGACCTATAGAGAGGCTATCGACGATTATTTCACCTCTGAGGAGCTCTATAAGGAGCGTATGCCTCATTATATGGATGAGATATCCAAATGTACATACAGACAGTTCACAACGGGCTTTTTCTATGGCAAGCCTGACCACGAATCTCAGGTTTATGATAATAATACTTATGTCACCAGATATTCATTTTTGGGCATTATTAAAAATGTGGATGACAAGAAAATTGCCTGGTTTGAACAGAAGAATAAATTCAGCGTTGGCGATACCATCGAAATCATGCGTCCTAAGAAGGATAACATCATTTGCAAGGTTAGCGAAATGTATGACGCAGAGGGTGAGGCCATCGAGAATTGCCCACATCCAAGCGTTATGGTTGGTATAAAGCTTGAGGGTGATATAGAGCTTGATCCTTATGATATTTTAAGGGTTGAGAAGGAGAAGGAAGAGTAAGAAATAAGAGTAAGAAATAAGTAATAGAGTGATTTGAGATTGGAAGGAAACTAAGTCGAAGATTATTGGCTTGGTATGCTAATAGCAGGGGTTTGCAGATTTGTGATAAAAGAATAACAATAACAATAAAGGACAACAAAAAAAGCCGTACATCCATAACCGGATGTACGGCTTCTTGAATTTCTAAGTCATTGAATAAAAAACCTTAAACTTTTAATACCTATATACGCAAAAGAAAACTAATGCAAAATATTAAAATTAAAATGATTAATGCAATAACCTAACTAAAAATAATTAGCCAACCTTTACTACGTTAGCTGCCTGTGGTCCTTTTTCGCCCTCTACTACGTCGAACTCTACCTGATCGTTCTCCTCGAGAACCTTGAATCCATCCATCTGAAGTGCTGAGAAGTGTACGAATACTTCCTTATCAGTCTCATCTGAGATAAATCCGTAACCCTTTTTTGCATTAAACCACTTTACTGTACCTTTCATAATATGCCTCCTAAAACTTAAAAAAATAACCATGTCTGATACACAGACACAACGTATGTAATTTACCATATATTTGCCAAATAGTCAAGGATTTCACAATAATTTCAACATAATTTGGCGATTATTTCACGATTATTTCACAATGGTTTTATGATAATCTGGTTAAAAAAAGAGCCCCTATGATATGTGTCCAGGATTCTGGGTACATATCATAAGGACTCTTTTTAATTTTATTATTATTTGAAAATTTGAGCTAAGCCTGTTAATCAAGTCTTTTGATTGAGTCTCTTTAATTAAGTCTGTTCTTTAAGACTATTAATTAGACTGCTCTGCGAGCTGCTGATTGCGAATTTTTTCGCGCTCTTCAAGCTCATCCTGATATTCACCATTAATATACTCAATTAATGCATCTGCATCGATTCCATGAACGACACATGCCTCTGCAATGGACTCTGACTGGGAAGCTGGACAATAGATGCAACCCATTCCAATATCCATAAGAACAGTAGCAACCTCAGGATGTTTTGCGATAACCTCACTCATATTCTCGTCACCGCTAATTGTAAATCTCTCCATCTTAGGATTCCTCCTGAATCTCTTTCTCCTGCTTTTTCTCCATTAAATGTGATACTACTAACATACCTGACCAAACACCTGTAATAAGTACGGCCATGCCAACTCCTACTGTAGACATCTCGTGGAACATCTCAATGGTGTCCGCCTTAGAAGTAGCGGCTGTAAGAAATGGTGCCCAAGGAGTAATCTCTCCATGCCAAAGGTGCTCAAATGCAAGTAATCCTGAACCGCCCCAAAGGAGCTTATTAAGCCATGAAAGCTTTCTGGTAAATGGAATGTGAGAAGTATGCTCAACACTTAATTCTGTAGACTCTGAATCAACATGATCTACGCTCTCAGCAGAAACTTTCTTTGCTTCTTTATGCTTTAATACTGCGTTTACAGTTGTTGTTACAACTGCTTCAACAGCTGGTACTACGAAACATGCCATAATTTCAACCTCCTAATCAATAATATTGACTAATTATAATATATTATTTATAAAAAATCAACACGATTAAATGGCTTAATTTACAGTAAGATTTCCATCTATTATGTTAACAATTCGCTGTGCATGTTCGGCAACGTGATGATCATGAGTAATCATTACAATGGTGTTTCCCATTTCATTTAATTTATTAAAGAGCTTTAAAACCTCTTTACCACTTTCTCTATCTAGAGCACCTGTTGGCTCATCTGCGAGGAGAAGAGAAGGGTCTCCAACAAGTGCTCTGGCTATGGCTACGCGCTGTTTCTGCCCGCCGGATAATTCATGGGGCTTATGCTTTATACGGTCTGAGAGACCAAGCATATTGATAGTATCCATGGACATTTTTACAGCATCGTTGTAGCTAATTCCACGCATAAGAAGGGGCATAATTACATTTTGAACTATGGTATAGGTTGGTACCAGATGATAGTTCTGAAAAATGAAGCCTATCTTGGTATTTCTTATGCTGTTCAGGCTTTTTTCCTTTTGCTCATGAATAGGTATTCCGTCAAGATAATACTTTCCGCTGTCAGCTACATCCATGCAGCCGATGATATTCATAAGTGTTGATTTTCCTGAGCCTGAAGGACCGAGGATTGCGACAAACTCGCCCTTTTTTACTTCAAAGTTAACGTTTTTCAGGACGTTTAGTTTCTCATTTCCTACGGTATAGGTTTTATTCAAACCTTCGGTTTTTATAGTATAATCAGTGTTTTTGACACTGTTATCAGTTGCATCTGATTCGTTTTCTTTAAATAGTTTCATAGTATCCCTCCTATCTGAATTCTCATGTGACCAGCACATTCGCAGGTTGCCAGCCGCCTGCTATTCTTTAATCCTGGTTAAGAGCTCTTACAGGTACAAGTCTTGATGCCTTATATGCCGGGTAGATTCCGAAGATTGTTCCTGTAAGTACTGCAAATAGCAGTGATAGGACTGCGCCATTTAGGGAGTGCTCAACTGTTACATTAAAGTTTTGCACAATAGGCGTTATAAAGAAGCTTAGGCCGATTCCAATTAGTCCTCCTATAATGCTTATAAAACAAGCCTCTAAGAGAAACTCTGTAAGGATATTTTTCTTGGTGCAGCCAATTGCTTTCAGTATACCGATTTCCTCCGTTCTGTCCTTGATAGATACAAATAGAACGTTCATGATACCGATACCACCTACTGTAAATACGATGGCAGCCATTGCAAACAGAAGAGTTGTAAGTGTCTTTGAAGACTTAAGGGCTGCGTTCATCTTGCTACCTGCGTCAGCGATTGTAAATGATGAGTTTGGATAAGATTTTGCAAGCACCTTTTTGATACTTTTCTTAAGCTTACTTACCTGATTTACATCTGATGCAATTACTGTGATAGTAGGGTTTACATCGCTTCCGGTTATATATTTTACGCCTGTCTGATAAGGGATAAATATACTTGTGTCAGGGCTAATGCCTGATGAAACTGATCCCATTTTCTTAAGAACTCCATTTACGATATAGGCTCTGCCGTCAATGTAAATGGTGCTGTCATAGGCGTCTGTAACATCTCCAAATATTTCCTTTGCAAGGGAATATCCAAGTACACAAACCTTTTCCTTATTGTCATCATCCTCAGTAGTTATAAAGGATCCGATGCTCATGGAAAGGTTGCTCATGTCTTTATAGTTTTCCTTAACACCTGCGATGGTGTAGGAGGTTTCTTCCTCAAGGTCTCCACCTTCAACTGTGGATTTGGTGGTGTAGGAAATAGTTGCATCACTTAGGCCTGATACAAATGTTGTGATATCATCCATGTCATCAGTTGTGAGAGTAATCTTCTCATTTTTGTTCATGCCAAAGCCCATCATGCCTCTGTTAGAGTTACCTGACTTTGAACCTGAGTTAGAATTACCGCCCATATTTCCCATATCAGGAGGGCCGCCATTTCCGCCAGGACCACCGTTATTACCACTTGTGTTAGATGAGTTGGAGCTTTTTGCGCTTGTGGTTGTGGAACTCTTTTTGCTGGAAGAACTTGAACTGCTTGAGTTTGAGTTTGAACTCTTTTTACTTGAGCTGTTAGCACTGGAACTATTTGAACTGCTTTTTTTACTTGAGTTAGAAGAGTTGCTATTATTTCCGGAACTGTTAGAGTCTCCACCAGGACCGCCTCCGCCTGGCATCATACCTCCGCCAGGCATTCCCGAGTTTGATCCATTTCCTGAGTTACTTTCTGTCTCGTCTGTATATGATATATCTATAGCGCCTGCATTTAAGTTTTTAAACTGCTTTGCAACATCTGACTTTCCGCCTTTTCCAATGGCTATAACCATTACTATTGTTGCAGCGCCAACTACTATACCTATGGAAGTGAGTATTACTTTAAATTTGTTTTGTATTAAATTGATAAATACAAGCCTTAAAATTTCCTTAAATTTCATAGTGGTCACCTCCTGTTTTTATTTGCAAAATCAAGCTGATTTACTGTTTATTATTTTTACAAAATCAAGCTGGTTTACTGTAAATTTTATTTACAAAATCAAGCTGATTTGCTGTTTATTATTTTTACAAAATCAAGCTGATTTGATGTTGATTTGTTACTTGTTTTTTTTATTTTCTTACTCAGATAGGCTCTCGATATAAAGGGTATCGCCTTCCTCTACGCCCTCGGTAATCTCTACATTGTGGCCATCTGTGAAGCCTGTGGTTACCTTGGTTTTCTTAGAGCTTCCATCCTTCTGCTTGATAAGTACGTAGGAGTCATCTCCATCTGTAATTATGGCTTTGTTAGATACATAAAGTACGTCCTTAACCTCACTCTGGATAAATGTAGCTTTACCGCTCATACCTGAGTAAATCTTGCTGGTGTCGCCGTCTATACTTACTACAACGGGATAGCTAACAGTGCTGGTTCCTGAAGATTCCTGTGAGATAGAACTTACGGTGGCGTTATATTTTTCATCTGGATAAGCTGAAAGTTCAACATATACGCTGTCGCCGGTTTTAATCTGCATTACGTCTTCCTCTGAAACATCCACTGACATGGAGATTGAATCTGCATCCATGTAGGAAGCGATTTCGTCACCCTCATCTATAGTGTCATTTTTGGTAAGTTCGAGAGAAGTGATAGTGCCTGAATATTCAGCTCTAATTACATTTCCCTTAACATATTTTTTAAATGCTTTGAGGTTATTTTTTGCTTCCTTTAATTCTTCCTTAGCGGTTTTAACATCGTCGTCTAAACCGTTGAT
>JAILGL010000021.1 GCA_024696825.1 Lachnospiraceae bacterium
ACAAGCCTGTAAATAAATGTAAATTCTTTTATAACGCGTTTATTTACAGGCTTTTTTAGTGGAATATAAAGGTTTAAATGTAGGCTAAAATTGACCTTAAAAAAAGAGCCCCAAATCCACGAAAATGCTTGATTTTTTTTACATTTTAGTTTAATATACTACTACATGGTTTTTTATCGGGGAAAAAACTATATAATGTATGGGGATATATTATAATCATTTGGCTATGTTTGATGTGGAGAAGCATTTAAAATGTTGCCTTTAAAGTGATGAATAAAAAAGGATTGGAGAGAGCAATGGCAGAAATTAATAAAGATGATTTCAAAAAACAGGTTCAGGACTACCTTAAGGTACTTTCCAGAAAGTCTATTAAGGAAGCAAGTGACCAGCAGATATTCCAGGCTGTTTCTTATGCAGTTAAGGATATCGTAGTTGATCAGTGGATGGCTACCCATAAGACTATCGAAGAAAAAGATGCTAAGACAGTATATTACCTTTCCATGGAGTTCCTAACAGGAAGAGCCCTCGGTAACATAATCATAGCACTTAAGGGTAATGAAGCTATTAAGGAAGCGGTTGAGGAATTAGGTCTTAACCTTGACGTAGTAGAGGATCAGGAGCCGGATGCAGCACTTGGTAATGGTGGTCTTGGAAGACTTGCTGCATGTTTCTTAGATTCCCTTTCAACTTTAGGTTACCCGGCTTATGGCTGCGGTATCAGATATAAGTATGGTATGTTCAAGCAGAAGATTGAAAATGGATATCAGGTAGAGAAGCCTGACAACTGGTTAAAGTATGGTAATCCATTTGAGATTAAGCGTCCTGAGTATGCTGTAGAGGTTAAGTTTGGCGGATATGTTGCAGTCGAGAGAGACGAGCATGGTCGCGATAAATTCATTCAGAGGGATTGTCAGTCAGTACTTGCAGTTCCTTATGATTTACCTATTGTAGGTTATAATAACAATGTAGTTAACACCTTAAGAATCTGGGATGCTGAGGCAATCGATACATTTAACTTAGATTCATTTGATAAGGGTGACTATCAGAAGGCTGTTGAGCAGGAGAATCTTGCCCGTACCATTTGTGAGGTTCTTTATCCTAATGATAATCATATGGCTGGTAAGGAGCTCAGACTTAAGCAGCAGTATTTCTTCGTTTCTGCAAGTGTGCAGAGAGCTGTTTCCAAATATATGGAAAAACATGACGATATCAAGAAGATTTACGAGAAGGTTTGCTTCCAGTTAAATGATACACATCCAACAGTTACAGTAGCTGAGCTTATGCGTATCCTCATGGATGAGTATGGTTTAGAGTGGGATGAGGCTTGGTACATTACTAACAAGACCTGTGCTTACACTAACCACACCATCATGTCAGAAGCCCTTGAAAAATGGCCATTAGAGCTTTTCTCAAGACTTCTTCCACGTATTTATCAGATTGTAGAAGAGATTAACAGAAGATTTATTATAAAGATTCAGGAAGAATATCCTGGAAATGATGACAAGGTTCGTTCTATGGCAATCATTTATGATGGCCAGGTTAAAATGGCGCATCTTGCAATCGCAGCAAGCTTCTCTGTAAATGGTGTTGCGAGACTTCACACAGAGATTCTTAAGAAGCAGGAGCTTAGAGACTTCTATCTTATGATGCCTGAGAAATTTAACAATAAGACTAACGGTATCACACAGAGACGTTTCCTTCTCCATGCTAACCCACTCCTTGCAAATTGGGTAACAGGTAAGGTTGGAGATGATTGGGTTACTGACCTTCCTAAGATTGAAGGCGTTGGCGTTTATGCACAGGATGAGCTTTCACGCAAGGAATTCATGAATATTAAGTATCAGAACAAGGTTCGCCTTGCTAAGTACATAAAGGAGCATAATGGAATAGAGGTTGATCCTCGTTCTATATTTGATGTACAGGTTAAGCGTCTCCACGAGTATAAGAGACAGCTCCTTAACATCCTTCACATTATGTATCTTTACAATGAGCTTAAGAGAAATCCGGACATGGATTTCTATCCTCATACATATATTTTCGGAGCTAAGGCTTCAGCAGGATATATCAGAGCTAAGCAGATCATCAAGCTTATTACAAGCGTTGGTGATGTAATCAATAACGACGAGAGCATCAAGGGTAAGATGAAGGTCGTATTTATCGAGAACTACAGAGTTTCAAATGCAGAGCTTATATTTGCAGCAGCTGATGTCAGCGAGCAGATTTCTACAGCCAGCAAGGAAGCTTCAGGTACTTCAAACATGAAGTTCATGCTTAACGGTGCCATTACACTCGGTACTATGGACGGTGCTAACGTTGAGATTGTTGAAGAGGTTGGCGAGGAAAATGCATTTATCTTCGGTTTATCTTCAGATGAGGTTATTAAGTATGAAAATGAGGGTGGCTACAATCCACGCGACATTTACAATGTCGACACAGAGATTCGTGCCGTACTCACTCAGCTTGTAGATGGTACTTATTCACATGGTAACTACGACGAGTTCAGAGAGATTTATAATTCTCTTCTTGACGGTTGTGGCGGAAGAGCTGACCAGTACTTCATCCTCAAGGATTTCCATGCTTACGATGAGGCAAGAAGAAAGATTGATGCCTTCTATCAGGACGAGGACGCTTGGGCTGCAGCAGCTATCAAGAACGTTTCTAAGAGCGGTAAGTTCTCATCAGACAGAACCATCGAAGAGTACGCTAAGGAAATCTGGAAGCTTAAGAAGCTTAAGGTTAAGGTGCCAAAGGATTGATTATAAAATCGAATATAAAATCGAATAAGTTTAACAAAAGGTCATATGCAGTCGTGTATGGCCTTTTTTTGATTTAAAGAGATGAAATATACAAATATAAATTAAAAAGCTGTATATGAGGCTCTGAGAGGGTTAAATTTGAGAGGAAGATTTCAGGTTTAGGAGAAAAGTGACAGGGGTAGGAAGAAAATCAGATCAACAAGAAAAGCCATAAATTTACAATTCACCATGAAGAATCCTCACATCCACATTAAGTTGGTTTTAACTAAATTTCACACCCGAACTCATCAAAACACTCAAAAACATTCGACATAAGTAGAACGGTATAATTTATAGAAAAAACCTAAAATAACAATCCTAAAATCACCCCTAAAGCCCCCTTAAAACTTATTAAAATTTACTTCACTGGGAAAAGTGGAATAAGAAAAATAAGAAAAACAAAAAATAATAAAATTAGGGAACTTTTTGATGGAATATTTTCCAAAAAGTTCCCTAATAGAATAATCCTAATATATAATTTTAACAAATAACACTCTAATACAAATAACACTCTAATACTTAAAATACTCCTTAATCTCAGCCACCACATTGGTCCTGTTCTTAATCATGGAACGGCCAAATCTGTAGAGTGGGAGTAATGGCAGGAAAATCTTGTATTTGTAAAAGAATGGAAAGGCTTCTTTAAAGGTTGATGAGGAAGGGTAAAGCCTAGCCTTTAGGTATTTAATCTTGGCAATGAGCTTTCCTATAAGTCCTTTCTCTGTCTGGAAACCTTTGAGTTTGCTTATGGTCCAGTTACTAACGTTTCCGTAGGTTCCGAGAGTAAGCATGTTAGCGAGCATATGTTTTTCGTTGAGGGTGAGCTTCCTTGAAAACTTAGCTCCCCCAGAATTTTTAGTAGCACTATAATTATTAGAAATCTTGCCATCCTTTGAATCCTTAGCCCTCTTAGCCTCCTGAATCTCTTCATCCCCTAACATATAATTCCTATCAGCATCATATCCAAAAAGCTTACCTGCCAGGTGCCTCAAATCTCTTTCAAACTCGCTTATTTCAAGCTTTTCAAGCTCTGTCCTAACATAATCCCAGTCCAGTGTATCCTTATAATGATTCATATATACGTATTCATCCAGCAGGGTTCTAAAGCCAGTACCGCCGCCTGAGTGGTGCTTGTAGGCGTGGGTGAGAAAATAAAGATAGAAGTCCTCGTGGGTAAAATGATACCCGTAGTCGTTATTATCGTCTTTAATTAGCTTAGCCTTGATATTTTTATAATACTCATACAATGCCTTGCCTGAACCATCGGAAAACAGGGAAACATGCATTTCATAGTTATAAATTGGTTCCATCATATAAACATCGTGATTACCTCTGTTATATGATTTACATTCAAACCCCGCATCCATGAAAAACATGTGAACCTTTTCGCGGCCGTTCATATCGAAAAGAATGTCATTGTCGGACATTTGGCGCATTCCGGGATGTGGGTAGAGGGTGCATAAGATAACGCCTTTAAGAGGCATGTACCAAATGCGTTTTTCCTCCATAAAAGCGCATATTTCGTCGCGCTTAAAATCCAGCAATATATTTTTTCTGATGGCTTTATCTCTTGCGTCGGTCCACATTTTTATAAGCTCAGGGCTCATATACTTTTCATCCAGCAAACCGGCGGAGTCGAGGGCCATACAGCAAATGGCGGAAAGACTCTGAGATTCAGCAAATTTATAAAAAATAGAAAAATTAATATCATTTGAAAATTTGGCAGGATTAGGTTTTTCTCCGCGCATTACGCAGCGCACCAGGTATATAAATGTCCTGCTCATTTTTTTGAAATGTTCTGTCATATCGATTCCCCTTGTGATGGTTGTATTTATTTAGAAAGACTTAAAATCTGTACTAATTCTAACAGAAAAATGTGTAATAATCAATCGTGACGGAGAATAAGGTGATTATAGGAAGGTGAATATCTAAAAATTAACAAATGTTAATAATTGTTTATAATAATATTATTGACAAATATAGCATAGAAAGACTAAAATTAACGTAGCTACAACTGTATTTTTGTATTTTTCCATATATTTAACATATATAACTAATACTTTGTTAACTGATGGATTAGCAAATGATGGAGCTATTAAATTAAAATGTATTTTATATTTTTTACACAATTATATAAATGCAAAAGAATTAAAAGTAACAATTGCATTAAAAAATAACAGGAGGGATTATTTATGCAAGGTAAAGTTTTTAAGAAAATAATGGGAACGATGATGGCGCTTGCACTCGTGCTTTCAATGGTGAGTGTTTATGGCGGTGAGAAGAAGGCTGAGGCT
>JAILGL010000050.1 GCA_024696825.1 Lachnospiraceae bacterium
CTTCATAGAGGTCATATTCTTATTAACTCCGCTAAGTAAAAGTCCTATCATCTCTTTTAAAAGGCCACCCTCACGCATTATATCCACGCGCCTGTTGATTCTGTCATAAAGCACACTTCTCTCACAGGTAATTACAAAATAGTGTAAATCATAGGCGCTTTCTTTATCCCTCTGAGAATCATTATGCTCAGAGATTCTCATCCCCGTCTCTTTATAGTACTCAAGGGCTCTAATAACTCTTTTAACATTATTCTCATGGATTTCCTTAGAAGCCTTAGGATCAACCTCCTCAAGCATTTTATGTAAGGCTTTAGCCCCCTCTTTATCAGCTTTATCCATAAGCATTTCACGGTACTTTGTATCCGTTTCATTTTCCGTAAAATCCACATCCTTAGTTACAGCCTGAATATAAAAGCCTGTACCTCCCACAAGAATTGGAACCTTATTATCTCCCCTTATTTGTTCTATACATTTTTTTACAAGCTCCTTAAAAATGTATACATTAAATTCATCCGCAGGCTCTAAAATGTCTATCATATAATGCTTTATTCCCTGCATTTCATCCCGTGTAATCTTAGCTGTTCCAACATCCATCCCCTTATAGACCTGCATGGAATCTGCAGAAATAATAGCACCATTAATCTTCTTTGCAAGCTCTATACTAATATCAGTTTTACCTGCTGCCGTAGGGCCTGATATAACTATTAAAGAGTTATCCTTTAGCATAATAAACCTTTCGTTTAATTCTTCTACAAAATCTATCTTATAGGTACATATGTAGCAATGTCCCTTAGTCTACAATTCTCTTAAACATTTTTTCCAAATCCTTTTTCTCAAACTTAACCATGGTTGGTCGGCCATGTGGGCAGTTATAAGGATTTTCAAGAGTCATAAGTTCTTTTAAGAGATTCTCCATCTCATCCCTTTGGAATCTCATATTACCCTTAATTGCGGCCTTACAGGACATGGTGGCAACCTTCATCTTAAAGTCAGTTGATTTATGATTATTAGACTCTGAAAGAAGTGAATCCAGCATCTCACTAAAAAGCCCTTTAGCGCCTATTTCCGGCAGGTTTTCAGGAACTCCTGTAAGGGCATAGTCCTTACCACCAAATGGCTCTATTACAAAGCCTAGCTCCTTAAATTCATCCAAATGTTCATTAATATACTCCTCTTCTCTAAGAGAAAGAGTAATAATTATAGGTGGCTCTAGCTGCTGAGAGGTAATAGATGAATTCTTAATCTTTGCCATAAAGCGCTCAAAATTCACCTTTTCATGAGCGGCATGCTGATCCACTATATACATATCATTTTCATATTGAATAATCCAATAGGTATTAAATACCTGGCCAATAATCTGAGTCTCATTAATAATCTTTTCATCCATGAATTTTTTATCAGTCTCAAATATATTTAACTGGCCCTTTTTATCTTCATCCTCTTTATAGGAAATCTCAGTTTCTGCCTCTTTAAATAAGCGGTCATAAACCCCAGGCTTAGGTGCTTCTACGGTTTCTTCTATTTCCTGTGTTGGTGGAATTTCATTAATTTCAATTATTTCCTTTGTATCCTGTGTTTGTGAGATTTCCTCTCTTTCCATAAGGTCTTCTGCCTTAAAGACCTCTGCCTCACCCTTCTTCGCACTGCTCTCATCACTAAATATAGCACTGGAAGTCTCAACTACTTTATCTATTTCTCTATCTTTTTCAATATCCTTATCAATATCCTTAGCTATATTACTTAAGGCCTTAACCTCATCTCCAAAGCCTTTTTTATCATTTAAAATAGGCGCACCAAGAAGACCGGTCTTACCGGTTTTATACTTAATGGATGACTGCTTTTTAACATCCTCAATAATTGCATTACTTTTTCTAAAATCAGAAACATTAACCTCCGGAATAAGCTCTCTTTCCTTAAGAGCATTTTCCAGGGTATGATAAATCATGGAATAAACACTTTGACCATCAGAAAAACGAATCTCCATCTTCTGGGGATGTACATTAACATCCGTAAGCTTTGGATTCATATCTATCATAAGACAGGTAAATGGAAACTTATGAAGCATGATATATGAAGAAAAGCTTTCTGTAATGGCTTTCTGAATTACATTACTTTGAATATAACGGCCATTAATAAAATAATTCATACATTTCCTGTTACCACGAACTATGGAAGGCTTTCCTATAAAGCCTGTAATCTTCATAATATCATTTTCATTATTAATCTCTATGAGATTTTTGGCAGTTTCCCTACCATAGATTCTAAAAATAGCATCCTTCAAATCCCCATTTCCCGCGGTTTCAAGCTTAACCTGTGACTGATTTATAAATCTAATCTTAACCTCAGGATTAGAAAGAGCTATTCTCTCAAGCATATCACTTATATAACCTGCCTCTGTAGCAGGCTTCTTAAGGAACTTCTTTCTGGCAGGGGTATTAAAAAACAGATTTTTAACGATAAATGTAGTGCCATCAGGGCATGCTGTCTCTGTAATTTCTTTGTTTAGACCACCCTCAGCGGTGTATCTGGTTCCCGTAAAATCCTCTGCCGTCTTAGTAAGCATTTCCATCTGCGATACGGCGTCTATGCTGGCTAAGGCTTCACCTCTAAAGCCAAGACTTAAAACGCTCTCTAAATCGGTTATATCGCGTATCTTACTGGTTGCATGAGGCATAAATGCATTTTCCACATCATCTCTCTTAATACCGCGTCCATTGTCGGTAATACGAATAAGACTTATGCCTCCATCTTTAATTTCCACTGTTATAGAGTTAGCATGAGCATCTATTGCATTTTCAACCATTTCCTTAACCACTGCAGCAGGGCGCTCAACCACTTCACCTGCAGCAATTTTATTTATAGTATCCTGACTAAGAACATGAATATCTGACATTTCTAACTCCTTACTATATATTTTATAATATTCTCCAAGCTTTATTGTTATATCCGCACTTCACTTAGAGAATATTATATTTTTCAACATTATTTAATTTAAGAATTACTCCTTAATAATTACCTCATCCTGAGATTTATAAATGCATCTCTTAGGAATAAATCCTCTTACACTTGAAAGTGGATATACATTAGTATTAGAGCCGATAACGGTACCTGGATTAAGGACTGAATTACAGCCTACCTCCACGTAATTACCTAATATAGCACCCATCTTTCTAAGACCTGTTTCAATTCTCTCCTTACCCACTCTTATAGTTACATTGGTTCTGTCTGACTTAATGTTAGAGGTAATGGAACCTGCTCCCATATGAGCCTTATAACCGAGTATTGAATCACCTACATAGTTATAATGTGGCACCTCAACATTGTTGAAAAGTATTACATTTTTAAGCTCAGTAGAATTACCTACCACACAGTTCTCTCCCACTATGGCATTACCTCTTATGAATGCACTTGGGCGAACCTCAGTATTTTTACCAATGATACAAGGACCTGCAATGCTTATATTATCGTACAACTTTGCAGATTTTGCAATCCATATATTATCGCCACGTTTTTCATACTCATCCTCTGAAAGAGAATTGCCAAGCCATAATATATACTCAGCAATATCAGGAAGAACCTGCCAGGGATAATCCTTACCATCAAATATCTTAGCAGCTATAGTTTCATCCATATTAAATAAATTCTTGTTTTTTAACTCTTCAAACATAGCACCCTCCAAAAAATTCCCTTTAACAAACATTAACTCAGCCGAAAGAATACGACTGAGTTAATGCTTTTAAATTATTATTATATTAAGATTAAAATACTATTTAATTACAAATTATTTGAATCTAAGTTTAACTCTCTTAGTTGCCTTAGCCTTCTTAAAGAGCTTTGTATAAACTTTCTTCTTAGCCTTTGGACAAATAACTACACATTTCTTCTTAACACCTGCAAATGCGTTCTTTCCAATACTCTTAATCACTTTACTCTTAATAGTAATCTTAGAAAGCTTATTACATTTTACAAATGCCTTTGCAGTAATTGTCTTAACATTCTTACCAATAGTTACATTCTTCATCTTCTTAAGATTCTTAAATGCATTTGCATTAATCTTAACAACCTTATATGTAACACCCTGATACTTAACTGTAGGTGGAATTACAAATTTCTTAAGACTTTTCTTTGTAACCTTAACAAGTGCTACTGTATTCTTAGTAAGAATCTTATACTTAGCATTCTTATAAGTAAATGTCTTTCCAATAACTGAAGGCTCAGTACTTGGACTTACAGTTGGCTCTGTACTTGCTGAAGGTGAAGTACTTGGAACAACAGCTGACTCAGTAGGTGTTACTGCTGAACTTGTTGGAACAACAGCTGAACCTGTTGGTACTGCTGATTCTGACTCTGCAGGACTCTCTGTTGTCTCTGCTGACTCTGAAGGCTCTTCACTTGGAACTATACTTGGATCCATTGATGGAACATCACTTGGTACTATTGAAGGCTCATCACTTGGCACCTCTGAAGGTACATCACTTGGTACCTCTGAAGGTTTCTCACTTGGAGCAACTGATGGCTCTACACTTGGCTCAACTGACTCTGTCTCTGCTGGGCTCTCTGTTACGTCTGCTGACTCTGTCTCTGCAGGACTCTCTGTTACGTCTGCTGACTCTGTAGATTCCGGACTCTCTGTTGTCTCTGGTGAAGCACTTGGCTCTATTGGATCACTTGCAAGACTTAATGTAAATCCAAGTGTATATATTGTAAATACTTCCTGATTTCCACTAGGATCTTCAATTACAGTTCCAACACCAGAATTAGCCCAATTATTACCTTCACATGAAGCTTTACAAATTAACTTATAACCCTCTGCGTTAGTAGCTACAATTACGTCATCAGTCTGACCTGACCAGATATTTTTAAAATCTACTTTATTTGTATCATCTCCAACATATGAAGAAGCATCAGGAAGTGCAAATAAATGATTATTTACTGTAGCAGTGATACCGAGCATACTGAATTCTTCACTTCCTGTAAAGTATCCATAATTATTTCCTCCAGTATTAATAGATAATGAATAATAACCTGAACCTGTTATAGAATCAACTTTATTACCCATTGCAGTAAATGTAAATGGCTCTTCACTTGGCTCTTCTGAAGGCTCTGTACTTGCACTTGGCTCTTCACTTGGCTCTTCACTTGGCTCAACTGACTCTGTCTCCTCAGGACTCTCAGTTACCTCTGCTGTAGCTGTCTCCTCTGGACTCTCAGTTACTTCTGCTGTAGCTGTCTCCTCTGGACTCTCAGTTACCTCTGCTGTAGCTGTCTCCTCTGGACTCTCTGTAACCTCTGAAGTAGCTGTCTCAATTGGCTCTCCACTTGAACCAATAGTCTTTATATATTCACTAAGATCTATACCAAGACTATCAGAAATCACCTGAGCATAATCATCCTCTGAACCCTCTGGAACATAAATTGCAAATCCATCAGGAATATTATCAAAACAACCCTCTCCAAATGATGGAGGTGTTGTACCATTAAATGTAAATGACACAAGATCCTCAATACCATCAAAAGCATGAGCTTTAACTTCAGTAACAGAAGCTGGAACAATAACTGACTCTGCATAGCAATTCTCAGCAAGTGCATATGCACCTACAGTTTCTACTCCGTCAGGAATAGTAGCAGAATAGTCATCTTCATTTGTGGCACATACAGGGAAAATAAGTAACTCTTCTCCTGTAGAATCATATAACATGCCGTCCTTTGTAGTATAGAGAGTATTACCTTCTTCAACTACTACCTCTGTTAATTCAGTAGATCCTGAAACTAAAGATCCATCAATTGTTCTTGTTACATCAGCACCTATGGTAATCTTTTCAAGTGAAAAGAAAACCATCTCCTTTAATGGATCCTCACACCAATTATCTTCTCCGCTATCTTCATCATAGTTATTCCACAGACCGAAACCACCTGTCATATAGATATCATAACCCTTATCAGTTAAGATATTTACATAAACATTAGATGTTTCAGTATTGGTAAAAATCTCAATAT
>JAILGL010000078.1 GCA_024696825.1 Lachnospiraceae bacterium
AACCAATCTTCTTACCATGAATCTTTCCATTAAATACTGTTGCTATAGAATCATCATCTGTACTCCAAAGAAGAACATCATTAGTATCTTCAGGGGTTATAGTATAATCAACGCTCTCGTACTCACCAACATTAACCTTAACCTGGTCCTCAATAGTTGTTTCTGTAATCTCATTTATCTCAGGATTAGTAGAAACACCATTGTCTGAAGTAGTCTCGTGACCATAACTCATATATACATAGTCAAGAAGACTTCTAAGTGTATTAGTACCTACAAGAGAAGTATAATCAAGGAATGTTCCTCTCATGGCACCATCGATAGTATCCTTAAATACTGCCTTACTACTTGGTCTGTTCATATAGAAAAATGTTCCTGTTACAGGAGTTCCTTTATCAGCTGACTTATAATCAGAAGCTGAACCACCCTGATCCCATAATACCGGAACCGCTCCATAATATGCACAAAGCATACTTACATATTCGTTGAAAAGACCTCTTTCAACATTATTATAACCAGTCTCCGAACCATCCTGAGTCTGAAGCGAATTACCATACTCACCTATATAAATAGGCATATTTTTATCAAGCTTTTCAACTCTAGATCTGGTACTGTTAAACGAACTTAAGAAAGACTCAAGACCACTACTACTATCACTATAAGACCATCTGGTATTATAGCTTCCCTTGTAAATATGAACATTAAACATAAGTCTTGTAGTCTCAGCACTGGAATCTACAAGCTTATCTTCAGGCATCTCTGTAATACCATTAGTTGTACTAAAACGACCTGTTATTGAAAGCCAACGCTTTGTATTATTAGAGCCTGTTGCACGAACTGTATTAATAAAAATCTGATTGAGTGCAAGTAAAACTGCATCATCCTCATTATCAGAACCCTTATGTGCATCAGTAACCTCATTCATACTTTCGAAAATAAGGTGTTCATCATAATCCTTAAATCTATTTGCTATAGTCTTCCAAACACCTTCATATTTCTGATAAACCTTTTCAATATCCTGCTCATAGGTATTAAGCCATGCATTGGGATTATCTCCTCTGTAATCATGGTTTGCAATACCATCATGATGAATATTAATTATTGCATACATATCCTGGTCAGTACAATAATTTACAATTGCCTGAACTCTTCTCATCCAAACCTCAGAAATACTATAATCATCCTTAATCATAGTTCCCCAGGTTACAGGGATTCTTACTGTATTATATCCCATGTCATGAAGAGATTTGATATATTCCTTAGTTGTCTTAAATGACTGCCAGCTTGTCTCACTTGGTGTAAGAGCTGAGTTACCCTCCATAGTATTACCAAGGTTAATACCAGCACCCATTTCCTTTGTTACTTCACTCTTAGAAAGAATCCTAAATGCCTTTGGATTTCCATCCGTAGCTATAGTAGCTGGAACAAGCTGAGATCTTTCTTTCTCTAACTTATCTCTGGCTGTCTTATAATTAATTCTTGTATCATCTTCTACTGCATAAGCAGCCTCTGCTACAGGAATAGCTGCCTGTAATTCTGCATAAGACTCAGCTGTATAATCCTCAGCCTTAAGTGACTTACAGTAATCAATAGCATTTTTAAGACCTTCCTTTGTAAGGGTAAGGTCATCTGTTTCTTCATCTGAAGCAGAACCATCAGAATCAGTACTATCAACAGTTGTAGACTCTAAGGTATATAATGATTTGTTAAATCCATTAGTAAGAGTACCATCGTCATTAACAGTAAATCCTTCGCCATTACCAAAATCAACACCTAAAAGTCTTGCCTCTGTATCCTTGGTTCTTATGGCAAATCTGATAATTAATTCATTGCCATCGCTGGTATCACTTGCCTTAGATGTATTAGCATTTGGAAATGCATATATACCTGAACCTGCTTCACCCTTACCTGTTCCTTCATCCTCTGTTCCATAACCTGCATGGATAACATAGTTTGGATAAGATGCATTATCTGCACTGGCATGCTTAAGACCGATAAGAGCTTTGTTAGAAGTACCCTTGACTGTACCACCTGAACTAAATCTTATCATGGAATAGCTGTGAGCCTTAGTAACCTTGGCATAACCTGTTACTGTACTCTGGCCTCTACAAGCATCTACATCCACACCTACTGCTGCAAGAGATGCTGCACTATACTCATAAATCCTATAGTCCGCAGCTGCAAGATATGCATCAGTCTGTGTTTCATAGAGATCATAGTCTCCTTCTGCCGCCTTTGCTTTCTTCTCTCCCGAAGAAAAATCAACGCCTCCCAGTGATAAAACCATTGCAAACGCCATTACAAAGGCTATCACTCTTTTCCTTAATTTCCTGTTTCTACTCATTACCTAAATACCTCTCCTTCCGTTTTTTTCTTCCCCACCTTATAAATACTGTAAATAAGCATATATCAGGCATTATACCCCAGGCCCAATATATAATAATTTTAACACGGACAGGCATTAAATACAATCATTTTTGTGCTACTTTTTCGAAATATTTTATATAGATTTTCTTAACATAAAAAAACAGCCGGTCTCGCGTAATCTTAGGTATTAGACCACGTTTGACCGACTGATTTGTTTTTTTAAAATTATTTCCTTCTCGTCAAAAACACAACGAAACTATTTACGAAAACATTTAAGTACCCTTTAATTAATAACCTCAGGATAAACCTTAGCGTTAGTATATACTATGTAATCCTTTACAAGACTGTTTTCAATGGTTCT
>JAILGL010000171.1 GCA_024696825.1 Lachnospiraceae bacterium
GTGTATAAATGTATCTGAACTCTTTTCATCATATGATTTGGATCTAACCTTTAAGAACAAGAGAGAGCTTATATTATGGGTATATGAAGTGACTGATCATAAGAGTATACCTTTAGGTGTGGTAAAGGATGATACTACATATATTTTCTCAAGAACCGATGAGAAAAAT
Source organism: Lachnospiraceae bacterium (assembly GCA_024696825.1). Lineage (GTDB taxonomy): Bacteria > Bacillota > Clostridia > Lachnospirales > Lachnospiraceae > JAEEJA01. The sequence goes on from JAILGL010000171.1 coordinate 170, forward strand.
GATGGTTTAGATACACCGGTATTGCTTGGAAGTAAAGAAAACCAGGTATATGAGACAGACAAAGATGTAATTGTCTTAGAGCCTGATGATGAACTGGTATTACTCGTAACCGGTTGATTAGAATTATTAATTTAAATAATGGAAATATAAAAGAGATTTGAATTTTGAGGGGTACCTTGAATTTTAAATCTCTTTTTTACATTTGGGCAAAAAACCAAAAAAATTTAAACAATAGTATTCTATAATTAGCATACGAAATGTATAATAATTATAATATTTAATTCAGATAAATAGAATATAGGAGGATTGTACTATGCAGAAAACAAAGAAAATTTTTGGAATAATTGCCTTTAGTTTTATGTTAATAATGGGTATTATGGTTTGCGATGTAAAGAGCGCGGATGCGGAGGTAAAGGTACCTAGTCCTAATAAGGAAATTAAAATAGGAGAAAGTCAGAGTATTGAGTTAATAGCAGACGAAAAAGAAGCAATGAATTATTATTTTACTACCCCCCAAGATAATATGACTTTAGAAGTTAGTTTTAGTAATATGTCTGTGTATAAAAAAGGTACATATTATGTTTATGGTGTGGATTCAGATGATATGTTTTTTTGCTCAAAGTATACTGAAGATGTAAAATATAATGTTTTTATAAAAGATGAAGGTGTTCATTATATTAAGATTAAATCATATTACAATGTTACAGGAAATATAAAGATTACAGATAATTCTTTATATGATGATTATGGAAATATAGCGATAGTCCCAGAACCACGTCAAAAAGTAACATTGGGGTCTGAAATCAATCTAAACATGAAAACAAATAGTCGAATGACTTACTATTTTTTCGCACCTTATGATGGAATGACTATTAATGCAAATATTAGTAATATTAATTATCCAGATACTGATTTGGGATATTATAGTGTAAATACTACAGATAATAATTATTCAAAGAAAGAATTTTCAGGGGACTCGAATAATGAAATTAAAGTAGGCAAAGCAGGCTTTTATTATATTACTGTTATATGCGATACAGCAGATTTTACGGGGAAATTAAAAATCTCTGATGGAACTACCTATGTAAATTCTTTATCCAGTGATGATATTGAGTTTACTGTAAAAGATTATAGTGAAATTGGATTTGCTAGACCAAGTACAGTTCCTAAAAATGCAATTCATGGAAAATATGAATACACTTCTGCTAATACTTCTATTGCTACTGTAGATAGTGATGGAGTTGTGAGGCCAGTAGCTCCGGGTAAAACAACTATAACTATAAAAGAGCCTTATACTGGAGTTATTAAAGTTATTAATGTAACAGTCAATTTTATTACAGTGTCAAGCATTACGGCTAAAAATATAAGTATGGATGAAGGTAGTACAAGTAAAATAGAAGCAAAGATTGAACCTTACAATGCTAACTATAATTTAGAGTATCAAAGTGGGGATGATTCAATTGCATCAGTGGACAGTGAGGGGAATATAGTAAAAGCTCATAGAGGTAAAACAACTATTACAATAAAAGATACAATAAGTGGTTTTACAAAAACAATAAATGTTACTGTTCATTTTAAGAAAGAAGCAGAGAAATTAAAAGCCGAAAATTTAACAATTGTTGCAACAAAAGAAGAATATATAGATTATTGGGGTAAGGCAAGAGATGTATTAGTTGATGATGTTGATGTGGAAATGGATTTAACATTTGTGAGTAAAAATACCAATATTGCAACAGTAAATAAAAAAGGAAAGGTAAAGGGTATATCTATTGGAAGTACTAAAGTTGTAATAACCGATAAATATACCGGATTAACAAAAACTATAACTGTCAAGGTTAAGGCTGGATTGAATGTAACCAAGAATAATTTAAGAATTCATAAAAATACCAAATTAACTTTATTAGGTGTAGATAAATCAAAGGTGAAATGGAAGTCCGATAATAAAAAGGTTGCTACAGTTAACGGAAATGGAGTTGTTAGAGCTAAAAGAGAAGGTAAAGTAAATATTTATGCCAGTTACAACGGCAAAAAATATAAGTGTAAATGTCAATCATATTACAGTAGTAAACATTATTTTAAAAG
>JAILGL010000027.1 GCA_024696825.1 Lachnospiraceae bacterium
ATAACATAGCCACAACTACAATTTATTTTCCTTGTCTTTCCGATTCCAAACAATCCACCTGTAGACGCCTCAGCATAACGCCCGCAGGAAGGACATTCAATAACAAATTTTCCCATGATAACCTCCTTGGTCATTATTCTATATAGAACAAAATCACTTAATTTTTTTAATAATATATCACCAGTAAGCTGCTAACGCAGTTGAGACCGCTAATGCGGCAAATAAGATTTAATAGTCAAGACGCAACCATAAAGCGGGGCGAATACCACCAGAAGCACTAACCACATAGTTACCACTAAAATCGGCGTTGCCCGAACCACGCACAAGCGCTGCATAATACTGACCGCTGCCCGGCGTGCGCAGCCAATATTTACCACCACCTGTTTTATCATCCAAAAAGGATTTAAGCTTATCTTCTTTTGCTCTGCTAATGGCATAATCTGTAGGTTTGGCAACACGATCATTATCATCCTTAAAATAAGTTTCAGCTTCATCCATGCTTAAACAAAAAACTCTATCCTGAGTGTCAGGACCACCCTTTGTACCAAGTATCTTATTATCTGGATTTTTCAATGTTACTGTTTCTATTTGCTTAATAATGCTACTACTGAAACTTGTATTTATGAAATCATTGTTTAAATACTTTCTTAATGTACATTCACTCCAGGTTATATCCCCCCACTCCTTGTTATACGGAATAACATCTATTACTTTATTTGTTATAATAAGCACTTTATTATTATTTCTTTTAAGAACTCGCCAAGTTAAATTTTCTCCATGATAATGACCAAATTTAATATGGTCATCATCTAATAATTCTACTCTAGACACTTTTATCTTATTTTTCACCTGTTCAGAAACTATTTTTTTAATAATAAATTCATCAATATAAATCATTTCTATATCAATATTATTAATGTAATCCCTTTTAGGCCTTGATGGCATTTCAGGTTTCTCAGGCATAATAGGAGTTTCTGAGTATTCTGGCTTTGGTGGTAATTCTACCGGTCTTTTATTAGGTATTGGTTTTAAATTCAAAGTAGGCTTATTAATATTGAATTTTCGATTCGAAAGAATATTAATATTATTATCTATTTCTTCTTTCTCTTTTTTCTTAAATATTGATAATTTACCTTTTCTTTCCATTAAAGTTTGTATTTGAGTTTCTATATTAGTAATTTCTGTATTATATGCTGCCAGTTGCTTATTATAAGCATCCTTTAATTTATTATTCTGCTCATTTACTTCATTCACTTCTTTTTGATACTCATCATACTCTTTTTGTATTCTTTCACACTCTGCTTCCCACTTTTTTATTCTTTCCTCACGCACTTCCGGCCAATGTGTTTTTGTTCTTTCACACTCTGCCTCATAAGCATTATTAATCTCATCAAACTCTACTTTCCATTTAGATAATTTAGACTTATACTCTTTCTCTAAACTATCAAAATCAACAATTCCATTCTTATCGACTTCATCTTTAATCTTTTTATTTGCATCATCAATTGTTTTATTAATGTTTTCCAAAGATATTTTTGATTTATACTTTGTAATTAAATCATTTACTCTTTTTTCCTCTTTTTCTGTTTCATCTTTTACCACTTTACCTATTAGTTTTTTATAATCAAAAGATTCTTTATCTTCATCTGTAACATACTTTAAATATCTGGCGTAAAGCTTATAATCAACACTTTCTTTATAATCATTATCATTTAATTTACAATATTCTTCTACATAATCCAGTTCAGGATTATATTTTTCAAGAAAATCTAAACATGTTAGATATTCCTCTTTAAACGCTTTAGTAATTTCTTCAAATACAACATCTTCTAAAGTACCCTCACCAATATATCTTTCTCTTGTTACCAGGTTTACATCAAACTCCGGTTCCAGTGTTTTAGTATTTTTTCTGTCAAGAAATATTTCTTCTACTATTATCTTAGCAAAATCATTTGCATTTTTTATCTCATAATATGCAAGTAACTTACCCATATAGGCTTTGGCACATCTTGGGTTCTGATTCAAAACTTCTTCAAAGATTCCATCGGCTTTCTCATAATCCTCATCCTCAAGAGTTATAAATCCTCTGTCTAAAAGAGCACTAACATT
>JAILGL010000032.1 GCA_024696825.1 Lachnospiraceae bacterium
GGTGCCATTCCGGTAGTTCCATATATATTTAATATAAATACGGTTCCAAGAATTGCAGCGCTACTTCTGTATGAGCCCTGTACAAAGGAACCAACTATGGTCTTGTCCTTTAAGAATATTTTGGCAAGTCCCCATATAATTAAAATGGATAAAAATGTGGTAACAAAACAGAATAATAAGAATTTTGGATGAAAGTTATGTCGTATATCTGTTTTTGAAAGATCATAGAAGACTAAGCAGGGAAGACATACATAATATACAAATTTATCCGAAATATTTGCAAAATTCAAATCGATAAGTTTAATGTTCTTTAAAAACTTACCTATTAATATGATTGCAAAGACCGGAACTGTAGCATTAAGACTGTAAATCAGACTATTTAACATGATTTATCCCTTTCTAAACCGCATAAAATCGGATTTTTATGCGAATAAAACCTTAATTTAAGGCGTTTTTATAAGCTTATAACAATGGAAAATTATAGCACCATCAAATTTTTTTTGCAATATTCACAAAAAATTACATAAAAAATTGGTAATTTCGCACAAAAAAAATTAGAAAATTTGGTAAAATTACACTAAAATTTACAGAAATCTATAATTTTATAGGTAAAATTATCAAAAATTTGTAGTGATATTTTGTGTAAAATTTGTTAAAATGTAATAAGCGTTAAAATTCTGTAATTTTCTAGGAGGAACATTTTATGAAAGCAAGTATGAAAAAAATTGTTTCTGCTACACTTGCGGGCTTTTTAGCACTTGCAACAGTTGTAACAGGAACACCAACAACAGCAGACGCTTTCGCTGTTAAGGACGGGGCAAAGAAACTTATTAAGAAGCAGTTCGATCCTTCAGGTAAAACTGAGTATCATGCGTATTTTGCTATGCAGACAGGTCCTAACTATGCATTTAGAAACTCTTGGTTTGATGATTATGGTAAATATGATGACCTTGAGGGCCAGAAAGATCGTTTCGATATCTTAAATGGCTGGGGAACTGAGGAAACAGGTAATGCTGATGAATTGGTAGATCTTGACGGTAAGTTCCAGGATGTTACCATTAAGGGTAATGGTACTTATACAGTAGGTGTTTATGATCTTAATGGAAGTCTTGTAAATGGTACTAAGACAGGTGTTCAGGAGAACTTCTTCCTAGTGTTTGCATCTACAGATATTCCTAAGTCAGCTAAGGATAAGATTAAATTTGAGAATATCAAGTTTAACATTGATGGTAATCCAAAGAATGAGAATTGTCCACAGTACTTTGATCCGGATGCTCTTGATGATCCAGGAGTTCTCAATCTTCATATTATTAACACATATAATGATGAGGGTGTACTCGATGAAGCTTTAGAAAGTTCACAGATGGCTAGAGATAGTATTTCTATCACATTTACCGTAAGTGGATTTGACGTTGATGACCCAGATGCTAACGGAGAAGTTCTTGGAGAGGCTAAGAAAGATACTTCAAGCGCTTCATCAGCAGCAGATACAACATCAGGTGACAGTGAGTCTTCAAGTAAGAAGGCTTCTAAGACTCCTATTATTATAGGTGTTTGTGCAGCGGTAGTAGTTGTTATTATAGTCGTTGTAGTTGTAGCTACAAAGAAAAGAGACTAATAACAAATAATACTATATATAAAAAATAACGGATAGGAGGTAGTTATGAAAGGCTCAGTTGAAAAAGGAGCAGGCGATTACATGTTATATGTGACCCGTCTTCTCACAGGCGTTCTTGCAATCTTAGCGTTTATTCCTAGTTTTAACCCTGTTAGAGCGTCTAAATTAGTTAGTGATCAGGTTGCACTGTTCACATCAGCAGTCTCTTATAGTAGTCTTACCAAGGAATCCGAGTTCCAGTTAAGAAGTGGCATAGTTGACAGCACTATGTTCATACTTATTAATGTAGCAGCTATCGTGCTTATTATCGGTATCTTAGGCATGGTTGCAGGAGCTTGTTTATCTTTAGGTAATATTAACCTTAAGAGATTATCACTTATTATCAGTGCTATCGGTGGCGTTGTTGGCGCTGTTGGTTGCGTACTGGTATTTGTAGCAAAAGGTCATGCAGCAGGACTTGCAAATGGAGCAGGTGAGGCAAATCTGCCGAAATCATTGTTGTTTTACATGATTTCTATAATAATCATATTACTTATATCAGTAATTTGCTTCTTTATTATGCCAGGTTTTGATGCAGATGAGGGATTCTATATGGAATCAACTTATAAGTTATTCCTTATGTTCCTTCCATTCGGTGTACTTGCATTCCTTTTCTGTTACTTACCACTTTGGGGATGGCGTTACGCTTTCTTCGATTATGAAGTTGGTGGAACTATAGGAATGAAGAACTTCGTAGGATTTAAATGGTTTGGATATCTTTTCAAAACCAAAGCTACAAGAAACGACGTTTTCCAGACGATTATAAATACACTTGCCATGTCAAGTTTAGGACTTATCTTCTCTTGGTTACCTATGGCATTTGCTATTTTCCTCTGCGAAATCAAGAATCTTACATTCAGACGTTTTGTTCAGACATTTACAACTGTACCTAACTTCATTTCTTGGGTACTTGTTTATGCTCTTGCACTTTCACTTTTTGATACTACAGGATTCATTAACCAGTTAAAGGTTTACATGGGTATCATTAAGGATGCCAGTGAGGAAGGTACAAACTACTTGATGAGTACCAGATTCATATGGTTTAAGATGTGGGCGTGGGGAACATGGAAAGGTATTGGATGGAGTGCTATTATCTATATAGCAGGTATTTCCGGTATCGACCAGCAGCTTTACGAGGCAGCCACCGTTGACGGTGCAGGCCGTTTCCAGAAGATGTGGCATGTTACACTTCCTGGACTTTTACCTACATTCTTCGTTCTCTTACTTATGTCAATCGCTGCTATTCTTAGTAACGGTCTTGATCAGTACCTTGTATTTGAGAACGCACGTAACGCAAACAAGCTTAGCGTACTTGACCTTTACGTTTACCACTTAGGTCTTGGTTCAAATGGTAGTATTCCATTATCTACCGTTGTAGGTATGTTTAAGTCTATAATCAGTGTTATCTTGCTGTTTGGTGCTAACTCGGCTTCGAAGGCACTAAGAGGCGAGAGTATTATTTAAAGGAGGTGAACATTAATGGCAAAGACAGCACAAGAAAAGCTTGATGCTAAGAGAGAGAAAGCATATTATAAGAAACATAAAAATATGTATAGAGTAACGCCAGGTGATGTTATATTTAATATTATTAACTATACCGTGTTCACACTGTTTACTATTACATGTATTTATCCTTTCTATTATTTGTTTATTAATACAATTTCAAATAATAAAGAGGTTTCACTCGGTAGAGTAAACTTTTATCCGGTTGGTATTAATATCGACAATTACCTTGCACTTAGAAACGTTAATGACCTTGGTAATGCATTTATTGTAACCACAACGCGAACCATCATAGGTACAGCGCTCATGGTTCTTGCATCCGCATTCGTTGGATATCTTGTTACAAAGCAGGAAATGTGGCACAGATCTTTATGCTACAGATTCCTCGTTATAACAATGTACTTCAACGCTGGTCTTATCCCAGGATACATGAACATGGTTATGTTAGGTCTTAACAATAACTACCTTGTATATATAATTCCAGGTATCGTTGCACCATATAATATTATATTGGTTAAAACGTATATTGAGTCTATACCTGCTGAATTGGAGGAAAGTGCCTTCATCGATGGTGCTTCCCACATAACAGTGTTTAGAAAGATTATATGGCCACTTTCAAAGCCAATCCTTGCTACTATAGCTATATTTGGTGCCGTAGGTCATTGGAACTCTTTCCAGGATTCACTTATTTATATGTCAAACAATCCTAAGATGCTTACATTACAGCACAGACTTTATGTATACTTACAGCAGTCATCTAACCTTGGTACTTTAGCAAGTACAGGTAGCGTTAGTGCGAGCCAGATGAAGGATGCGGTTGAAAAAATGATGAATACTAAGGTTACTCAGTATACTGTATCCATGATGTCAGTTATCCCTATTCTTGTAGTTTATCCGTTCATGAACAGATACTTTGAGAAGGGTATTATGCTCGGAGCTGTTAAGGGTTGATATAATGAAAAGTTTTTTTAGCGTTGATGGTGGTTTATATAAGTTTATGACGAGGCTTCGTGATATTCTTGTATTAAACTTTCTATGGCTTTTGTGTTCCATACCGATAGTCACATTTGGAGCAGCTACAACAGCGGCTTATTCTATTACCATGAAGATGGTAGCTAATGAAGAAGGTTATATTGCGGGTCCTTTCTTTAAGGAGTTTAAGGCTAACTTAAAGAAAGGGTGCCCTATGGGAATTATGTTTCTTGTGGCAGTTTATGCCATGTATATAGAATTCCAGTTATATCATTTGGAAAAGGGAAATATGAGAACATTTCTTCTTATAGTATTTATAGTAGGAGTGATTCTTATATATACGCATTTTATATTTGCATTCCCATTACTTTCCAGATATGAGAATGGAGTTATTAATACCCTTAGAAACTCCCATACTATAGCAATTAGATACTTTATGAGATCTATCTTTTTAGCAATTCTTTTGGCTATAGAATTTGTGATTATATTTTTTAATCTGACTACTATGTTTGTGGCTCTTTTAATAGGCCCGGCCAGTGTAATACTAACGGTTGCTGCTAATGCAAGACCTATATTCTTAAAGGTTGAAGAGCAGTATCCTACAGAGACAGTTCCTAAAGAGGAGCCTGTTGAAGAGTATGTGCCTGGGGATGTGGTAGATGGACCGGTTAATGCGGACACTATAAAAGCACTTAAAGATGATTTATCTGAGGATGAGAAATCCGATGATTAATATATGTTTAAAAACAATTTATTTAAGGAGGAAATAAGCAAATGAGAAAGTTTTTTGGCAAAAAAGTAATGTCAATGCTTTTAGCTGCAACTCTTGTTGTTGGTTCTCTTACCGGACTTACAGGATGTGGTTCTTCTTCAAAGAAGTCTGGTCCGGTTACACTTACTGTTTACAGTCAGTTAGCTAACTTCCAGGGTATGCAGGGTGGATGGTCAGCAGACATCTTACTCAAAAAGTTTAATGTAAAGATTAACATAGTAATGGAGAACTCTGGTACATTCCAGACAAGAATGTCAGACGGAGATCTTGGTGATATTATCTGTATGGGTAATATGGAAAACTATAAGCAGGCTTTAACAAAGGGTCTTCTTTATGATTGGGAGAAGAATGATCTCTTAAAGAACTTCGGTTCTGATATTGAGAAAAACTTAAAGGATGCTCTTAATCGTAACAGAGAGATTACAAAAGAGTATACAGATGGTAAGCAGGATAACATTTATGGTATCGGTTTCAACATCGCTACTACTAATGAAGACCATCAGTCATTCTTCTATACATGGGATACTCGTTGGGATCTTTACAAAGAGTTAGGATATCCTGAGGTTACAGATATGAACGATATGCTCGATCTTCTTAAGAAGATGCAGAAGCTTCAGCCAAAGGATGATAATGGAAACAAGACATATGGTGTTTCACTTTGGCCAGACTGGGACGGCGACATGGTTATGTACGTTAAGTCTACAGGTACTGCATACTATGGTTGGGACGAGCTTGGTGTAGGACTCTATGATCCTGAGACAGGTGATTACCATGACTGTCTTGGACAGAATAAGAACCTTCAGAATAAGGCAGAGCCTTATTTCGAGATGTTAAAGTGGTACAATCAGCTTTACAGAGCTAAACTTGTTGACCCTGACTCAATGACTCAGAAGTTCGACAACATGGCTGAGAAGTGTAAGGCCGGTGGTGTACTTTTCTCAATCTTCAACTATTCGGGATCACTTCAGTACAATACTGATGATCATATGAAGGCTGGTAAGTACATGTATTCAGTTAAGCCAACAGATGCAAGACCTATCGTTTATGGTATGAGTACTTCAGGTGGAGACCGTATTTGGTCAATTGGTGCTCAGTCTAAGTATCCTGATCTTGCTATGAAGGTTATTAACTGGCTTTCAACACCAGAGGGAACTCTTACAGTTAACTATGGTCCTCAGGGCGAGTGCTGGGATTATGATAAGGATGGTTATACATACCTTACAAAGCATGGTCTTGAGTGTAACAAGAATAAGCAGACAAAGATGGGCGGCGGCCACAAGGGTACATACCATGATGGTGAGCTTCAGATCAACAACACACTTATGGCTATTGATGCTTCTAACCCAGATTCAAATGGTGAGACATATAACAACGTTGAGTGGAAGTCTACAGTTGGTAACGTAGATTATGATATCCAGAAGGATTGGATGTCTAAGACTGGTGTTACTACACTTAATGAGTACTTCGGTAAAGACGGTGCTTATGTTCTTATGCCTGGTATTGATTATACTGCATCTACTAAGGATGATGAGCTTAAGACAACCTGGAAGCAGACAACAAATGCTATCGTTAAGGGTACATGGAACGCTCTTTATTCTAAGACTGATGCTGAGTACAATAAGTACGTTTCAAGCATGATCAAGAGTGCTAAGAGCTATGGTTATGATGCATGTCTTAAGTGGTCACAGGGTGAGGCTGATAAGAAGACAGCTCTCATTAAGGAGAAGAATGCTAATTCAGCTTCAACTGCTTCTTCAGGATCATCTTCAGCTGCAGAGTAATTAATAGTAATAGACAATTGTTGATATAACAATTATAAGTTTTTAAACATTCTAAACGGGTGTTATGCATTATGCATGACACTCGTTTTTTTTGCAAAATAATGATTATGATGGCTATATTTTGTTGCGAAGATTAGGGGGTTTCTCACAGTTTGTACATAGAAAATTTACAAAAAATGACTTACATTTTACTTAAAAATTTGGTATAATACATATAGTGCGACGAAGGTTTGTTTCAATACGAAAGAGGGAAAAATGGCTGGTAACATAATAATAAAAAAAAGGAAGCAAAAGGTTAAACCGGATTTTGACATAGGTGAGCTTGTGGTTTATGGCAATTCAGGTGTTTGCAAGGTCTCGGATATAGTATGTATGCCGACTCCCGGAAGTAATGAGGAAAAAGATTATTATAAGCTGGAACCGGTAGGTAATAATAAGTCCCAGATTTATGCTGTTGTAGGACAGGATAAGGTTATGATGAGAAGTATTATTACTAAGGAATTAGCGCAGGAATTAATGGACTCTGTTGAGGAAATCGAGGAGCTCGAGGTTGAAAATGAGAAATTCAGAGAGGATACCTATAAGAAGATTATCCAAAGTGGTGACTGCAGAGAGTGGTTTAGAATGGTTAAAACCTTAACCAGGCGTAATCATGAGAGAGTAGAGCAGGGAAGAAAGGTGACCTCCACTGATGAGAGATATCTCAGAGAAGCTCAACATAGTTTATTTACTGAGCTCAGTATTGTACTTGATAGAGACATTTCTGAGATTTCTGAGATAATAATTGATTCATGTACAGAAGAATTTTGATTTAAAATTACAGGAAAGGATTTTCTATTTCAAAGGAGATAGAGTATCCTTTCCTTTACTTTATGCCCAAAATATACTATAATCAATAACAGTTAAAATATGATATTTACAAATGTTTGTATAATTATTTATGGAGATGTGCCATGGAAATATATGATGAAGAATTAGTTAAAAACGCGGAATGCGGTATGGCTGTAACCAAGTTTATTCCATATGGTGAGATACTTTATGCTAATGACTATATGTATAGGCTTTTACAGTATACCAGAGAAGAGTTTAAGGAAAAGTTTAATAATAGAATAAGCGGTGTTATTTTAGAGGATGAGAAGCAGAAGCTCAAGGCTCTTATATCCAGGCAGTCAGCCATGGGAGGTAATCTGCAGTTCGAGTTTAGAGCTCAGAGAAAGGACGGTACTCTTATATGGCTTAGTGTCGTAGCTAAGGGGGTTATGAGAGACGGAGTTCAGGTTTATATTACCAGCTGTATAGATATAACTAATATGAAAAACCTCTTAGATGACGCTTATAATGCTAAGAACGAGTTAGACCTTATAGCTAACAGTATTCCTGGTGGTGTTATTAAGCTGAATGTGGAGACCTTTGAATTAAAGTTTGCCAATGATGGTTTTTATAAGCATATCGGCTACTCCAGGTCTGAGTTTAATATGAGATTTAGGAGTAATCTTCTTGAGGTGGTTAATCATAAGGATATAGATATCTGGAAAAATGAGGTTAAAACCGCCATTGATAACAGAGGACCTATAAGCTTTGAGTATAGGGAAGAACATAGATCAGGAAAAACCATATGGGCATATATTAATGGTAATTATGTAGAGGATGTGGATGGTAATATAGTTTATCTCTGTGTAATTATGGATATTACCGAGAGAAAGAAGCTTGAAACCTCTCTTGACTTTGCCATTAGTAGAATATCTGAGATTTCCAACATGAAAAAGGAAGTCATATGGTGGTATGATTTTAAAAAGAATTCCTTCACAAGGGTTGGTTATGACGATAGTATTGATGGGGATGGAAATGCATTTAATAAGCCTCTTTCCTTTGAAGGTTTTAAGGATATGATTCATCCTGCAGACAGGGTAGAAACCATAGAGGCCTTTAATTACCTTATGGAGAATGACTGTACTAAGGAAATTAAGGTTAAGCTTAAGAATGACAGAGGTCTTTATCAGGAGTCTAAAATCGTAGGTATAAGTGACAGTAGGAAGGGTAAGGATAAAAAGAATGTTTATGGTTATGTTTCCTATGATGTGGATGAATACCTTGGAAATGTAGTTAATGATGCAGAGGTTTTATCTAAGGACAGTAGATTTAAAACCTTTGCTGATGAAGAAAAGGCTTCTTCTGATGATAATATCACATCTCTATTACCTTATGCTACATTTCTTGAAAATGCAGAGAAGGTCCTTAAAAATAAAGATAAAGAATATAAATATGCTGTTATCTGTGCTGATATTAATGAGTTTAAAAAATATAACCAGCACTATGGTTTCAGTGTTTCCAATGAGATTTTAAAAGCATTTTCAAAGATTCTTATAAAGCATCTTTCCAAAGAAGGAATGTGCTCGAGAGTCGACAGAGACTATTTTGTAATGCTTTTCAAATATAAGAATCATAAGGAATTCTTAAAGGCTATGTCCAGCGTTGTGGAGTATCAGGGCGCTCGTGGCAAGAAGGAAGAGTATATGAAATATGGCTCTGCCATTGGTATATATGTAGTTAATGATGAGGATGGCTCTGATATCACAGAGATGCTTGAAAAGGCTGATATGGCCAGAAGAACCATTAAGGGCTTAAAGGGCAATCACTATGCTATTTATACTGATGATATTTTAAAGGATGCTAACAGAGAAGAAGAAATCATCGAGGATATCCTGGATGCCATGAGAAATAAAAAGCTTGATATTCACTATATTCCAAGGGTTAAGGACGAAAGGGAGAATGTTATAGGCTGTAAGGCACTTCCTTCCATTCTTCTTAGAAATGGTGATTATGTGAATTTCAAGACCTTAACAAGACTTATTGAAAAGACCGCTAAGCTTGAAGATTTAGGTCTTTATATTATAAATGAGGTTGCCATGAATATCGGTGCCTGGAAGGCTCAGGGTAATACTGTAATACCTGTTTCCATAGAGCTTTCGGCTAATCAGATTCCATCTGAAAGAACCGTAATGCAGATTAATAGCATTATTGAGAAGAATGGCTTAGAGCCTAAGGATTTCATTTTTGAAATTCCTGAGAGATATTTCTTAAATAGTGCGGCTTCCTTAGAGATGGCCATTAAAGCTCTTGGTAACTCCGGTTATGGTGTGCTTATTAGCAGATTTGGTTCTGATCACATGGAGGTAAATGCTCTTAGAAGACTTCCTGTTACAGGTATTAAGCTTCATGCTGAGTATTTTAATGAATTCATGAACAGTGACAAGGATAAAAAGGTCTTTAAGGCTATTGTAGATATGTGCGAGGATATGGGCCTTGACGTGTTCTGTGGTAGTGTACAGACTGATCTTCAGGAGAAATTTGTAAGAGAGATTGGTTGTAGAGTATTTGAGGGAGAAGCATTTTTCTCCGCTGTAAGAGATAAAGTATTTGAAAGATACTTTATGAAGCGATATACTAAAGAAGCTATGGATAATAACCAGTAGCTTTAATAGGTGGTGAAATCATATTATATTTAATGTAATCGTAGGAGGATTAACATGTTAGATTTGAAGTTTTTACGCGAGAACCCTGACGTTGTAAAGGAGAACATCAAGAAGAAGTTTCAGGATAAGAAGCTTCCTTTAGTTGATGAGGTTATCGAGCTGGATGAAAAGGCTAGAAAGACTCAGCAGGATATGGATGCTCTTCGTGCTGAAAAGAAGAAGATTTCTTCTGAGATTGGTAAGCTTTTTGCTCAGGGTAAGAAGGAAGAAGCTGAAGTCATGAAGGAGGAAGTAACTAAGAATGCTGATAAGCTTGAGGAGCTTGAGAAGGCTCATGGCGAGCTTACTGCTAAGGTAAGAGAGATAATGCTTTCCATCCCTAACATCGTTGATGACAGCGTTCCTGTAGGTAAGGACGATAGTGAGAATGTAGAAAGAGAAAAGTTTGGTGAGCCTGTAGTTCCTGATTTTGAGATTCCATATCATACAGAGATTATGGAAAGCTTTAACGGTATCGATCTCGATGCAGCAGGAAAGGTAGCAGGTAACGGTTTCTACTATCTTATCGGTGATATTGCAAGACTTCATTCTGCAGTTATTTCTTATGCGAGAGATTTTATGATAGACAGAGGATTTACTTATTGTGTACCTCCATTTATGATTAGAAGTTCAGTTGTTGATGGCGTTATGAGTTTTGAGGAAATGGATTCCATGATGTATAAGATCGAAGGCGAGGACCTTTATCTTATCGGTACCAGTGAGCATTCCATGATTGGTAAATTCATTGATACCATTGTTCCAGAGGAAGAACTTCCTAAGACTCTTACAAGCTACTCTCCTTGCTTTAGAAAAGAGAAGGGTGCTCATGGTATAGAGGAGAGAGGCGTTTATAGAATTCATCAGTTTGAGAAGCAGGAAATGATTGTTGTATGTAAGCCTGAAGAGAGCATGGAGTGGTTTGACAAGCTCTGGAAAAATACAGTTGATTTATTCCGTTCATTAGATATTCCTGTTCGTACTCTTGAGTGTTGTACAGGTGATCTTGCAGATCTTAAGGTTAAGTCTGTGGATGTTGAGGCATGGTCTCCAAGACAGCAGAAATACTTCGAGGTAGGAAGCTGTTCTAACCTTACAGATGCTCAGGCAAGAAGACTTAAGATTAGAGTTAAGAGTAAGGATGGCAAGTATTTTGCTCATACTCTTAATAATACAGTTGCTGCTCCACCTCGTATGCTTATTGCATTTCTTGAGAATAATCTTACAAAGGACGGCGATGTGCTTATCCCTGAGGTTTTAAGACCTTATATGGGTGGCAAGGAAAAGTTGGAAAAATGTAGAAAAGTGTGATTATTATGTCTAAAAAGCTAACGCTTATTAAGTTCTATATGAAGCGTATTTATACTAACCTGCTTCGTCTGTTAAAATGGATTGTTTTCTCTGTTATAACAGGCGCAGTGGTTGGAGCTGTAAGCATTTTGTTTATGTATTGCTTTAACTGGGTAACAGATTTTAGAAAAGAGCATATTTGGATTATCTTTTTCCTACCTGTTGCAGGTGTAATAATCGTCTTTTTATATAGTGCTTTTAAGTACAAAAATGATAAAGGAACTAATCTGGTTCTATCAACTATACATTCAGAAGCGGAGATTCCCTTTAAAATGGCTCCGCTTATTTTCATTTCAACCCTTATAACTCATTGCTTTGGTGGTTCATCAGGTCGTGAGGGTGCGGCTCTCCAGCTAGGAGGAAGCATCGGTAATTTTCTCGGGAAAATTTTCAGATTTGATGATAAGGATAAGAGGGTAGTTATAATGTGCGGTATGGCCGCTGCATTTACGGTAGTTTTTGGAACTCCCATAGCAGCAGTTATATTTGCCATGGAGGTTGTAAGCGTAGGTGTTATGTATTACGCGGCGCTGGTGCCTTGCGTATTTGCTTCTATAGTCGCTTATGAAGCTAAGATACATTATGATATAGAGGGCTTTTCGTTCTTTATAGACAATGCTCCGGATATAGGTATTATATCCGTTTCAGAGATAGTGCTTTTAGCGGTGCTCTGTGCATTTGTAAGCGTTATATTTATTATTACTCTTCATTCCCTGGGAGATTTTTACAGGGATAAACTTAAGAATCCCTATGTTAGAATTATAGTTTCCAGTGCATTTATTATTATTATTAATTTAATAGTTGGAAATGATGATTATATGGGAGCCGGCGGTGAGGTTATTACAAGGGCTGTAGCCAGTGGTAATGCAAGGCCTGAAGCCTTTGCCTTAAAAATAATTCTTACGGCTCTTACTCTTGAGGCTGGATTTAAGGGCGGTGAGATAGTGCCATCCTTCTTTATAGGCGCTACATTTGGCTGTGTCTTTGGACAGCTCTTTGGCATCTCGCCTCAGCTCTGTGCAGGTGTGGGTATGATGGCCGTTTTCTGCGGAGTTACCAACTGCCCTATAACTTCTATGTTTATCGCTTATGAGATATTTGGATTTAACTGCATAGGGTATTTTGTAATTGCTATAAGTGTAAGCTATCTTATGTCCGGTTATTATGGACTTTATCATGACCAGACCATAGTTTATTCAAAATATAAGACAGAATATATTAACAGAAAAGCAAGAAATAAATAGAAAAAATGAGGCTAGCAAATCACCAGGTGATGCCAGCCTCTATATCTGTAATTGGTTTTATTAATTCATCAAATTCATTATTGTAGATATGCTTTAGTAAATCGTCAGTTATTTTAAGTGCATGACCTACCTGAGGAGTGGAGATAAGGCTTAATTCAAGGGCCTCGGCAAACTCATCTAAGTCTACGATTTTCACGCTGTTATCAGGATAAACAAGTACATCTACAAGTAAGTCCGTAAAGGTATAAACCTTAGTGGTATCGTTGTAATCTGTATCTATAATATCGCAATAATAATAGACCAGATTGCCCTTTGCATCGAATTCCTTACTAATCTTAATTCCTTTTTTCAGATAGTAAACGGAGATGCCTCTATCAATATCCTTTCGTGGCTTTAGTACATGCCAATGAGAAAGTATGATGTCGTCATTTACAAGATCTACGATATCGTCCTTTAATTCGATGTTTTCAAGAGGAATTAATCTTTTTCTAAATAGTCGTATATCACTCATGGCAGTACTCCTTTCCAAAAAAATAAAACTTAAGTATTAATTATATCATTTTTTCATATTTATTCAAGTATTGCTTGCAAGAGGTGTATTGCTTGAAGGAGTTGTGTTGCTTGCAGAATTAGTACTGTTTGCAGGGGTTAGAGTATATATAGATTGCCCCAAGACTTATATTAAAGGCAATATAAAAATTTAGTTAGGAGTAATTATTCTATGGATAAGAATTTTAAATCAGGTTTTGTATGCATTATAGGCAGACCAAACGTAGGAAAATCAACACTAATGAATAAGGTGGTTGGTCAGAAGATTGCTATTACTTCCCCAAAGCCACAGACCACCAGAAATAAAATACAGACAGTTTACACCAGTGACAGGGGACAAATCATTTTCCTTGATACTCCCGGTATTCATAAGGCTAAAAATAAGCTTGGAAAATATATGACTGGTGTTGCAAAAAATACCTTAAAGGAAGTGGATGTGGTGCTTTGGCTTGTAGAGCCTACAACCTTTATAGGTGCCGGTGAACAGCATATTGCAGAGACCTTAAAGGGCATTAAAACTCCTATTATCCTTGTGGTAAATAAGATTGATACCGTTAAGCAGGAGGAGCTACTTCCTGTAATAGAGGCCTATAAGGATGTGTGTGAGTTTAGTGAGATTATTCCTGTAAGTGCCAGAACAGGGGAAAATACTGATGATTTAATAAAGACTATTTTTGCTTATCTCGAGGAAGGTCCTATGTATTATGATGAGGATACCATTACAGACCAGCCTGAGAGACAGATAACTGCTGAGATTATTAGAGAAAAGGCCCTTAGAAGCCTTAATGATGAGATTCCTCATGGTATAGCAGTTACCATCGAAAGAATGCGTGAGAGAAAGGATGGCTCCTGTATGGACATAGATGCCTCTATCGTATGTGAGAGAGACAGCCACAAGGGAATCATCATCGGTAAGCAGGGCGCCATGCTTAAGAAAATAGGTTCCGAGGCAAGGCGCGATATAGAAACCATGGTGGGTATGCATGTTAATCTCAAGCTTTGGGTAAAGGTTAGAAAGGCTTGGAGAGATAGTGATATCATGCTTAAAAACTTTGGTTACAGAGATGAAAGATAAATGCTAGTTTTAACTTTTAGAAGCTTAAAGAACTAATAAGTATTTACTCATTCCAGAAGTTCTTAAGCTCCTGTTCTAAGCTATTTTCATTTACAATACTATATGGGAGCCATTCTCTTGGAAATAGCGGAAGATATGATTTTTGTAAAAATCTTTCGTCTAAAAGGAGGATGGCTCCTTTATCTGTTTCAGTTCTAATGACTCTGCCCCCGGCCTGGGTAACCTTGCTAATGCCCGGATAATTATAGGCATAGTCAAAGCCTCTAAGCTTTTTATTATCAAAATAAGATTTATAAATCTCATTTTCATCGCATTTCATAGGGAGGCCTGTACCTACTATGGCAACGCCTATAAGGCTGTCTCCCTTGAGGTCTATGCCCTCTGCAAATATTCCTCCAAGGACGCAAAGACCTACTAAGGT
>JAILGL010000037.1 GCA_024696825.1 Lachnospiraceae bacterium
GCCCACCCTAAGATAAGATATCCCGTCATTTGACATAAGACCCCTTAGAGACTATGAGGTAGATAGGTTAGAGGTGGAAGTGTGGTAACACATGTAGCTGGCTAATACTAATAGGTCGAAGTCTTGACCATAATTCTAATAGATGAGTTATATCAGTATGTAGTTTTGAATTTACCATAATGTTTTTAGTACTACTTTTTTGAAGACTATATTTATATAGTCTTTTTTTTATGGTTTTTTTAGTTTGATTATGTATCGGCATTTAGTTTAAGTCCTATTTATTAGACTTGGCGCATTATTTGTCAGCGAAAGTTAAATATTGACAGAGAGAGTAATTAGTTTTATAATATATTTTGTAAAATATAATTTAGTAAAATATAAAACCGACTTACATTAATTTGTTTTAAATTTGTTTTATGTTTTAACTAAGCATTTGTAGAATCTTAATTAGAGATTCATTTAGACCAGATTGGAGGAGTTGTTATGAAGACTTTAGTTACATTTTTTTCTGTTAGTAGTAAGACCAAGAAGGTTGCCGAGAGGCTTGCAAAGCTTTCAGGTGCCGATTTATTTGAGATTAAACCAGAGGTTCCATATACCAGTGCTGATGTAAAGTTTATAAACCCGCTTGCAAGATGTAATAAGGAGAAGCTTGGTAAGGCTCAGGTTCCTATTGCTGATAAAATCAGTAATTTTGATGAATATGATCTTATTGTAATTGGTTTTCCTATTTGGTATGCTGCAGAGCCTAATATAATCGATACATTTGTTACAGATTATGATTTTAGTGGTAAGAAGGTTGCCCTATTTGCTACCTCTGGTGGTACCGGGGCTGCTAAGAGTAAAGATAAGGTGCAGGCAGTTATTAAGGGAGATGCTAAGGTAATAGATTCTAAGCTATTTAAAGTAGATAGTCCTGATGAGGATTTGAAGAACTGGATTGAGAAGCTATAATAATTTTATTTTCGAAAAATTATGTACATTTTCCCAATATTATGGTAAACTTAATGTATTAAAAATCTTAACATAATAAAGGGGGATTAAAAAATGGCTTTAAATGAAAGAGCGGTTGTTATACCTGCGAAGGCTAATAAGAAGATCGAATTAAAGGCTATTGCGGGACATTTTGCCACAAGTCACTCACATATTAATTATTATCTTGATATTACACCTATTAAGTGTAATCATGAGGAAGCTAAGCTTACATCTAAGCAGATGGCTAAGAAATATATTAATTCTAAAGAGGTTGATACTATTGTTTGTATGGACGGATGTGAGGTTATTGGTGCATTTCTTGCAGAAGAGCTTTCTGCTAATGGACTTAATTCTATAAATGAGGGTAAGGGAATTAATGTAATCGTTCCTGAGATTAATTCATCAGGACAGCTTATTTTTAGAGATAATGTTGAGCCTATGGTTGTTCATAAGCATGTTGTTATTATCGTTGCCAATGCTACTACAGGTAAGACTATTAAGAAATGTATCGAGGCTATTAAGTATTATGGCGGCATTGTTGAAGGCGTTTCAGCTATATTCTCAGCTGTAGATGCTATCTATGGTGTAGATGTTGATTCTATTTATTCTATAGATGATGTTGCTAATTATAAGACTTATAGCATTAATGATTGTCCATTCTGTGCTGAGGGTAGAAGAATAGATGCTATCGTTAACAGCTTTGGATATTCAAAGATTTAAGATTATTATTCTTTTTTTATAATTTTTATAATTTTTTTCTTGAAGAAGGAAGTCGGTATATGCCGGCTTCCTTTTTTTATATTTAAGAGAAGTTTCTTAAATTCTTATAATTACTTAATTTACGGGATTATTATAAAAGAAAAATGTATCTAAAAAAATAATAGACAAAATTAACTCTGAAATTTTGTGAAAGCTCCACAATGCTTTAGGTTTATTTTAAGTTTGAATTTCGGAAATTTTGTGCAACTTTTTTTCTGAAAGTGCCGAAATTTGTGCATTTTTGACATGGTAAGAGGTGGGAAACTTTGCTATATTCTTTATAGCTTTTGTCGCATTACTATCTCTCCCAGGTTTTGTGGCAGAGTAAATAAAATATAATGGAGGCGTGAATGGAGTATAATGAATTTAAGGAAAGCTTAATTGAAAAGCTTAAGAGTATTACAGGTGATGATATTGAGGTGGAGTGCCATCAGGTTCTAAAGAATAATTCTATTAATCTGGATGCTATTATTCTAAAAAAAGAGGGTATATCTGCCTCGCCAAATTTCTATATTGATCAGATTTATGAGAAGTTTAAAAATGATGAGGAAAAATCCATTACCAAAATTTGTTATGAGATTATTAATGTTTTTGATAACAATGCAAAGAATCCTAAATTCGAGGGGACGTCCTTAAAATATGAGGATGTAAAGGATAAAATTGTTATGAGACTGGTGTCTAAGGATAAAAATGAGAAGCTTCTTTCTGAATGTCCTAATGTGGATTTTTTGGATTTAAGTATTATTTTTTATGTGGTTGTAGAGTATAGAAAAGAGGATATGGCGTGTCTACGAGTTAATAATGAGATACTTAAGGCTTGGGATATTCCTCTTAAAAAGCTTTACAAAAGGGCATTTAAGAATACTCAAAAAATGTTTAAGGGAAAGGTTGTAAGAATAAATGATATGCTTAAGGCTTCATTTAATAAGCATCCAGGCTGTCCTATAGAGGATGAAGAGTTAAAGGCTCTCTTAAATGATGAGGAAATTAATATGTTTGTTATTACCAATGAAAACAATATTAATGGAGCCTGTATGTTTTTATATGATGAAGTCAGGGATAAGCTTAAGGAAATATTTGACAATTCTTTTTATATTTTACCTAGTAGTATTCACGAGGTTATCGCTGTTAAGAAGGATTCCAATGATAAGATAGATGAACTTTTACAGATAGTTCGTGAGATTAACAGGACTGTTGTGGATAAGGAAGAATTTCTATCGGATAATATTTATGAATATAATGTGGAAACTGATTCCTATTCACTCATTTGTGAGTAGGAAAAAACAAGGCTTTTCTTTACAAATAAAGGTTCAAAGTATATAATAAACATTGGACCTTTGCATCTGTAGCTCAGGGGATAGAGCGACGGTTTCCGGAACCGTGCAGTCGGGGGTTCGAATCCCTCCAGATGCGTTTGCTTTTGGAGTATAATAAAGATTATACTTAAGATTATACTTATGTATTATTATGAAAGGGTTTTATATATGAATTTTAAGATTAAAAAGATTGGTTTTGCTATTTCAGTGTTAATACTTTTATTTGGAACAGCTGCATTTTCCTTTGTTAAGCCTGTTTCAACCAATAAGATTAAAACAACAGTTAATGTTATAAAGACTAATAGCAAGGATTATAGTAAGATTTCTACATTTACCTCTGTAAGTACTACTGAGGAAATGAGTGCTGAGGAAATCGAGAAGGATATTACCGCTCTTGTTCTCAAATATTATGATGCTAAGCAGAAGGTTGACATGGACATTCTTAAGGAATGTGTAAGTGACATTAATGATGTTAATGAAGAGAAGTTCAAGTCTGAGGCTCAGTATATTGAGAAATATGAGAATATTAACTGCTATATTTTAAATGCTAAGGAAGAGGGCGCTTACAGAGTTTACGTTGAGTGTGATATTAAGGGTTACAAGGTTGAGACCTTAATGCCTGCTCTCTATGCTTTATATGTAAAGCAGAATGATAAGGGAGAAAATGTTATTTTCCTTGGAAACTTTAGCAGAAAAGAGCAGAAGAATATTGCAGAGCTTGATAACACTCCTGTTGTTAAGAAGTTAAAGGATAAGGTAGATAAGGATCTTAAGAAGATTCTTGAAGATAAGGATAATAAGGATGCAGCTGAGTTCTATAAGATGATTAATGAGGCTGATAAAAAGATTGAGGAATCTAAGGAAAAGGTTGAAGAGACTGATTCTAAGGATGAGAAGAAGGATGAAACTGAAGCTACAGCTACAGCTGAAAGTAAGGAATCAGACGATAGTAAGGAGTCAGCAAGTCCTGAAAGTTCTGATAGCAAGGATGAGGATAAGGAAACCTCTAGTCCTGAAAGTACAAAGGAATAATCCAAAATGGCAAGAATTAATAAATTTCTAAGTGAAGCCGGAGTTTGTTCCAGACGTGCGGCTGATAAGCTTATAGATGAGGGAAGGGTTCTTGTAAATGGAGAGCTTCCAGAAAAAGGGGCTTCTGTCTCAGAAGAGGATGTTATTACTGTAGATGGAAAGCCTGTAAAGCTTGAAAAAGAAGAGATAGTTATAGCTTTTAATAAGCCTGTGGGACTGGTTTGCACAGCTGGTTCTAAGGAGAATGGTAAGAGAGTTAGAAATGTAATTGACTATATTAATTACCCCAAGAGAATCTATCCTGTAGGTCGTTTGGATAAGGATTCAGAGGGACTTTTACTGCTTACTAATCAGGGAGAGCTTACTAATAGGATTCTTAAGAGCAGATTTGGTCATGAGAAGGAATATTATGTAGAGACTAATAAGACTATAACTGATGATATGATAAAGAGGATGAGTGAGGGTGTAAAAATCTATGATGAGGAAAAGTCCATAGATACCGTTACGAAGCCTTGTTCCATAACAAGAGCAGGTGATAAATCCTTTAGAATAATTCTTAAGCAGGGGATTAACAGACAGATTCGAAGAATGTGTGAAAGTGAAGGCTTAAGGGTTATACTTCTTAGACGTGAGAGAGTTATGAATATAGAACTTTCGGATTTGAAAAAGGGTGAATACAGACCTTTGACTGATAAGGAACTTTTAGAGTTAAAAAGGGAGTGTGGTCTTAATGGATAAAAAAGCTAGAATGAAAGAACTTTGCGACATTTTAAATGAAGCCGCAAAGGTATATTATCAGGGTGAAGATGAGATAATGAGTAACTTTGAATATGATAAATTATATGATGAGCTTCTTAAATTAGAGGAAGAAACATCTATGGTTTTATCAGGAAGTCCTACTCATAAGGTTGGTTTTGAGGTAGTTAGCGAACTTCCTAAATTTACACATCCATCTAAGATGCTCTCGTTAGATAAAACAAAGTCTGTCGATGAGCTTTCTTCATTTTTAGGAAATAAGGAAGGACTTTTATCCTGGAAATTAGATGGTTTAACAGTGGTGCTTACATATAATGAGGGAAGTCTTGTAAGAGCTGTTACAAGAGGTAATGGTATTGAAGGTGAGGTAATTACTGCTAATGCAAAGACCTTTGTAAATATACCTTTAACTATTCCCTACAGTGGCGAGCTTACAGTAAGAGGCGAGGCTGTTATATCTTATTCTGATTTTAAAGACATTAACAATAAGTTAGATGAGGAGGAGAAGTATAAGAATCCAAGAAATCTTTGTAGTGGTTCTGTAAGACAGTTAAACTCCGCCATTACTGCTAAGAGAAATGTAAGATTCTTTGCATTTACCCTTGTAAGTGCTGAGGATGTGGATTTTAAGAATTCTAATGAAGAGAAATACATCTACCTTAAAAAGCTTGGTTTTGAGGTGGTTGATTATAAAAGAGTTGATAGTAAAAGTGTTTATGACGCTGTTAAGAAATATAGCGAGGATATTAAAACCTACGATATCCCTTCAGACGGACTTGTACTTTTATTAGATGACATAAGCTATGGTGAAAGTCTTGGAATGACTGCAAAGTTTCCAAAGAATGCCATTGCCTTTAAATGGCAGGATGAGACAGCTGTTACAACTCTTATTAATGTGGAGTGGAATGCTTCAAGAACAGGTCTTATTAATCCTGTTGCTGTATTTGAACCGGTGGAGCTTGAGGGTACCAGTGTAAGCCGTGCAAGTGTTCATAATGTCAGTGTTGTGAAGGATTTAAAGCTTGGAATAGGAGATAAGATTTCTGTTTATAAGGCTAATATGATTATTCCTCAGATTGCTGAAAATATGACTATGAGTGATAATCTTATAATACCTGACAGATGCCCTGTATGTGGGGAGCCTACAGTTATAAAAACTGAAAATGCAAGCTCTGTTCTTATGTGTGAGAATAAGGATTGTACAGCTAAGAAGATTAATGGCTTTATACATTTTGTTGAGAGAGATGCCATGAATATAGATGGTTTAAGTAAGGCAACTCTTGAGAAATTCATAGCCTGTGGATTTATTCATGAGCCTGCAGATCTCTATAAGCTGGATAGATTTAAGGATAAGATAGTTGCACTTGAGGGCTTTGGTAAGAGAGCATATGAGAAGCTTGACAAGGCTATTGTTAAGTCTAAAACAGCAGAGCTTCCAAGATTTATATTTGGACTTGGTATTGCAAATGTTGGGCTTAGTACAGCAAGACTTATCTGTGATAATTATAACAATGATTTTAACAGAGTTAAGGCTGCTACTAAGGAAGAATTGGTTGCAATCGATGGTATTGGAGAGGTTATAGCTAAGTCCTTTGAAGAGTATTTTCAGGATGAGAAAAATATGGCTATAGTTAATGATCTTTTAGAGGTTGTAGAGATAGAAGTTAAGGATGATAGTGTGGAGAAGGATTTGGATGGCCTTACATTTGTTATTACCGGTTCTTTAAATAATTTCTCTAACAGAAGTGAGCTAAAGGATTTGATAGTAAACAGAGGTGGAAAGGTAGCAGGCAGTGTTTCTAAGAATACTGCATATCTTATAAATAATGACGTGGAGAGCCAGTCGTCAAAAAATAAAAAGGCCAGAGAATTAGGAATAAGTATAATTTCAGAAGAAGACTTTTTGGAAAAATTTGGGAAATAGAGGTGACATAAATGCCAATTAAAGTTAAAAATAATCTTCCTGCAAAGATGATTATGGAGAATGAGAATATATTTATGATGGATGAAATAAGGGCGGATTCTCAGGATATAAGACCCCTTAACATAGTTGTTTTAAATCTCATGCCACTTAAGGAGGATACAGAGGTTCAGCTTCTTAGAGTCCTTTCAAATACTCCTTTGCAGATGAAGATAACATTTCTTACAACTGCTTCTTATCAGGGTAAGAACACACCAGCCAGTCATTTGGATGAGTTCTATGCTACATTTGAGGATATTAAGCATAAAAAATATGATGGACTCATTATAACGGGAGCACCGGTTGAAACTATGAAGTTTGAAGAGGTGGATTACTGGGATGAGTTAGTTAAGATTATGGACTGGTCAGAGACTAATGTAACCTCTACCTTGCATGTTTGCTGGGGTGCTCAGGCTGCTCTGTATCATCATTATGGTGTAAGAAAATATGATTTGGATAAGAAGCTTTTTGGAGTGTATGAACAGAAGGTTTTACATAGAAAAGAGCCATTTATGAGAGGCTTTGATGATGTGTTCTTAGCTCCACATTCAAGATATACAGGGGTTTCTCATGAGGATATAGAGAACTGTAAGGAGTTAAGAGTCCTTGCAACCTCAGAGGAAGCAGGAGATACCATTATCATGGATAGTAATGGTAAGAAATTCTTTGTCCTTTGTCATTTGGAGTATGACAGACTTACTTTAGATGCAGAGTATAAGAGGGATTTAAAGAAAGGACTTGATATAGATATTCCGGTTAATTATTATCCTGGGGATAATCCGGAGAATGGGCCGCTTCTTAGATGGAGAGCACATTCTGAGATGATGTATTGCAACTGGATTAACTATTATGTATATCAGACAACTCCTTATGCATGGACCTTAGAGAATGAGGAGAGCAGTAACAGTTAATACTTTTAAATATATTTTCAAATAGTATTTGCATTTGATAGTGAAATGTGTTATATTACGTTAGTATGTTTTTTACCCTTTGCTATGGATAAGGATTCCTTCGTCTTTTCCTTGGTTTAGGGCATATATAAATTTTATAGGAGGTAATTATTATGATTACAAAAGAGAAGAAAGCTGAAATTATCAAGGCTTACGGACGTGGTGAAGGCGATACAGGTTCACCAGAGGTTCAGGTAGCTATCCTTACTGAGAGAATTAAGGAATTAACAGAGCATTTAAAGGTTAACAAGAAAGATCATCATTCAAGAAGAGGTCTTCTTAAGATGGTTGGTAAGAGACGTAACCTTCTTGCTTACCTTAAGAGCAAGGATATCAATGCTTATCGTTCACTTATCGAGAAGCTTGGTCTTAGAAAATAATTTATATTATTTTTTAAAATTTTCAGTTTATAATTAGTCAAAAACTAAAGAAAACAAATCAGAATTAAAATGCCCTTTTTGTAGCTTGCAGAAAGGGCATTTTTTGTTGATTTTGTTGACATTTTAGGCGTTTTAGCATAGAATAATAAGGAGTGTTCCTAATTATCATGTATGTGTGAGGTTTTAGAGTATGGGAAAGGATTTGGAGTCAGATATTAAGGAAGGAAAATTTCATAATTTCTATCTGATTTGCGGCGAAGAGGCCAGTCTTAGAATTATGTTTAAGAAGAAGCTTGTAGATGCCACAGTTGGAGATCAGTTGATGAATTATCTGTATTTTACAGATGACACATTTGATATTAATACATTTAGAACTGCAGGCATAACCTGTCCCTTTTTCGGAGACTATAGAATTATAGTTCTTGAAAATACAGGATTTCTTAATGAAGCTTCAGAGATAAAGGAAGAGATGGAACAGTTTCCTGATAGTACCATAGTTGTATTTGTCGAAGAAAATGTTGATAAAAGGAATAAGATTTATAAGTTTATTCAGAAAAACGGAATTATAAAGAGCTGCGATGCTCCAGATGAGAATACTCAGATGATATATCTGGCAGGCCTTCTTAAGAAGAATAATAAAACCATGAGAAATAATACTGCAAAGTATTTTCTTTCTCAGATAGAAACCTCCTTTTTTAATATTCAAAATGAAGTTGAAAAGCTGGTTGCATACGTTGGAGATAATGAGGAAATCACAGTAGAAGACATTGACAATGTGTCTTCAAAGCTTATTACAAATCATATATTTGCAATGATGGATGAAATCGCTGTTGGTCACAAGGATAAGGCCCTTTCCATGTATTTGGAATTACTCCTTTTAAGAGAGAGTAGTATGAGGATTCTCTATCAGATTACAAGACATTTTAATATTCTAATTAATGTCAGAAGCGCAGAGAAATATATTTCATATAAGGAGATAGCTTCGGTCATAAAGATTCCGCCATTTTTTGTAAAGAAATATGTGGCTCAGGCAAAGCGTTTTTCTAATAAAGATTTAAGGGTTATTCTGGAAAAATGTCTTCAGATGGAATATGACTTTAAAAACGGTCTTGTTTCTGATCAGATAGGTGTTGAAATGCTTATATTTGATATAATTATGATTACCTGTGCGTAAGGGATTTAAGTATTTGCGGATTGGTGATTAAAGATATTTAGGGTGATAGGCTTACTAATAATTGAAAGCGAGATAGAAATGTTACAGATATTGATTTCCATTTTATTTGGAATAGTTGAGGGTATAACAGAGTGGATTCCTGTAAGTAGTACAGGACATATGATTCTTTTAGAAGAGTTTGTTAAATTTGATTTATCCAGGGACTTCTTAGAAATGTACCTGGTGGTCATTCAGTTTGGTGCAATCCTTGCAGTAGTAATACTGTATTTTAAGGATTTGTGGCCGTTTTGCAAGGATAAGGAAAAGCATTATATCCAGAATGATAAAATGTCAATGTGGTTTAAAATTGTTGTTTCCTGTATTCCTGCAGTTATAGTAGAGCTTGCAGCCGGTGATTTCTTAGAGGATAAGTTTTATAACTTTGTCTGTGTTGCAGTTATGCTGATTATCGTCGGAGTGGTATTTGTAATCGTTGAGGTAATGAATAAGGATCACAAGCCGACAGTTAATGAGATTAAAGATATAACCTATAGAAATGCATTTATAATCGGTATTTTTCAGGTTATAGCAGCAGCATTTCCTGGTACTTCCAGATCAGGTGCTACCATTATCGGTGGTCTTATTTTAGGTCTTAGTAGAACAGTAGCTGCTGAATATACATTTTTCATGGCCGTACCTGTTATGTTTGGTGCAAGTGTTATGAAAATGTTAAAGTTTGGTTTTAACTATACACCTATGGAGGCGGTAGTTCTTATAGTTGGTTGTATAGTTGCATTTGTAGTATCTCTGGTAGTTATTAAATTCTTTATGGGATACATTAAAAAGCATGATTTCAAGGTGTTTGGATACTACCGAATTGTGCTTGGAATAATAGTTTTATTATATTTTTTATTAAGGTGATTTAGGTGAGATATGTCACGAGAAATTGATTTAAATGAGAGACGAATTTCCAAGGCGGATGTGCTTAAAGTAGCTATATTTGCTGTAGAGATTCTTATAATTATTTTTGTTGTATTTGCTATTATGCATAAGGGTCTGGTTCAGATGAAGGTGGTAGATGAGAACATGAAGCCTACCCTTAATACCAATGAGACGATCATTATTAATAAAATGGCCTATAAGCTTGGTAAGGTCAGACGTAATGATGTAATAGTTATTAAGGAGCAGAGTTCAGACCGTGTTTTCTATTCCACAGTAAGAGTTGTGGGACTTCCTAATGAAAAGGTTCAGATAAAGAAGGGTTATGTATATATTAATGGCAAGAAATTAAAGAAAAAATATGACTTTCCAAAGATTGATGACGCAGGTCTTGCAGAGGATACCGTCGCCCTTGGAAAAAAGGAATATTTTGTGCTAGGTGATAATATTGATACAGCCCTGGATAGTAGAGATGCTACTATCGGTAATATTAAAAAGGATAACATTATTGGTAAGGTGTTTATCCGAAAGAAACCATTTGCATTCGTTCAGGGTATCGATGCATTTGATAAGAAATAAGTGGTTTTTACAGACCTAAATATTAGATAGAAGATGAGGTGAGTTATGGAATTTCAATGGTATCCGGGACATATGAAAAAAGCCATCAATACCATGCAAGCTGATATAAAGCTGATAGATGTTATTGTTGAGCTGATAGATGCCAGAGTTCCCTTCAGTAGTAAGAATCCGGACATAGAAAAGCTTAGTCCGGGTAAATCCAGAATAATAATATTTAATAAATCAGACCTTGCTGATGAGAAGGTAAGTGCTCTGTGGAAGAAATATTATGAAGATAAAGGTTATTATGTGAAAGAGCTTAATTCCAAGTCAGGTAAGGGTATTAAGGATGTGCTTAACCTTATAAATGAGGCTTGTAGTGAGAAGCTTTTGCGTAATAAGAAAAGAGGTATTAAGAACAGACCTCTAAGAGCTTTAGTTGCAGGTATTCCAAATGTTGGTAAATCCACATTTATCAATACTCTTACAAGAACTTCTAAGGCTAAAACCGGTAATAAGCCGGGTGTAACTAAGGGTAAACAGTGGATTAGTCTTGGTAAGAACATCGAGCTTTTAGATACACCGGGAGTTTTATGGCCTAAGTTTGAGGATATGGAAGTAGGAAAAAAACTTGCATTTATAGGCTCCATAAAGGATGAGCTTTTCAATGTATATGAATTATGTGTTCTTTTAGTAGATTATCTTAAAGAGAATTACAGCGACGTGGTTCCTGAAAAATATGGAATTGATGAGTCAACAGATTCTCATAAGATTATAGAGAATTTTGCAATAAACAGGGGATTAAAAATGAAAGGTGATACGCCTGATGTAGATAAGGCGGCAGTAATATTGGTGGATGAATTTAGAAAGGGAAAAATGGGGAAAATTTCCTTGGAAAAACCATCAGTAGAATGAGACGAAGGTGAGGTTAATCTATGTATGATGAAAACCAACTGGAAGACAGTTTAGAGTGGGTCAAAAGTATTAAAGAAAAATATAATACTGAAACAAAAACCTTTAAGACCAGCGCTCAGCCTGTTCATATTATAATGCAGGAGGGAGCTGGGAAAACAGGAGATGCGCCTACAACCAGAATAGTTAGGAAGCAGACGCCAGGTACAACTGCTGGAAGCACAAGTACAACAGCTGCAAAACCGGCTGGAACTACAGCGGCAACAAGCACCGCAGCCACAAGACCAGCAGCTACCAGACCGGCAGCTACCACAGCTACAATACCGACAGGTACTACAACTGCGGCAGGAACAGCTACAACAAGCGCTACGGCGGCAAGACCTACAGCGGCTAGACCGGCAGCTACCACAGCTACAAGACCTACAGCGGCTAGACCGGCAGCTACCACAGCTACAAGACCGACAGGTACTACAACTGCGGCAGGAACAGCTGCAACAAGTGCCACCGCCACAAGGCCTACAGCTACAAGGGTTGTAAGACAGCCTGCAGCAGGAGCAACCAGAGTTGTAAGAACAGCTCCAGCTCAGAGTGCTAATAAAACTGCAAGTCCACAGGCTTCAGGTAGTCAGGCAACTGTAACTAAAACAGTACCTGTAAAACCTATAGTAACTCCAGCGAGACCAGCTGGAACAACAGCTACAACAGCTACAACAGCCACAAGACCTGCAGGAACAACAGGAGCAACAGCTGCAAAACCTACAGCTACAACAGGTGCGACTTCTGCTACAGCGGGAACTACTCAGAGAGTTGTAAGAAGAGTTGTTAGAACATCTGCACCAACACCACAGGTAACACAGGGACAGGCTACAAGACCTGTAACAAAACCAGCGGCGCAGGCAACAGCTGCAAGACCTGCAACTAAACCAGCGGCGCAGGCAACAGCTACAAGACCTGCAACTAAACCAGCGGCGCAGACAACAGCTGCAAGACCTGCAACTAAACCAGTGGCGCAGACAACAGCTGCAAGACCAGCAACACAGGCGCAGACAGTGCGTCCTACAACACAGGCGCAGGCAACTGCTAAACCTGTAGAAAGGACTCAGACAACTACAGCGCGTCCAGCGACACAGGTAGTAAGAACTGCACCAACAGCTCAGGCTACAAGACCTGCAACAAAACCAGCGGCGCAGGCAACAACAAGGCCTGCAACACAGGCGCAGACAACTGCTAAACCTGTGGCAAAACCTCAGGCTACTACAGCGCGTCAAGCTACACAGCCACAGGCCGCAAAGCCGGTAGTAAAGCCAGCTGCACAGCCACAGGCCGCAAAGCCAGTAGTAAAACCAGTTGCACAGCCTGTTAAAGCTCAGGTTGAAGAAGAAACATATGATGTTAATACTATAGAACATCTTGACGATAAAGGTATTAAAAAAGCAGAGAATACTGAAACCTCAGTAGATCCAAGTAATCCTAATGTTAAGACACTTAACATTACTATTAATTTTGATTTTACAAATCTTAAAAAGGCCTTTACAAAGGTTAAGAATTTCTTTGTAAATGGATTTAAGCCTGATGAGCGTTCCTTAGATGATGCTAAGGAAGCCATGAAGGAGAATGATGCCTACGATAGAGAGAAGATTCTAAAGGAAGCCTATGGCGACAATTATAAGGAATATCTCAATACTGTAGAGGAGAAGAAGAAGGCTGATGATTTTGAAAGCTTTGAAAATAGCTATAGTGATTCAGATGATGATTTTGTAGTTGCAGGAGCTGATAAGTATTCAGATGAACCTGAAACAGATGATTTCTCAGATGGATATTCTGCAT
The DNA here is from genome assembly GCA_024696825.1 of Lachnospiraceae bacterium. Lineage (GTDB taxonomy): Bacteria > Bacillota > Clostridia > Lachnospirales > Lachnospiraceae > JAEEJA01. The sequence goes on from JAILGL010000037.1 coordinate 13,518, forward strand.
ATTCTTCCTATGAGTCTGAAGCCTCAGAGAGTGAGGATGATTCAGAAGCAGTAAGTACAGCGACTGTAGCCACAGCAAGTTCAGCGACCGTAGCAGGTACATCGACTGAAACTACAGCAACTTCAGCAACTTCAGCAACTTCAGATGATTCAGATGATTCAGATGAAGAAAGCGTTATGGACGCTAACTTTGATACTGTTCTTACTAAGGAAGAACTTAAGATTGCCCGTAAAAAGGCTATCGGAGAGGGTATTAAAAATACTAAGGAAAAGAGCAGTAAGTTATTTAAGAAGGTTAAAGATGGTGCTGCTGATACTGCTAAGACAGCTGTTATTAAGGCAAAGGCAGCAGGTGACAGTATAGATAATCCTGATGAGAGTGAAGGAGGCAATAAGCTTGCAAAAAAAGTAGTAAATATATTTACATTTGCTATTTGCTTAGTTCTTGCCTTTGTAGTTGCATGGGGACTTAATGCATATGTTGTAAGCTTTACACATATTGACGGAAGTTCCATGGAACCTAGTTTCTCACATAAGGACCTTATTTTAGTTAATAAGCTTGCTTATAAATTTAAGGATCCTAAGAGATATGATGTTATCGTATTCAGACCTCGTGGTAATTCTACCGGAACATATTTTATAAAGCGAGTTGTAGCTGTTCCAGGCGAGACTGTATGGATTAGCGAGGGTAAGGTATTTGTAAGACATAAGGATGGTACCAGTGAGGCTTTGGATGACCAGAAATATGCTCTTAGCGAATATATAGAAGACGCAGGAGAGGCTGCACAGCCTATGGAATTAAATAAAAATATGTATTTTGTTTTAGGTGATAACAGAAATCAAAGTACGGACAGTAGAGATCCATTGGTTGGTATAGTAAGTAAATCTGATATAGAGGGTAAGGCATCCTTCTGTATGTGGCCGCTTAAGCGTTTTGGTTCAACTACCAGATAAGAAAAAGAGAGATATTTATGGAACAGAAAGCAGTTAAAGATATTAAAAATGAGATTGAAAATGCGGCTGACAATGAAATTGAATCAGTTTTAAAACTCTATGAAAATGATCCGAGAAAAAGTGTTTTAAATCTCATTGAAAAAAAGAGAAAGCAGATTAAAAAGCTTGAGGATGAAAGAATAAGAATCTATAACATGCAAAGCTTCGAGAGAGAATATGAGAATTATGAGCTTATTTGTGGTATAGATGAGGTTGGAAGAGGACCTCTTATGGGACCTGTTGTAACCGCTGCAGTATGTATGCCTAAGGATATTTTTATTCCATGGGTTAATGATTCCAAAAAGCTTTCCGAAAAGCGAAGAGATGAGCTTTTTGATATTATAAAGGAAAAGGCTATTGAGTATTCCATCGGCATGGTTTGGCAGGATGAAATCGATGAGATTAACATTTTAAATGCTACTAAAAAAGCCATGAAGGAAGCGGTTAATACCCTTCCTAAAAGACCGGATGTACTTCTTATAGATGCTGTACATTTGGACGATATGGATATGAAGCAGGTTTCCATCATTAAGGGAGATGCCAATTCATTTTCCATTGCCTGTGCCAGTATTCTTGCAAAGGTTACCCGTGACAGGATGATGGATGAATATGATAAAGAGTATCCTATGTATGATTTTAAGAGTAATAAGGGGTATGGAACCAAGAAGCATATAGATGCATTGAAGGAATATGGTCCATGTCCACTACATAGGAAAAGCTTTATAAAGAATTTGATATAGGTTGTTTTAAGGGTATGAAAGGGATGTAATATTGGGAGACAATTTTTATAATAGGGCTTATAAGGGGAAGTTTAAGAGTGTTAACAAAAGAAAAATGGGTTCCCTAAAGGAAGAAAAGGCAGCAAAGTACCTGGAGAATAAAGGCTTTTCTATAGTGGAAAGAAATTATTATACCTGGTATGGAGAGATAGACATCATTGCGAGAAAAAATAGGGAACTCTATTTTGTTGAAGTAAAATATAGGAAAAATGCTAATTTCGGCTATCCGGAGGAGGCAGTTGGAGCTAAGAAGCTTCACAATATGAGACTTGCTGCAAACAGGTATATAATAACTCATGGGATTAGCGAGGACTGTCCAATAAAGTTTTCCCTTGTGGCAATTCTTGGAGATGAGATTAAAATGTTTGAAAGCTTGACGTTATAGAGTATTTTAAAAAGATAATTACAAGAAAAACAAAATGTTCATACTAAATGTACATTAAAAAATAAAAAGAAAAAAATAACGAATGGAGAATTAGAGAAAATGAAGTATTTTGGAACTGACGGTTTTAGAGGTAAGGCAAATGTAGATCTTTGTGTATCTCATGCATTTAAGGTGGGAAGATTTTTAGGTTGGTATTATGGTAAGGAGAGTAAGGCTCAGATAGTTATCGGAAAGGATACAAGACGTTCAAGCTATATGTTTGAGGATGCCCTTTCAGCAGGTCTTACAGCCAGTGGAGCAGATGTATATCTTCTTCATGTTACACCTACACCAAGCGTTTCTTATGTGGTAAGAAAGGGTGAGTATGACTGTGGTATAATGATTTCAGCAAGTCACAATCCTTTTTATGATAATGGTATAAAGCTTATTAATAGCGAAGGCCACAAGATGGAGGAAGAGGTTTTAGAGAAGATTGAAGAGTATATTGATTCTGAGGAGGATTACATTCCTCTTGCAACAGATGAAAATATCGGCTGCACCATTGATTATTCAATGGGTAGAAACAGATATGTAGGTCATCTTATGAGTCTTGCTACAAGATCCTTTAAGCATAAGAAAATAGCCCTTGACTGTGCTAACGGTTCTTCTTATCTGGTTGCAAAGGGCTTATTTGAAGCACTTGGAGCAACAGTAAAATGTATCGGTATGGAGCCAAATGGAATTAATATTAATGAGGGCTGTGGTTCTACTCATATTGAGAACCTTCAGGGATATGTTAAGGATAATGGCTTTGATGTTGGATTTGCATTTGACGGAGATGCTGACAGATGCCTTGCTATAGATGATGAGGGAGAGATTATCGATGGAGATATGATTCTTTACATTTGTGGTAAATACCTTAAGGAAAAGGGTGAGTTAAATGATAATACCGTTGTTCCTACTGTAATGTCTAACATTGGATTATTTAAGGCATTTGATAAAGAGGGCATTAAGTATGTAACCACAGATGTTGGTGATAAATACGTTAATCAGTGCATGATGGAGAATGGCTACAGCCTCGGTGGAGAGCAGTCAGGTCATATTATCTTTAGTAAATATGCAGTAACAGGTGATGGTGTCCTTACAGCTCTTATGATAATGGAGGTTATCATGGAGAAGAAGCTTAAGCTTTCTGAGCTAAAGCAGGGCTTTAAGGCATATCCACAGGTTCTTAAAAATGTAAGAGTTACAGATAAGGTCCTTGCAATGGAGGACGCTGATGTATTAAAGGTTAAGGATGAAGTAGCTGCTACCTTGGGAGATGATGGAAGAATTCTTCTTAGAGCAAGCGGTACTGAGCCTCTTGTAAGAGTTATGGTGGAAGCATCTACTGAAGAGCTTTGCAATGAGATGGTTGATAAGGTTGTAAAGGTCATAGTAGATAAAGGATATGAGGTTAAGTAAAAGCTTAAAGTTTTTTTGTAAAACTATTGATATTATAGGTTTAAATATGTTATAGTTACCTTTGGCTTTGTTTTTAAGCCTATTTATATAATTTTATATAATGAATATTAAAATAATACCTGGAGGAATTTAAAGAAATGAGTGCAACTGTTGAAAATTTAGAGAAAAGTATGGTAAAGCTTACAATTGAAGTTGATGTTAAGGATTTTAACGATGCTATTAAGAAGGTTTATAATAAGCAGAAGGGTAAGATTGCTGTTCCTGGTTTCCGTAAGGGAAAGGCTCCACTTGCTATGGCTTTACAGTACTATGGACGCGAGGCATTTTTTGAGGATGCTGCTAACGAGGTTATGCCGGATGCATATGCAAAGGCTATTGAAGAGAATAATGTTCAAGCAGTATCAAGACCTGAGATCGATTTAGTTCAGATGATCGAAGATAAGCCTTTTATTTTCTCTGCTACAGTAGCAGTAAGACCTGAAGTAACATTAGGTGAATATAAAGGTGTTGAAGTAACTAAGCGTGAGGCTACAGTTACTGATGAAGAGTTAAATGCAGAGTTAGACAAGAACCGTGAGAAGCAGGCTAGATTCGTACCTGTAGAGGATAGAGCGGTTGAGGCTAACGATGAAGTAACTATTGATTTCGAAGGATTTGTTGATGGTGAGGCTTTCCCTGGTGGAAAGGGTGAGAACTACAAGCTTGTTATTGGTTCACATTCATTTATCGATAACTTCGAGGATCAGCTTATTGGAAAGAATATCGGTGAGGATGTTGAGGTTAATGTTACATTCCCTGAGCAGTATCAGGAGCCTTCACTTGCAGGAAAGCCTGCACTTTTCAAGGTTAAGATTAACGGCATCAGCTATAAGGAATTACCTGAGCTTGATGATGATTTTGCACAGGATGTATCTAACTTCGATACATTTGATGAGTATAAGGAAGATGTTAAGAGTAAGCTTTTAGAGTCTAAGGTAGATGCTAATAAGCGTGAGACTGAAGAGGAAGCATTAGAGAAGGTTATTGAAAATGCTACTATGGAAGTTGCTGATTTACACGTTAGAGACGTAAAGGATCAGATGGTTCAGGATATTCAGCGTAACATGATGCAGCAGGGAATTAACCTTGAGCAGTATCTTATGTTTACAGGTACAACTCCAGAGAAGTTTAATGAGGATATGGAAGCTCAGGCTCTTAAGCGTATCCAGTCAAGACTTGTTCTCGAGGAGATTGTAAAGGTTGAGAATATCGAGGCTTCAGAAGAGGATGTTAATGAGGAGATTGCAAATATCGCTAAGATGTATGGCATGGAGGCTGATAAGTTAAAGGAAACCATGACAGACGCTGATGTTGACAGCATTACTCTTGATATGAAGGTTAAGAAGGCATCTGAACTTATTGTTGAGTCAGTTGTTGAAAAATAATAAAAAATGATGAAAAAATAATTATAATGCATTTGTGTTATAATAGATTATGTTTTTGTAATAGTGGTATAGCAGATATGGATTGGAGGTTTTTATGAGTATTAATGATAGTTACACAATTCCTTATGTTGTGGAGAAGACAAGTCAGGGAGAGCGTTCCTATGATATTTATTCAAGACTTTTACAGGACAGAATTATTTTCCTTTCGAATGAGGTGAATGACGATGTTGCAAGTCTTATAGTTTCACAGATGTTATTCTTAGAGTCACAGGATCCTGGAAAGGATATTAATTTCTACATTAACAGTCCTGGTGGTTCAGTATCTGCGGGCTTTGCTATCTATGATACTATGAATTACATCAAGTGTGACGTTTCAACTATCTGTATGGGAATGGCTGCAAGTATGGGTGCATTTCTTCTTGCTGGAGGAACTAAGGGTAAGAGATATTCCTTACCTAACTCAGAGATTATGATTCATCAGCCTTCAGGCGGTGCCAGAGGTCAGGAAACAGAGATTAGAATCGTTGCTGAGGAAATCTTAAAGATTAGAAAGAGACTTAATAAAATCCTTTCTGAAAATACTGGAAAGCCTTTAGAGGTTATCGAGGTTGATACTGAAAGAGATAACTATATGACAGCTGAAGAAGCTAAGGAATATGGTTTGATTGATGAGATAATCGTGTCCAGAAAACAGGATTAATAATTTGATTGGAGAATAATATGGCCGGAAAAAAAGATGATCAGGTTATGAAATGTTCATTTTGCGGTAAGACAGAAGCCCAGGTGAACAGAATTATAGCCGGACCTAATGGTGTATTTATCTGTGACAGCTGTGTTAATCTTTGTTATGACATAATCGAATCTGAGGAGTTAGATTCCTATTCTGAGGATTATGATGGTGATATTAACCTTCTTAAACCTAAGGAGATTAAGGAATTCTTAGATGAATATGTTATAGGACAGGAAGATGCTAAAAAGGTGCTTTCTGTTGCAGTTTATAATCACTATAAGAGAGTTATTACTAAGAAGAGCTTAGATGTAGAGCTTCAGAAAAGTAATATACTTATGGTTGGACCTACAGGTTCAGGTAAAACCTATCTTGCACAAAGTCTTGCAAAGATTTTAAATGTGCCTTTTACAATTGCTGATGCTACAACTCTTACTGAGGCAGGTTATGTAGGTGAGGATGTTGAAAATATCCTTTTAAAGCTTATACAGGCTGCTGATTATGATATGAAGAGAGCTGAGCATGGTATAGTTTATATTGATGAGATTGATAAGATTACCAAGAAGTCTGAAAATGTATCTATTACAAGAGATGTAAGTGGTGAAGGCGTTCAGCAGGCACTTCTTAAGATTCTTGAGGGTACAGTTGCTTCCATACCACCACAGGGTGGAAGAAAACACCCACATCAGGAATTCTTCCAGTTAGATACTACAGATATATTATTTATCTGCGGTGGTGCATTTGCAGGCCTTGATAAGATTATCAGTTCAAGAATTGGTAATAAGGGAATGGGCTTCAACTCTGAAATAGTAGAGAAGGAAGACAAGAATGTTGGAGAGATTCTTAAGCAGGTACTTCCTCAGGATCTCATTAAATACGGCATTATCCCTGAGTTTATCGGAAGACTTCCAGTTACAGTAACTCTTGATGAGCTTACTGAGGATGCTCTTGTGGAAATTCTTACAAAGCCAAAGAATGCCCTAACAAGGCAGTATAAAGCTCTATTTATGATTGATGATGTAGAGCTTAACTTTGATGATGACGCCTTAAAGGAAATCGCTAAGGATTCCTATGAAAGAAAGACAGGTGCCAGAGGACTTCGTTCCATTATGGAAAATGTAATGACAGACGTTATGTATGAAGTTCCTTCTGATGAAAGCATCAAGGAGGTTGTCATTAATAAGAAATCAGTTACAGGTGAGGGTAAGCCTCTTGTTAAGAAGGAAAAGCCTAAAACTGAAAAAAAAGAAACTAAAAAGAATGATTAAAATAATACCGAGAAAGCTGCTTAAACAGGCAGCTTTTCTTGGGTTATTGAAGCAGGTTAATTTAGTAAAATATTATTAGAAAAATACAGTTTTTTTTTAGTAAAAATTTAGGAAAAAGTTATGGTAATAAAATCAGTTAATTTGGAAACAGTAGTTGGACCAACAAGTAAGTTTGTCCAAAATGATAAGATAGAAATTGCATTTGCGGGAAGATCTAATGTAGGTAAGTCTTCACTTATTAACAGACTTATGAATAGAAAGTCCTATGCAAGAGTTTCTTCAAAGCCTGGAAAAACTCAGACCATTAATTATTATAATATTAATGATGAGTGCTATTTTGTAGACCTTCCTGGATATGGCTATGCCAAGGCTCAGGAGAAGAAGGTTAAGGAATGGGGCCAGATGATAGAGAATTATTTTAAGAAATCCAAGGCTTTAAGACTTATAATTCTCCTTGTAGATATAAGACATAAGCCAAATGCAAATGACATACAGATGTATGACTGGTGCTTAGCCTATGGATATAATCCTATAATTATCGCTACAAAGCTCGATAAGGTAAAGAAATCTGAGAGAAAGAAGTTAGTTAAGGACATAAGACTTACCTTAGGCTTAAGCGAAGAGTCACCTATAATACCATATTCTTCCCTTACAGGAGAAGGAATGGAAACAATCCATGAATATTTGGATTTTGTATTGGAAAACTTTGCAGATGACATAAAATAACAACATTATTGCTTTAATATAGATATTTGTTTTAATAAATAATTTAGAGGATGGTGTATTTTTAAAATGGAAGGAAACATAAGAAGTATGAATTTCTATAAAGCCTTGAGCTTTAAAGCTTTATTTATAATGCTTTTGGTTTTATGTGGCATTTGTTATAAGGGGAATAAGGCATTTGCCCAGACTACTGATAATGGAACAATAAATGTAACAAGTGATACGAGTGTTGTTTCATTTAGCGCTGCATCAATTTATGTCGGTGATACAGTGGATTTAAAGGCCTATGAATCAGCGGCCTGCAAAGGATTTGTAAAGTATGAGGTAGAATCAGGCAGTGGAAGCTCAGTAAATGTTACTGCTGAGGGTATTCTTACAGCCACCTCTCTTGGAACTACCGATGTAAAGGCTATTTATACCAGTGGAGATTTTTCTCTTACTGATGTAGTAAAGATTACAGTAGTGGATACAGAGGAATTTAAGAGTGCCTGTGGAGCCAATATAAGACTTAATCTCTACAATACCTTATTCTATAAGGACCAGACCTTTGTAGGAGATAATACAACTCTTAAAAGTCTTGGAGATGGAAGATTTACAGTGGATGGTTTTAGTGCCACTAATATTTATGTAATTAGAAACAGTGGTGATAAAATCAAGGTTGGATATCTTAAGGTTAAGGTGCCAAAGCTTGCTGCTGAAGAATATACCAGAGCTATAGGAACCGGTAATTTTCTTCCGGATATTACTAATATAAAGGGCTCCTATGGAGTTTCCTATACATTTAGCAATAATAAGGTTTGCCACTGTAATAGTGGATATATAGTTCCTGATTCCTTTGGAACTACTAAGGTTACAATGTATGTAAGTAGTATGGGTGGTCAGAGAAAGGCATTTACTTTTACCTTTAATACAACTAATCCAAAGCTTAAGAAAAAATACATGATTGTGGCTGTTGGAGGTACAGTGGAGCTTCCTGTAACAGGTGTTGTAACAGGTAGTAGCGTTGGATTTTTAAATACTTTAAATGTTACTGCAGAGGGACTTGATATAACAGGTGAGACAAAGGGAACTAAGTCAGGTAAGATTGTAGTAGATGGAAAACCATTTAAATTCAAATTTATAGTAAATAATCCACATTTTAATGATATGTGTATAAGACTTTATCCCGGTAAAAAGCTTACCATTCCTTTAAAGGGAACTAAGAAAAAGAGTAATATAGAATATGCCCTGGATCATACTAAGTATGTAAAGCTTTCCGGTTCAAAGGTTAAGGGTAAGAAATGCGGTAATTCCTATCTTCGTGCTGAGGTAGATGGAAAGTCCATATTTATACAGGTTGCAGTTACTACAAAGACTGCATATAAGGCTGTTAACAGAGCTATTAAGATATCTAAGACCAAGACTCATTATAGTCAGGCAAGACGTATGTCAAAGGGACTTTATGACTGTAGTTCACTGGTTTACAGATGCTATAAGCCATATGGTGTAAGATTCGGTCAGACAGCGGCCTGGGCTCCAACTGCAGCAGGTATAGGATATTGGTGTACAGTGAATAAGAAGATTCTTTCATACAGAAAGATTACTGATATAGAAAAGCTTCTTCCGGGTGACCTGATTTTCTTTGCATATGCAGGTAACAATGGAAGATATAGATTTATAAGTCACATTCAGATGTATGTAGGAGGCGGTCAGGATGTATCTGCCAGCTCATCCTATAACAGAGTTATCAAATATGGTACAGGTGCTTATAATAATTGTGTAGTTCTTGTTGCAAGACCTACAGGTTCACTGTAAAATAAATGGATAGAAGCATATACTAATAATTATGCATAAATAAAATATGTGCAGATGGAGGGAATTATGAGACAGATGAAAATCGCAGTACTTGCAGGTGGTGTAAGTACAGAAAGAGATGTATCACTTATTTCAGGAAAGAAGATAACTGAGGCCCTTAGAAGAAAGGGACATAAGGCTGTCCTTGTGGATTTATATTTTGGTTATGAAGGAGATATAACTGATATTTTCGAGATGGAATCCACTATCGATGAGAAGCTTCTTGCTATTACTAAGGACGCTCCTGATATCGAAACCATTAAGTCCTATAGAAAGGGCGACAGAAATAAGCTTATGGGTCCTAATGTACTTGAAATCTGTCAGATGGCAGATATGGTATTCTTCGGACTTCATGGTGCTGAGGGTGAGAATGGTAAGCTTCAGGCTACCTTTGATGTGCTCGGTATCAAATATACAGGCTCAGGATATCTTGGAAGTGCCATAGGTATGGATAAGGGTATCAGTAAGAAAATATTTTTATCTGCAGGAATTCCTACAGCAAAGGGCTTTACCTTGAATAAAGACGATCATGACATAAAAAGAGATAAGGCTCCTATGCCATGTGTAGTTAAGCCTTGTTGTGGAGGTTCCAGTGTAGGTGTAAGCCTTGTTCACGATGAAAGTGAATATGGACCTGCCTGTGAAAAAGCATTTAGATATGAGGATGAGATCCTCGTTGAGGAATATGTAAAGGGTAGAGAATTTTCAGTTGGAGTACTTGGAGATAAGGTGCTTCCAATTATTGAGATTATTACAAACTCTGAATTCTATGATTATGAGACTAAGTATCAGGACGGACTTGCACATGATGAATGTCCTGCAAATCTTACTCCTGAGCAGACTACCAAGATGCAGACTCTTGCTAAGAAGGTATTTGATACCATTAAGCTTGAGACTTATTCAAGAGTAGATTTTCTTATGAAGGAAGATGGAAGCATGTATTGCTTAGAGGTGAATACACTTCCCGGAATGACCCCTCACAGCCTTATTCCACAGGAGGCAAGAGAGGTTGGAATCGAATATGATGATTTATGCGAGCTTATCGTTCAGGAAGCCGCTAAGAAATATAACATTATGGAAATGCCGGGACTCACTGTTAAATCAGTATGTGAGGCTTGTAATGGTAAGCTTACGGGTCCACAGGAATTATATGATGAGAAGCTTTTCTCTATAACAGCTGACAGTAGAAAGGCTTCCACAGGCTCAGCATTTTTAGCTATTAAGGGTGCAAGAGTTGACGGTAATTCCTTTATTGATGAGGTTTATGATAAGGGTGCAATTCTCTGTATATCCGAGAATCCACCAAAATCTGAGGATAAGCCTTATATTCAGGTAGAGAATATCTATGTTGCCATTAAACAGATAGCAAAATATTATTTATCACAGTTAGATATAAAGGTTATAGGTATTACAGGTAGTGTTGGAAAGACTACTACTAAGGAAATGGTTGCAAGTGTTTTATCACAGCGCTTTAACACACTTAAGACTGCAGGTAATTTTAATAATGAGTTAGGTCTTCCTCTCACTATCTACAGACTTAGAGAGGAGCATGAGGTTGCAGTACTTGAGATGGGTATCAGTGAGTTTGGAGAAATGGACAGACTCAGCGATATAGACACTCCTGATGCTTGTATTATTACCAATGTAGGTCATTGTCATCTTGAAAATCTTAAGGACAGAGATGGTGTACTTAAGGCTAAGACAGAGATCTTTAACCATATGAAGGATGGAGGAAAGATTTTCTTAAATGGAGATGATGACAAGCTAGCTACAGTTACAGGGCCAGAGAACTTAAGTAAGCCTGTATTCTTTGGTTGTGACAAGAATAATGAAATCTATGCCGAAAACCTTGAACTTATGGGACTTAAGGGCTCTAAGGCTACTATTCATACTCCTAAGGGAGATATAAATGTACATATTCATGTTCCAGGAGAACATCTTATATATGCAGCACTTGCAGCAACTACAGCAGGTCTTTCTCTGGGTCTTACTCTTGAAGAGATTGAAAAGGGAATCAGTGAATTTAAGACTATAAGCGGTAGAAATAACATCATCGATACCGGTCATATGCAGATTATCGATGACTGCTATAACGCTAATCCTATGTCTGTTAAATCAGGTATCGATACCCTTGTAAGCGACATTAACAGACGTGTTGCCATCCTTGGTGACATGAAGGAGCTTGGAACAGATGAAGAGAAGCTTCACTATGAAACAGGTGAGTATGTGGCTTCTAAAAATGTAAATCAGTTAATTACAGTAGGACCTCTTGCAGCTAAGCTTCATGAAGGTTGTGTTAGTGCAGGTGGTGTGAATTCAGTACATTTTGATACTATTGAAGAGTGTATAGAAAATCTTCCAAAGTATGTAAAGCAGGGGGATACAGTATTAGTTAAGGCTTCACATTCCATGGGATTTTCTAAGATTGTAGATGTACTTGAGGAGATGTAATATTTAGGATTATTATTTATAAATTAAGATTAAAATGGGGGATAATTCTTGATTTAAAATAAAGATATAAAGTTACTTACATCAGAAAGAAGGGGTTATATGGGGAATAACAAAGGTTACATCATGGCGCTTGATGCGGGAACAACGTCTAACAGATGTATATTATTTAATGAATTTGGCGAAATCATAAGTGTAGCGCAAAAGGAATTTACGCAGATTTATCCTTGTCCCGGCTGGGTTGAACATGCTCCTGAGGAAATATGGTCAACTATGCTTGGCTGTGCAGTAGAGGCCATGAGTAAGGTCGGTGCAGAAAGCTCTGACATAAAGGCCATAGGAATTACCAATCAGCGTGAAACCACTATTATGTGGGATAAAAATACAGGAGAGCCTGTTTATAATGCTATAGTTTGGCAGTGTAGAAGAACCTCTGATATTGCCGAAGCTCTTATTGAAAAGGGCTTAAGTGACAGCATCAGACAGAAGACAGGCCTTAAGATTGATGCTTATTTTAGTGCTACAAAGATAAAATGGATCTTAGATAATGTGGAGGGTGTAAGAGAAAGAGCTCTTAAGGGTGATATTCTCTTTGGAACAGTGGACACCTGGCTTATATGGAAGCTTACCAAGGGTAAGGTTTTTGTTACAGATTATTCTAATGCATCCAGAACTATGCTTTATAATATCAAGGAATTAAAATGGGATAGTGACATTTTAAAGGAACTTGATATTCCTGAAAATATATTACCTGAGGTTAAGCCTTCAAGCTGTATCTATGGATATTCTGATCCGTCTTTCTTTGGTGGAGAGATACCTATAGCAGGTGCAGCAGGTGACCAGCAGGCAGCACTTTTTGGTCAGGC
>JAILGL010000162.1 GCA_024696825.1 Lachnospiraceae bacterium
GAGAATTATTAACTAAAAGTATGTATAAGAGCATAAGAAAATTTATGGCGATAGTTCTTGCTATGGCGCTTATTATTCCAGGTCTTTGTGGGCTTATGGTAACTAGAGTAGAGGCAAAGGGAAGCTCTACAGAAGAGATTAATTTTTCCTTTGAAGGAGCCGGTTATTCAGCTACAGACAGCGCTATAAATATAGGTGGCACCAAGTATTATCAGGTATCTCAAATGGTGTCCGGACAGAATTATATGTTTGGATGCAAGAGAGATGATGGAAGTAATGTGGTAGATATATTAAAAGCACTTGGCGGCGGCAGAAATTATAATATATTTACCTATAGTGCATCCGGTTCCGGTGGAAGCGGAAGTACCTCTAAATCTTCATTTACAGTAGATGGATATACTCTTACATTTACAGAAAATGGAATAAGCTTAAGTGGTTCATCAAAGAAAACCAGCTCAGAAAGTGACGAAGAAACTGAAGATACAGATGAGTCAGAAAATGCTTCTTCCTCTGCGGTTTTAACCGATACAGAGGCTACAGATCCCGTTATATTTTTATGGTTTTATGAGAATGAACATTTATCATATTTAAATGGTGAGACCTACTATTACCTTACTTTCAAGGATAATAAATACAGCTGTACAGCTAATGAAGAGGAGGCTGTGAATGTTTCTCTTTACACCTGTGGCGATGTAAAAAATCATGCCATTACAAAGCAGCCGGAGGCTGTAAAATATGTTACTGCAGGAAGCGGTTACGAAACTCCTACCTTTACTGCTTATCTAAATAGCGAGGTGGAAATTACCACTTTAAAATGGTATGTAGACGGAGAGGCAGCAGATAGTTTAGATGTAATTATCAGTGAAATTAAAAGTAGAGACGGAGTAAAGGATGGTGGCGAAGACACTGTAAAAGTTGATTTTACAGCCAGTTCACTTAAAGAAAAAAGCGCCGGTCTTTACCGCGTTTACATGCATGTTGAGGGACGTGACAGCATGGGAAATTACTACGCTGAAGATTCAAATGTAGTGAATTTCGTAGTTGCAAATGGAGTGGTTTCAAACTCCGTTATGTCCTTTGCAGATATACATGAGGAATATGAAAAAATAGGTCTTGCAATCGAAGATTTTATGAATAAAAATGATGGAAAAATCCCTGCACTTATTATGTGTACAGGAGATTTTGTAAATGGTGCCACAAGTAGTACCAGAAGGATGGAAGACTTAATTTATCCTATAATAAATGCCGAGCTTGGAGGTATAGATACAGTATATGTATCAGGAAATCACGAGACTGCAGAGTGCTCTGTGCTTGAAAGTAAGAGAGCAAATCTTGGTGCCACTGATGAACTGGATAGTGGAGCAGGAGTTATATTTGACAGCGCTTCAGAGGCAGTAAGTACTAATGGATTAAATAGCAAAAATACCGATGGACTTACTGTATTTGCCATCAATTATTTTGCTCTTGAAAAGAAGGATAGTGAGGGAAATATAACATATAATTACGACATGATTCTTCCTCAGCTTGAGAAGTTTTTGGAGGAGAAAAAGGAGAATTACAAGGGTGAGCCTATATTTATCTCTGCTCACGCAGGCCTCCACGTGCTGGGAATGCAGTCTGAGAGTAAGAATACCAAGGGCGAACAGCTTAGTGATTTTGCAGGTAACAATGAGTATAATGTAACGAAGTCAGATGAGGTTGTAACTCTTTTAAATAAATATGCAACTGATTACAAAATGGATATTATTTACCTGTTTGGTCATAATCACTCCAAGTCTGAGGTTGAGTTTTTCTTAAAGGCTGGAGACAGCATTACAAGTACTGTTGACTATAGTGCGAAGTCTGTAAAAACTCAGACCATTAATTTTAGCTATGGTCATGCTGGATATCTTTCAAGCTCCATAGGCTCTGCAAATGACCATTACATAGTATTTACCTGGGATGAAAATACCATTAAAAAGCAGCTTATTCATTTAAATGATTCAAGCGCCGAGGGATGTATAGAAGAGGATATTAATTCACTAATTTATACGGACAGGGATAATAAAATAAGCATTTCAAAAACTGTTTATAATAAGACTCAGGGTAAGCAGCAAAAGATTACCTTGAAGCCTACTGCTACAGGTGGTAATATTTCTTATAGCACAGATGTTTCAAATGTTACTGTTAGCACCAAGGGTGTTGTAACCATAAAAAAGAATTATACGGGAAAGATAACCATAACCATAAAGGCTTCGGGCCATGCATTTAAAACTGCTACTAAAAAAGTTGTGATAAATGTAGCGCCTAAAAAGGTTACTCTCACGGCCAAGAGAACGGGAAGTACTAAGATAAAGGTAAGCTGGAAAAAAATTAAAAATGTAACGGGTTATGAGGTTTCTTATTCCACAAATAAAAAGTTTAAGAAAAAGAAAACCACCACCACTTTTACCAAGAAGAAAAAACTTGTTATAAAGGGACTTAAAGCAGGTAAGAAATATTTTGTAAGAGTTAGAGCTTATAAAAAATATAAGGAAGACGGCAAGGCTAAGAAGCTATATTCAAAGTATAGCAAAGTAAAAAAAGCCTAGAAGCTTAAATTAAAGCATGTAAGGAAAGCCTAAAATCCTAGAAGCTTAAGCAGTCAAGTATGAAAGGAATTATATAAAATGAAAAACCAAATGAAAAGAATTGTAAGCAGGGTGCTGCTTGTAGCATTTGTATTTACATTTGCTATTGTATTATCTTTGAGTGGCCTGCCAAATAGTGGCGGAGACGGCCCTAAATCAGCAGCGGTTAACCAGGGAGAAAAAACCGAAAGTGCATCAGTGAAGTATGCAATGGCGGCTAGTGATAGTAAAACTGATGACACCATAACACCTGAATATTCAAGCTTTAAAGAGCTTCAGGGAAAAAACTTTGGAATCCTGACGGGAGCTCCATTTGACGAGCTTGTAAGTAAGCATATTAAGGGTGCAAAATTCTCATATTACGATTCATTTGCCGATATACTTTTGGCCCTTAAAGCCGGAAAAATTGATGCAGCAGTTAATAACTCTGCGGTGGCCCTTTACCAGTCCAATACCGACGAAGACCTTGCCCTTATGGAGGTTCCTTTGCAGGAAATGTATTTTGGAATTGCATTTAATAAGGGGGATAAGGAAGCAGAGAAATGGAAAAAGGCACTAGATGAGGTTGGCGAAGAGGAAATCGAGAAGCTGTGGAAGATTTGGCTTGGAACTGATGACAGTAAGAAGAAGATTCCTAAGCAGGACTGGCCTGGAAAAAATGGAACGGTTAAGGTAGCGCAGCTCGATAACTTAGAGCCAATGAGTTACAGAGGTGATAATGGAGAATTACAGGGCTTTGACCCTGCAGTGCTTCTTACCCTTGCAAAGCATCTGGATGTAAAGGTTGAGTTTGAGGGTATGGAGCTTTCAGCACTTCTTCCATATGTGGCTTCAGGTAAGGCTGACTTTGCCATGGGAAGCATGCTGATAAATGCTGACAGACTTGAGACCATGGACATGGTTCCTTATCATTCCGGAAATCTTCAGCTGGTAGTTAGAAGTAAGGCTGCCGGAAAAAAGATGGAAAGCGAGAAGGGATTTAAGGGTGCCATAAGTAAGTTTAAGGCAAGCTTTAAAAGAACCTTTATAAAGGATAATCGTTACAAGCTCCTTACTAATGGTCTTCTTGCAACCTGCATTATAGCAGTATTTTCAGGAATATTTGGACTTATATTTGGATTTATTCTGGTATATCTTGCCAGATTAAACAATGTAATTATAAATGGAATTATAAGGGTGCTTGAGGAAATTTTAGTGGGGCTTCCGGCAGCAGTAATACTGTTGGTGCTCTATTATGTAATATTTGGAAGGGTTACCATATCAGCCATAATAGTTGCCGTTATAGGCTTCATGCTTATGTTTGGTGTGAAAACCTATTCTGTAGTAAAGAGCGCGATTTTAGCTGTAGACAAGGGGCAGATGGAAGCAGCTCTATCCCTTGGATATACGGAGACCAAAGCATTTACAAAAATCATACTTCCACAGGCAAAGAAAATATTTTTCCCATTGTTAAAGGGACAGTTTGTGGTGCTAATAAAGGATACCTCCATCGTAGGATTTATAACAGTTATAGACCTTACAAGAGCAGGAGACCTTATTAGAAGCAGAACCATGGAAGCCTTTTTCCCACTTATAACAGTGGCTGTTTTCTATTTTATTTTGATAAAGCTTTTGTCCTGGTTAATTACATTTATAGATAAAAAAATATCCGCCAGAGTAAAGCATAATAAAAGGCTGGAAAAATATAAGGAGGAGTGCTAAATATGAGTTTTATAGAGATTAAAAATTTGAAAAAATCCTATGGCAATGTTACTCCTCTTAATGGACTTAATCTTACGGTGGAAAAGGGCGAGGTTATCACCATAATAGGACCTTCAGGAACAGGTAAATCAACCCTTCTTCGTTGCCTTAACAGACTTGAAACTCCTGACTCAGGAGAGATTATTTTTGATGGAATAAATCTTTGCGAGGAGGGTGCAGAGATTCATAAAATAAGGACCAGGATGGGTATGGTTTTTCAGTCCTTTAATCTGTTTAATCATCTGAGTGTTATAGAAAATATAATGATGCCTCAGATGGATATTTTAAAGGTTTCCGAGGAGGAAGCATTTAAGGAAGCGAAGGTGCAGCTTGAAAAGGTAGGCCTTTGGAGTAAGGCCTTTGAGTATCCTGAGAATCTTTCAGGTGGTCAGAAGCAGAGAGTTGCCATAGCCCGTGGTCTTGCCATGAAGCCTGAGGTTATGCTTTTTGACGAGCCAACCTCTGCCTTAGATCCAACCATGGTTTCTGAGGTTTTATCTGTTATAGCAAACCTTGCAGAGACAGGTCTTACCATGATTATCGTCACCCATGAAATGCGTCTTGCAAAGGATGTTTCTTCAAGAGTTGTCTATGTGGACGAGGGTGTGGTCTATGAAGAGGGCCTTCCTGAGGTAATGTTTAAGGCGCCAAAACGCGAGAAGACAAGGGATTTTATTTTCCGAATTAAAGAGTGGCAATGGGATGGAAATGTAAGTGAAATCGATATTTACGAGATACTTGCTTCCTTAGAGCAGTTCTGTAAGGGTCAGTTTTTAAATAAAAATGAGTATTTAAACTGTATTCAGGTGGTGGAAGAATTTGTATCTGAATTTACAGATAAAACCAATGCAAAAGACCATTTAATCATTAAGCTTGCAGCAGGTGAAGAAGGAGAGCCAAGAATTATAACCATAGATACTAATGGGCTTTCTGATTCTGAGAATATTTTAAAGACCATAGGAGATGAAAAGACCGATAATATCTCTGCTAAGATTATAAGAAGTAAGGGCGAGCCGGTTATAAAGGATGGCAGGATAGTCATTAAATTAAAGGAAAGTTTAAGTAATTAAATAATTATCAATTAGGAGTTTATTGTGAAGAAAAAAGATAAGGAAAAGGCTGGAGAAAAAACCAATGTTATGAGGGTTTTAGACAGCAAAAAAGTTTCATATGAAAGTCATGCATATTCTGCAGATCCATCTCTTTCAGGAAGTGAGATTGCAGGTATTTTAAATGAGGATGTAAATAAGGTTTTTAAGACCTTAGTTACTGTTTCTAAATCAGGTAATAATTATGTTTTTGTAGTGCCTGTGGATAGCGAATTAAATCTTAAAAAAGCGGCGGCAAGTGTTTCTGAAAAAGCCATAAGTATGATTAAGCAAAAGGAGCTACTTCCACTTACAGGCTATGTTCATGGAGGCTGCTCTCCTATAGGCATGAAGAAAGCATTAAAAACTGTTATGCATGAGACTGCCAGGGACTATGACACTGTATTTGTAAGCGCTGGAAAGGTTGGATATCAGATAGAACTTTCACCTGAAGATCTTAAAAATGTAACAGGTCTTAAGTACGCAGATATCGTAGATTGAGTTAGCTACATTTTAATAATTTAGTAAGCTACATTTTATACATTTAATAGCTTTGTAATCTTGACATCACTAATTGTCTGTATTATAATCCAAATGTATTTTACAAAATGTAAATGCACTATATATTTAAATCATTGATAGAGACGAGTAAATTATAATCAGTTATCTACAGAGAGCGAATGTTTTGCTGAGAGTTCGCGGTAGCCTTATAATCGAAGACCAGCTCTTAGAGACCTTAATCCGGTCCGTTGATTACGTTATAATCATTTAATTAAGAGGTCATGCAATTAGCGTGGCAATGTGGGTGGAACCGCGTACATATTATAAATATTACGTCCCATGATGAACTATAAAAAGCTCATCATGGGGCTTTTTTATTGGTTTTTTACGAAGGCTAAGGATAAAATTCATTAGCTTTGTAAATTGGTTTATCAAAGAAAAATTCAGAGAGGTATTACTATGGAAAGAGAAGAATTTTTACAGGTTTATCGCCATTCATTAGCACATGTTTTGGCAAAGGCAGTATTTGAGATTTTTGGAAAGGATGAGGTTCAGATTTCAATCGGACCACAGATAGCAGACGGTTGCTACTATGATTTCGTTCTTCCAAGAACAGTTACTCAGGATGACTACAAGACAATCGAAGACAAGATGAGAGAAATCTTAAAGAGAAAAGAAGATTGGACAAGAAAGGTAGTTACTAAGGAAGAGGCTCTTGAAATATTTAAGGATCAGAAGTTTAAGGTAGAGCTTATTAATGAAATGCCTGATGACGAGACAATTACTGTTTACTATACAGGAGATGACTTCGTGGACCTTTGTAGAGGACCTCACGTAGATAATTCTCAGGAGCTTTTAAATACAGCATTTAAGGTTAAGTCAGCTTCAGGTTCTTATTGGAGGGGTGACGAGACACGTGACCAGATGCAGAGAGTTTATCTTTATGCATTCCCTAACAAGCAGGAATTAAAGGCTCATCTTGCTCTTATTAAAGAGGCTATGGAGCGTGATCATAAGAAGCTTGGCCGCGAGCAGGAACTCTTTATGTTCCATGAGACTGCACCAGGTATGCCTTACTGGCTCCCACGTGGATGGCAGCTTTATAATGCACTTCTTGATTTCTGGAGAAGAATTCATATTGCTCACGGATATCAGGAGATTGCTGCTCCTATGCTTAACAGTAGAGAATTATGGATTACAAGTGGACACTGGGCTCATTATCAGAATAACATGTTTGTTTCTGAAATCGATGAGAATACAACCTATGCAGTTAAGCCTATGAACTGTCCAAATGCCATAAATGTATATAAGAGAGTTGGTAGAAGTTATCATGAGCTTCCACTTAGATTTTCAGAGACAAGCCCTATTCACAGAAAGGAGAAATCCGGTGAGTTAAATGGACTTTTCAGAGTTCAGCTTTTCCACCAGGATGATGATCATACCTTCGTAACTGACGAGCAGATTGGTGAGGAAATAGGTGATATCATGGATATCGCAGGTCAGATTTACGATACATTTGGCCTTACTTATGAGGCTGAGCTTTCTACAAGACCTGATGATTTCATGGGAGACATCGAGCTTTGGAATAAGGCAGAAGCAGAGCTTAAGGACATTCTCGACAAGAAATATGGCGAGGGTAATTATGAGATTAATGAGGGAGACGGAGCATTTTACGGACCTAAGATTGACCTTAAGATGAAGGACTGCTTAGGACGTGAGTGGCAGATGGGTACCATCCAGCTTGACTTCCAGCTTCCTAAGAACTTTGACTTAAAGTATGCTGCAAGTGATGGAACACAGAAGCAGCCTGTACTTATTCATAGAGCTATATTTGGTTCCTTCGAGAGATTTATAGGAATCTTAATCGAGAACTTTAAGGCAGCATTTCCATTCTGGCTTTCACCTGTTCAGGTTGCAATCGTACCTATTCGTACAAGCCATAATGAGTATGCAAAGAAGGTTGCTGACGAGTTATTTAAGAACCGCATCAGATTTGATGTAGATTATACAGACAAGAACATGAAGGAGAAAATCAAGGCTAACAAGAAGATGAAGACTCCTTATATTATCGTTCTTGGTGACAGAGAGGCTGAGGAAAATACAGTTTCCGTAAATATGCGTGGCTCTAATAAGCAGATTCAGAATGTTCCATTTGATAAGTTTATCGAGGTATGTAATAAGATGAATGAGGAGTACACCTTAGACCTTATTGATGAAATGTAATTAAATGTAGATAAATATATTCAAATATTTATAAAGTGATTATTTACATTTGACGTTTTATTTTAAGACGGGAGATATTATGGATAAATCTACGATACTAAAAAAGTATGGAACAGATTATATCAATATGACCATGAGTCTTTTGGAAGTAGCCAATCTTAAAAATCATATACAGGATAAGGACAAATGTATCGCCATTAAGCCGAATCTCGTTTGTCCTACTCCTGCATCTTATGGTGCTACAACGCATCCTGAGGTAGTGGAGGGAATTATTCTGTATCTTCAAAAATATGGATTTAATAATATTCTTATTATGGAAGGCTCCTGGGTTGGTGATAAGACTCAGGAGGCTTTTGAATATTGTGGCTATAGAGAACTGTGTGAAAGATATAACCTGGAATTTGTGGATACACAAAAGGATAAATTTCACAAGGTAATGTGTGACGGCTTGGAATTAAATATATGTGACTGCGTGGATAGAGCTGATTTTATGATAAATGTTCCGGTTTTAAAGGGACATTGTCAGACCAATATTACCTGTGCACTTAAGAATATGAAGGGCCTTATACCTAACACGGAAAAGAGACATTTCCATACCATGGGTCTGCATAAGCCTATTGCGCATTTGTCCAAGGGTATAAAGCAGGATTTTATAGTGGTTGACCACATTTGCGGAGATTTGGATTTTGAAGAGGGCGGAAACCCTATAAAGACGGATTGTGTTATGGTAGCCTGTGATCCCGTTCTCTTAGACAGCTATGTGTGTAAGCTTCTTGGCTATGACTTAGATCAGGTTCCATATGTAAGGCTTGCTGCGAAAATCGGCAGTGGCTCAGATGACCTTGAATCCCTTAAGGTTAAGGTTTTAAATGAAGAGAACCAGGTTATAAAGGAGTTTTCAGGGGATGAAGATGATCCTTATGAGAATAAAACCATAGTTAGTGGAAAGATGCTTGAAGTATCCTATGCAGTGGAGGATATCGATTCCTGCAGTGCCTGTTATGCTAACCTTGCTCCGGCTCTTTACAGGCTGAAGGAGGAGGGAAAACTTGATAAAGTTTATAAAAAGCTTGGTTCAAGAATCTCCATAGGTCAGGGAAATCGCGGAAAAACCGGTACATTTGGTATAGGCAACTGCTGTATGAAATTCGATAATTATGTAAAGGGCTGTCCACCTAAGGAAGATGATATATACGAGGCTCTTTGTAAATTTTTGAATGACTAGGTAATTAAAGCAAATGAGACCCAGGTAGACCTAATTCAAGGTTGACTTATGTTTTTTTTATAGTATAATATACAGTGGATTTTAATTTAGGTTTGGTTAGTATAGGCTAACCTTACTGTAGAAATTATAATAAAAATATTAGAAAAGAGGTAACAAAAAATGGCAGAAGTTAACTTAAGTCAGTATGGTATTACTGGTGCAACTGAAGTAATTTATAATCCTTCATATGAGGTTCTTTTTGAAGAAGAGATGAAGCCAGGTCTTACAGGATATGACGTAGGTCAGTTAACAGAGCTTGATGCTGTTAATGTAATGACTGGTATCTACACAGGACGTTCTCCTAAAGATAAGTTCATCGTTATGGATGACAAGTCAAAGGACACTGTATGGTGGACAACAGATGAGTATCCTAATGATAATCATCCTGCTTCACAGGAAACTTGGGAAGCTTGTAAGAAGATCGCTATCGACGCTCTTTCAAACAAGAAGCTTTACGTAGTTGATGGTTTTTGTGGTGCTAACGAGGGTTCACGTCTTGCAGTTCGTTTTATTATGGAAGTTGCTTGGCAGGCACATTTCGTAAGAAATATGTTCATTAAGCCAACTCCAGAGGAGGAGAAGAATTTCGAGCCTAACTTTGTTGTATATACAGCTTCAAAGGCTAAGGTTGAGAATTACAAGGAGCTTGGTCTTAACTCAGAGACAGCAGTTCTTTTCAACGTTTCAAGCCGTGAGCAGGTTATTCTTAATACATGGTATGGTGGAGAGATGAAGAAGGGCATGTTCTCAATGCAGAACTATTTCCTTCCACTTCAGGGAATGGCTTCTATGCACTGTTCAGCAAATACAGATATGGAAGGTAAGAACACAGCTATCTTCTTCGGTCTTTCAGGAACAGGTAAGACAACACTTTCAACAGATCCTAAGCGTCTCCTTATCGGTGATGATGAGCATGGTTGGGATGACAATGGTGTATTCAACCTTGAAGGTGGTTGCTATGCTAAGGTTATTAACCTTGATAAAGAGTCAGAGCCAGATATCTACAATGCAATCAGAAGAGATGCTCTTCTTGAGAACGTAACTGTAGATGAGAATGGTAAGATTGATTTCGCTGATAAGTCAGTTACAGAGAATACTCGTGTTTCTTATCCAATCGAGCACATCGAGAAGATTGTTAAGAACGTTAACAAGACTTCATCAGGTCCTGATGCTAAGAATGTAATCTTCCTTTCAGCAGATGCATTTGGAGTACTTCCTCCAGTATCAATTCTTACACCAGAGCAGACTAAGTACTATTTCCTTTCAGGATTTACAGCTAAGCTTGCAGGTACAGAGCGTGGAATCACAGAGCCTACACCTACATTCTCAGCTTGCTTCGGTCAGGCATTCTTAGAGCTTCATCCTACAAAGTATGCTGATGAGCTCGTTAAGAAGATGGAGAAGAGTGGAGCTAAGGCTTATCTTGTAAATACAGGATGGAACGGAACCGGTAAGAGAATCTCAATCAAGGATACTCGTGGAATTATCGATGCAATCCTTAACGGAGACGTTCTTAAGGCACCTACAAAGAAGATTCCTTTCTTCGATTTCGAGGTACCTACAGAGCTTCCAGGTGTTGATACAGGAATTCTTGATCCTAGAGATACATATGCTGATGCTTCTGAGTGGGATGCAAAGGCTAAGGATCTTGCAGAGAGATTTATAAAGAACTTCAAGAAGTACGAAGGAAATGAAGCTGGTAAGGCTTTAGTTTCAGCTGGTCCTAAG
>JAILGL010000177.1 GCA_024696825.1 Lachnospiraceae bacterium
ATAGAGCTCCGCAAGAGGAAGAAGGAGAAGGAGATGGAGAAGGTGATGAAAATAATCAATCAGTAAATTCCGGTGGTGGTCAGTCACAGGATAAAGAAAAAGACGACTCTAGTGGTGGTCAGTCTAAGAATAAAGATAAAGATGATTCCGGATTTAGTCTTGAAGAGTATAAAAAAATGATTGAAGATTGGCAAAATGTATCGCGTCAAATGCAAATGGATTTGGAAACGTTCTCAAAAGAACATGGAGATTCGGCAGGGTGTATGATGCAAAATCTCGCTGCAGTAAATAGAGAAAAGTACGATTATACAGCATTTTTAAAGAAGTTTGCAGTTCTTGGAGAAGCTATGAAGGTTAATGACGATGAGTTTGATTACATTTTCTATACATATGGTCTTAATATGTATGGAAAAATGCCACTTATAGAACCGTTGGAATATAAAGAGGTAAAGAGGATTAAAGAATTTGTCATAGCTATCGATACATCCGGATCCGTCAGTGGTCCGCTGGTTCAGAAGTTTTTGCAGAAGACCTATAATATCCTAAAACAGGAGGAAAGCTTCTTTACAAAGATTAATCTTCATATTATTCAATGTGATGCGGAGATTCATGAAGATAAAAAGATTACATCTCAAGAAGAGTTTGATAATTATCTTGAAAATATGACATTAAAAGGATTTGGAGGAACTGATTTCAGACCGGTTTTTCATTATGTGGATGAACTTGTTAAGAATAAGGAGTTTACAAATCTAAAGGGGCTTATATATTTTACCGATGGATATGGTGTTTTTCCTAAGAGACAACCTGATTATAATACGGCCTTCGTATTTGTGGAGGATGAGTATGGAATACCTGAGGTCCCTGTATGGGCGATAAAACTGGTGCTTCAGTCAGATGAAGTGTAGAGAAAAAGTAATAATAAGAGCAAATATAATAATAGACCCAAATATTAATTCAAGAAAGGAAGTTTTAGAATTATGAACATAAAAAAAGCAAAAGAACAGATTAAAAATGCAATGAAAGCTTATTTTACAAAGGATGAATATGGTAATTACATAATACCTATTGAAAGACAGAGACCTGTGTTTTTAATGGGACCTCCGGGTGTTGGTAAGACAGCGATTATGGAGCAGATTGCAGGTGAGATGGGAGTTGGTATGCTTTCATATTCTATGACTCATCATACAAGACAAAGTGCTTTAGGACTGCCGTTTATCGAGCGTAAAACCTATGGTGGTAAGGAATATGATGTTTCTGAATATACCATGAGTGAGATTATTGCATCTGTTTATGACATGATGGAGGAAACAGGAGTTAAAGAGGGAATTCTTTTCTTGGATGAGATTAACTGTGTGTCTGAAACACTTGCACCTATTATGCTACAATTCCTGCAGTATAAGGTGTTTGGACGTCATAAGGTGCCGGATGGATGGATAGTTGTAACTGCAGGAAATCCACCGGAATATAATAATTCAGTTAGAGAATTCGATATCGTTACCTGGGACAGACTAAAAAGAGTAGATGTTGATCCTGACTTTGAAGCGTGGAAAGAGTATGCATATAAGGTATCCGTTCATCCTTCAGTGCTTACATATCTTGAAATAAAGAAAGGTTCATTTTATAAGGTTGAGACCACTGTGGAAGGAAAGAGTTTTGTTACAGTGCGTGGTTGGGATGATCTTAGTCAGATGATAAAGCTCTATGAAATGAATGATATTAAGGTAGATGAAGATCTTATAGGGCAGTACATTCAGAATAAGAAAATCGCGAAAGATTTTGCTGTATATTATGATTTATTCAATAAATATAAAAGTGATTATCAGGTGGACAAAATACTTGAAGGTAAGGCCAATGATGAGATTAAAAAACGTGCCAAAAATGCAAAATTTGACGAGAGACTTTCTCTTATCGGTCTTCTTTTGGACGGGGCTTCGGATAGCATTAGAAATATTATTGTAGAGCAAAATGCCATGAAAAAGCTGGTTCAGATTTTGGGTAGGTTTAAAGGGGTTGTTAAGAAAACCGATAAAACACCTGAAGAGCATATGAATGCCCTAATCGATGAGCAAAGAGTGCTTCTTTCAAATGGTAAGAAGGCAGGTAGTATGTCAGCTGATGAGCAAAGAGAAATGGTTAAGGCCATCAGCATACTTGAAGAAGAATTAAAGCTTACTATCGATGCAAAAACAGGTGACGATGCATTTAAAAATGTTAAAAAAGATTTTGATAGTAGAGTTAAAGAAATGCGTAAAACAGCAAAGGATTCAGGCTCTGTGTTAAACAATCTTTTCGTTTTCTGTGAGGAGGTTTTTGAAGAAGGCCATGAAATACTAATTGTCGTAACAGAGCTTACAACTAACTACTATACAGCTAAATTTATTGCCGATTATGGATGTGATAAATACTTTGAACACAACAAAGACTTGCTGTTCTTCGAGCGCCAGAAGGAGATAATTGGAGAATTGGAAGAGTTAAAGCTGTAGGATGGAGCAATGTAAGATTGAGAAAGAATAATAGTTAGAATTACTGCGAAGCTTAAAGTTGAAAAATAATAAAAAATGGAGGTATAAAAATATGGCAAGTAGAGGAGATTTTGTGATTAAAAATGGGGTTTTAAATAAATATAAGGGTAAGGATTCTGAGGTTGTTATCCCAGAAGGCGTGAGGTCGATTGGAGAGAGAGCATTTAGAGATTGTAGTAGTTTAACAAGTATAACAATCCCAAAAGGTGTGAAGGAAATTGGAGATTATGCATTTCATAATTGTAGCAGTTTAACAAGTATAACAATCCCAGAAGGCGTGAAGAAGATTGCAGAGCGTGCATTTAGAGATTGTAGTAGTTTAACAAGTATAACCCTCCCAGAAGGCGTGAAGGAGATTGGAAGTCATGCATTTTATAATTGTAGCAGTTTAACAAGTATAACAATCCCAGAAGGCGTTACGAAGATTGGAGAGAGTACATTTTCAGGTTGTAGCAGTTTAACAAGTATAACAATCCCAGAAAGTGTGACGGAAATTGGAAAGAGTACATTTTCAGGTTGTAGCAGTTTAACAAGTATAACAATCCCAGAAAGTGTGACTGAAATTAGTGAAGAAGCATTCGAAGGGTGTAAAAGTCTAAAAGAAATAATAAATAATTCTAAAATAAAAACTACATCAATATTTGATAATAAATTATTGTTAGCATATTATCAAAACTTAGATCAGATTATTGAATAT
>JAILGL010000182.1 GCA_024696825.1 Lachnospiraceae bacterium
GGTGCAGCAGTTCAGTGGCTTAGAGATGAGCTAATGCTTATAAAGGATGCCAAGGAATCTGAGGAGCTTGCCTTAAAGGTAGAGGATACCTGTGAAGCCTATGTGGTTCCTGCATTTACAGGACTTGGAGCCCCTTACTGGGATCAGTATGCAAGAGGTGTTATCGTAGGACTTACAAGAGGGGTTAACAGAAATCATATTGTAAGAGCCACACTTGAGGGAATTGCTTATCAGGTTATGGACGTAACAGGAGTTATGGAGGATGACCTTAAAATGCCTATTAGAAGCATTAAGGTGGATGGTGGTGCTTCGGCTAATAATTTCCTTATGCAGTTTCAGGCAGATATTCTGGATAAATCAGTGGAAAGACCTGAGTGTGTAGAGACTACAGCACTTGGTGCAGCTTATCTTGCTGGCCTTTGCGTAGGCTACTGGAAGGATAAGAATGAAGTTATTAAGAATAGAGAAATTAATAAGGTATTTCATTCTAGGATGGATAAGGAAAAGAGAGATAGGCTTATAGATGGATGGAAAAAGGCTGTAGAAAAGGCTAAAGCTTAAGTAAAGACTTAAGAAAAAGCCTAAAAAATTTATAAAAATTTTTATAAAAATATTGAAATCACAAATGTATTGTGCTAAAATACCGATTTATAGGCGATGAATGTGCAAAGAGCCTTGTATATAACTTTTACAGAGAGTTTCACATATAGCTGAGATTGTGAAATATTAGTTGCAGGGAAGATGTTCACACAGGAGTCTTACTTCTTAAAGAGTTAATACTTTAGTAGGTTGTAACGGCTTGCATCCGTTAAAGTGCTAAATGAGAGTTGTGATATATTTATATTGCAAAATACGGGTGGTACCGCGGTTAATAATCGTCCCTTGAATTTTTTCAAGGGATTTTTTTATTGCATTTTTTATTTGATTTTTAATTTACATTTGATAATAAAAAATAAAAAATCCCAAGGTTTTATGTGTATGGGCGTCGCATAAATACTTAAAAGCTAATAATTTAACGCTCAGAAAATGGAGGTTACTATGGATATAGAAAAGATTTTGGAAGAAGCAGTTAAGCAGATTAAGGAATCTGACGGAGCTGAGAAACTCAACGAAATCAAGGTTAATTACCTTGGTAAAAAGGGTGAGCTCACTAAGGTTTTAAAGTCTATGAAGGACTTATCACCTGAGGAGAGACCTAAGTTTGGACAGAAGGTTAATGAGATTCGTAAGAGCATCGAGGAGAAGCTTGACGAGAAGAAAAAGGCATTTGATGAGGCTATTCTAAAGGAAAAGCTTGCTAGGGAAACTATCGATGTAACTCTTCCCGGAAAGGTTGTAAAACAGGGACATCTTCATCCAAATACCCTTACCTTAAGAGAGGTTGAGGATATATTTATCGGAATGGGTTACAAGGTTGTAGAGGGACCTGAGGTAGAATTTGATTATTATAACTTTGAAGCCTTAAACATTCCTGCTGATCATCCAGCAAAGGATGAACAGGATACTTTCTATATCACTAAGGATATACTTCTTAGAACTCAGACATCTTCAGTTCAGGTTCATGAGATGGAGAAGGGTGAATTACCACTTCGAATGATTTCACCTGGTAGAGTTTTCCGTTCAGATGAGGTAGATGCTACACACAGTCCTACCTTCCATCAGATTGAAGGTCTTGTAATCGACAAGGGAATTACATTTGCAGACCTTAAGGGAACACTTCAGGTATTTGCCAAGAGACTTTTTGGCGAGGATACAAAGGTTAAATTCCGTCCTCATCATTTCCAGTTTACAGAGCCTAGTGCTGAGATGGATGTAAGCTGTTTCAAATGTGGCGGTAAGGGATGCCGTTTTTGTAAGGGTGAAGGCTGGATTGAGATTCTTGGTTGTGGTGTAGTTCATCCACACGTACTTGAGATGAGTGGAATCGATCCTGAAGAATACACCGGCTTTGCATTTGGTGTAGGTCTTGAGAGAATCTCACTTTTTAAGTATGAAATCGACGATATGAGATTATTATATGAGAACGACGACAGATTCTTAAAGCAGTTCTAATAAATAATCGTTAAATATACATTTTGAAAGGATAATAATTATGAATACTTCATTTTCATGGATAAAGGATTATGTGCCTGACTTAGATGTGAGCGCACAGGAATATATGGATGCTATGACCTTATCAGGTACTAAATGCGAGGGTTACAAGGAATATGACAAGAATCTTGATAAGATTGTAGTAGGTAAGATTAATAAGATTGAAAAGCATCCTGATGCTGATAAGCTTGTGGTTTGTCAGGTTGCTATAGATGAAAACGGTACAGAGGTACAGATTGTAACAGGTGCACCAAATGTTAATGAGGGTGACAAGGTTCCTGTAGTACTTGATGGTGGAAGAGTTGATGCAACTCACTCAGGTGGTGCTGCAGAAAATGGAATTAAGATTAAAAAGGGTAAGCTTAGAGGTGTAGAGAGCTTCGGTATGATGTGTTCTATCGAGGAGCTTGGCCAGGATACCAATATGTACCCTGATGCTGCAAAGGATGGAATCTATATCTTAAGCGATAATCCTAATTACAAGGATGCTCCTATAGGAAGCGATGTAGTAGAGCTTTTAGGACTTCATGATGTTATGTTTGATTATGAGGTTACCTCTAACAGAGTTGACTGCTTTGCCATGACAGGTATGGCTAGAGAGGTTGCAGCTACATTTGATAAGGAATTAAAGCTTCCGGAGGTTAAGGAAACAGGTAATGATGAAAAGGTTGAGGATTACATCTCTGTAGAGATTAAGAATCATGACCTTTGTCCAAGATATACAGCAAGAGTTGTTAAGGATATTAAGCTTGCTCCATCACCAGAATGGATGCAGAGAAGACTTTCTTCAGTAGGTATCAGACCTATTAACAACCTTGTAGATATTACAAATTTCGTAATGGAAGAGTATGGACAGCCTATGCATGCTTATGATCTTGATACCATCGCAGGTAAGAAGATTATAGTTAAAAATGCAGAGAAGGGCGAGAAGTTCGTAACTCTCGATGGAATCGAGCATGAGCTTGATGAGACTATGCTTATGATTTGTGATGCTGAAAAGAGTATCGGTCTTGCAGGTATTATGGGTGGTGAAAACTCAATGATTACTGATGATGTTAAGACAATGCTTTTCGAGGCAGCTACATTTGACGGAACTAATATAAGACTTACTGGAAAGAAGCTTGGTATGCGTACAGATGCACAGGCTAAGTTTGAAAAGGGCCTTGATCCTAACAATGCCATGGCAGCTATGAATAGAGCCTGTCAGCTTGTAGAAGAGCTTGGTGCAGGAACTGTAGTAGGTGGAGCATTTGATGATTATCCTGTAAAGAAGGAGCCAATCACCATCGACTATACAGCAGAGAAGATTAATGCTCTTCTTGGAACAGATATTTCAGAAGACGATATGATTAAGTATTTTGAAAAGCTTGATCTTACTGTAGATAGAGAGAATCACAAGGTAATTATTCCTACCTTTAGACAGGATTTACTCAGACTCTGTGACCTTGCAGAAGAGGTTGCAAGATTCTATGGATATGATAAGATTCCTATGACACTTCCTAAGGGTGCAGCTACTGCAGGCGGAGTGTCACATAAGATGAGAATCGAAATGAAGGCTGCAGATATTATGACTTCCTTTGGTTTCTCAGAGGGAATGACCTTCTCCTTTGAAAGTCCAAAGGTATATGATAAGCTTCTTCTTAGAGAGGATAGTAAGCTTAGAAATAGCATTGTAATCTCTAATCCACTGGGTGAGGATTACAGCGTTATGAGAACAAGTGCAGTAGGCGGAATGCTTACAAGCCTTTCCTTAAACTATAATAAGAGAAATAAGGATGTAAGACTTTTCGAGCTTGCAAATGTATATATTCCAAAGCAGCTTCCTCTTACAGAAAGACCAGACGAGAGAATGCAGCTTACCTGTGGAATGTATGGAAAGGGCGATTTCTACACCATGAAGGGTGTTATCGATGAGGTAATTAAGGGAATCGGTCTTAATGGAGAAACTGTTTATTCTTCAGATTCCAATATTGAATATCTCCATCCGGGAAGACAGGCAAATGTACTTTACAAAGATAAGGCTGTGGCTTATATTGGAGAGGTACACCCAACAGTTCTTAAGAACTTTGGAATTGGAGACAGAGCTTATCTTGCGGTTATCGATTTAAAGACAGCTATAGAGCTTCTTGAGGAAGAGGATGCTGTAAGATATGAGGGAATTGCTAAGTTCCCAGCTGTAACAAGAGATATAAGTGTAGTTATGGATAAGACAGTGGAGGCCTATGAAGTAAGTACTACCATTAAGAAAAAGGGTGGTAAGATACTTAAGGCAGTTGAACTTTTCGATGTATATGAAGGCGCAGGACTTGAA
The DNA here is from genome assembly GCA_024696825.1 of Lachnospiraceae bacterium. Taxonomy (GTDB): domain Bacteria; phylum Bacillota; class Clostridia; order Lachnospirales; family Lachnospiraceae; genus JAEEJA01. The sequence goes on from JAILGL010000182.1 coordinate 4,403, forward strand.
GAAGGAAAGAAGTCACTTGCTTATAGTCTTAAGTTCAGAGCAGAGGACAGAACCTTAAAGGACGATGAGGTTAATGAGCTTATGGATAAGATTATTAATGCCTTAGCAGAAAAGGATATTCACATAAGGAAGTAATATGGGAAAAAATAAACATAAGAAAAAACTTACAACTCAGGGTGAGTTAAAGCTTACTGAAAAGAAGATTCCTATAAATGGAGTTATTTCGTTAATGCTTGGAATTCTTGCAATCATACTGTTTTTAATTGCATGTATTTATAGTGGTTTTTACAGAGGTAAAGCAGGTCAGTGGGTTGGAATTATGGGCTTTATAAGTCTTATACTTTCAGCTATCGGGATATTTTTCTCCTGGCTTGCTCTTAAGGAGGACAATATAAGAGTTGTCCTTCCCTCTATAGCAGGTATTTTAAATGTTATTATAACTCTTTTCTTTGTTATACTTTATGTAATTAGCAGGTAATGACTTGACTTTTTAATGTATAATTATAGAAAAAATGGGGTTATAAAAGCATTTAATAAAGGATAGAATATAAAACTATAATTAAGAAGGTTATAGACCTTCATATGCAGGTGGTGTAAAGAAGAAATAAAGGTGTGAAAAGGGAGCAGGAATGGCTAGAAAAATTGACAAAAACGAAGGAAAACTTTCTGATGATTCAAAAATTTATGATAAAGAATTTGAGGAAAAGAAATTAAGTCCCAAGGAAAGATTTAAGAATATGACCTTTAAAGAGAAGGTCAGCTACTTTAATTATTATTATCTCAAGGGAATTATAGTATTTTTAGTAGTGGCAGTTTTATTATTTATATCAGTTAAGGATTACTTTACCCAGGATAAGGTTATAGTTAAAATCGTAATTCTTAATTCTGCCTATGATGATGCTGAGATAGAGAAAATGGAAAAGAAGATT
>JAILGL010000184.1 GCA_024696825.1 Lachnospiraceae bacterium
ATAAGGGAACTGATGTAAGAGGTAAAACAGTAAATGCAGTTCTTATGGGTTATAAAACCACAACAAATCCTAATGATACCATAACTGATATCTCTGCAATGCCTATGGATGGTGGCTTTAAATTCACCGGAAAGTTCTATTAAATCATCAACTGAATCCTCTATGGCTTTTTTCTGGTCTTTTAGGATTGTCTCCATATCAGTTAATTTAGAGCCACCATCCATAGGCATTGCAGAGATATCAGTTATGGCATCATTAGGATTTGTTGTGGTTTTATAACCCATAAGAACTGCATTTACTGTTTTACCGCTTACATCAGTTCCCTTATGAAGATCTCCCTCTACAACCTTATATCCATTGTCCTTAAGCCACTTCTTGGCGTCTTCCTCATTCTTTCCATAGCTTAAAACCACATCCTTAACATATTCAGTTGTGGCAGCCTTTACCGCCTCTTTAGATTTTTCGCCAAGAGGAGAACTAACTATAACAGTTCCAGCCATAAATAAAGCAAATGCTCTTTTTATTATTCTTTTATGAAAACTAATTCCACTTATCCTAATCTTTGTCATACTTAAATACCCTCCTCGGTTTCTCATAAAACATAAAAAAACTCTTTACCTGCGCTTATTAAAACACCCAATAATCCTAGCATCCTAATTATTTGTTATCATTCTATCAGACAGAGTGCACTCAAAGTGTACCAAATACTTGATTTTTTTATATTTTTTCATTTTTTTAAATATTATTACAACTCCAACTTTTAATACAGGTTTAAATATTACGCTGTCTCATGACCTCAAAAAGCATAATACTTGCCGCAACCCCTGCATTTAAGGACTCTAATCCTCCTTCCATAGGAATGGTAACACTATTTACATCCAAGGATTTTATTTCATCTGTTATTCCATTAGCCTCATTTCCTATAACTATAAGGCTCTTTTTCGTATAATCCACATTATAATATTTAAAATCCGCCTTCGGCAGGGTGTTATAAATATTTACTCCCCTATCCTTTAGCTTTATAAGGACTTCCTTAAGACTATCCACATATATAAATGGAAGGTCATATATAGCTCCCATGGTGGCTCTTACCACCTTTGGATTAAATATATCTACAGTATCCTTACTCATAATTATCATATGAACACCGGCACCAAGTGAGCTTCTAATAATGGTTCCAAGGTTTCCCGGGTCATTAACACCATCTAATGCAACTATAAATGCATTTTCCTTATCCTTAGCAAGGCTGTAAAGCTCATTTTCATCACAGGAAGGCATCCTTGTAATAGACATTATTCCCTGAGAATTAACTGTTTCTGAGATTTTCTTATAAATCTTGTCTTTTACCACATATATTTTATCAATATTTAAAGCTTTGTTTTCTTCCGGTACATTTTCTAAGCTTATGTCTTCAAAATAGAACGAGGCTTCCCCTTCCTTAATTTCTGCCTCATAAAAGCTATTAGACACATAGATTTCCTCTACATATCCTCTGTCTAAACTTTCCTTAACAAGCCTTTTCCCTTCAGCAATAAATACTCCCTCTTCATATCTTTTTTTCTTGCTTTTTAAAAGCTTTTCAATTCTTTTTATTCTTTTATTGGAATCACTTTCTATAAATTCAAAATTCATAATTCCTCCATTTTTACATTGATAAAATAGATAAAGGGGAAGTATTAATTCCCCTTCTTGTTACACGTGGGCTCTTAAATATATTAAGAAACCTCCTGCATATGACTAAGCTTAGCCGCCTGATCAGCTGCTATAATATTTTGTATTAATTCTACAATGTCACCATCTAAAATTTCATTTAATCTGTGACTTGTAAACTTGATTCTATGGTCAGTTACTCTTCCCTGTGGAAAGTTATAGGTTCTAATTTTTTCAGAACGGTCACCTGTACCAATCTGACTTCTTCTGTTCTCAGACTGCTCATTCTGGAACTTCTCCTGCTCCATATCATAAATACGGGAACGAAGTACCTTCATAGCCTTATCCTTGTTC
>JAILGL010000185.1 GCA_024696825.1 Lachnospiraceae bacterium
GTTCCATCATTGGAATCATTAAAATTATAGCTTTCTGAGGTTATATTATAGCCTGTACCTCTCTCATTAAAGCTATGAAGGTACTCTTCCTTCTCATCAAATTTTACTTTTCCATGCTTAACTTCAAATGAATCTGCAAGTATTGGATCTCCTGCAAGTGAATCCTTAGTAGTATATGGTACGCACCAGAATTTACCTGAATCACCATTAAGATCTCCGTAATCCTTAAGACCTGCATTATCTTCCTTAACACCTGTCATATTAGAATCATTTCTATTACAGCGAACTGCTTCATAATAGACCATATCTTCATCATCATCCTCATCTGAATATATATCAACCATAAACTGAGGAATTGCTACAGAATAATCACCTTCCAGCTTTTTAGTATTTTCATCTATAATTCTCTTTATGGAAAAGAATCCTACAACTATGGATACTACAACCACAGCTATACCTAAAACAAGAACAATCTTATTGGCTGTAGCTGCTATTCTATTATACAAATCACCATTTACATCAACAACACTTTGCCCTACTATGTTTTCATTCTTATCACGGAAAAGGGTTAAACTGTCACATAAAAGCCAATTCATAGTTTGACCACTCTCTTTAAGAGCTATTTTGTCTGCAATTTTACTTACTAAATTATGAGCAAAATTTTCGCCATATAAGCCTAAGTCTTCCATAAGTATATTTCTTACTGTAGATGAAATCATAATTGCACCAAGCACGCCGGTAACAAGACTGTATATTATACCTACTCCTGCTAAAATCTCGAGGGCTATATTAGGTTTATAAGAACAGTTAATATCCCTTGTATCTGCAAGAGATGTAACTGCTACCTCTCCTTTAAATACCTCTCTGTTAACACCTACGTATATGGATTCATTTTCAGTGGATTCTATTTCCTTATCCACTAATTTAATCTCTTTTTTAAACTGCTTTTTGTTAATGTTATCTAATATATCATTATCACCTGCTATAGCATATTTAATCAATGTATATGTATCAATAACTTTTCCATAAGCATCAAACTGTGCATCTGAAAGATGCTCTAAAATAGCACAGATTTCATATCTGTCATTTCCTTCGGTAAAATCTCTCTTCTTCATAACAAAATCGTAAAGAGTTTCACCATTCATTTTTGTATCACTAAGACGGGCAAATACTGAAAATGCTTCAGTGTAGGTATTATAATCAATAATATTTTTCTGTAATTCCATATTATTGTTCATTACCTTTGTCTTTTCCTTATCAGACATATCTTCATCAACTTCTTTTATCTCGCCGTCTATACCAAAGAACTCATCAAATTCTTTCTCACTTATTTTCTTATCACCAAATTTATCATTTAATTCATCCATGGTTTCCTTAACATCATACATTTTTCCCTGGAGATTTTCCCAATCAGATACAAGGAAATCCATCTTAGAACCATAAGCCTTTTCAATTGCTTTCTTTGCTCTGGTTTTAGTTTTATTACGAGCCACCATCCTCTCAAAAAAGCTTTTCTTATCGTTAGTTTTACACATTCTTTCAATCCAGGTATTATTTGGATTTCCTGATGTCATAACCATAATATTCTGAATAGATGTTATAATATCAGGATTTGCCTGAACAAGAATTTTAACAAGCTTTTCTCTATCTTTTGATTTAGTAAAATCTTTTAAGAAGAAATCTCCCATTCCCTTTTTAGTGTCATCATCTTCAAATCTGTTTAATATATCATGAATCTTTAAAACCTCGATATAATCATTTTTACCTCTGGCCCTATTCTTAACTGCCTTTTTGTAGTTTAATTTGTACTCCTTTGCAGCAATTATTAACTTATCTACTGAATCCTCTACTTTATTTCTTTGACTCTCTAAAAGACTCTCCATATCTGTTGTCTTAAATCCACCATCCATAGGCATTACAGATATATCAGTAATGGCATCATAGGGATTAGTTGTAGTCTTATATCCCATAAGCACTACATTTACAGTTTTACTATTTGTATCAGTTCCACTATGAAGATCAGAATCTACCACCTCATATCCATTATCCTTTAACCACTTTGCGGCATCCTCTTTAGTCTTACCATAGCTTAAAACAACTTCCTTCACATACTTAGTGGTAGCTGCCTTTACTGCCTTTTCAGACTTATATCCAAGAGGGGAACTAACTAAAACAGCCCCTGCCATAAATAATGCTATCCCCTTCTTAATAATCCTTGTGTTAAATAATCCTCCGGTAGTTTTAAAAATTTTCATTTTCGTATGTCCTCCTAATCAAGTACAATAGTGTATTAATTCTCTTCTTTCTTCTTTTTTGTAACTAATGCTATAAAGCCTGCTATTACCAATCCTGTTGCAAGTCCTATAAATAATGTCACTACTGATTTCTTATTGTTTAAATCCAATACTGAACCTGCATCCTTATTATTTGCTGCATTAACAGCATTTGTCTTATTAAATGCATTTTTATCAGTCTTATATGAAAGATAGGTTCCATCCTCTTTATCATTGTAATTATAAACCATTGAAGTAATGTTAAAGCTTGTATTTCTTTCATTAAAGCTATGAAGTGATTTCACATTCTCATTATATGCAACATCACCATGCTTAACCTCAAATGTATCTGCAAGTATAGGGTCTCCTGCAAGTTGGTCCTTTGTGGTATAAGGAACAGCCCAGCATTTACCGGAATCACCATTAAGGTCTCCATAATCACCTAAGCCTTCATTACTTTCTTTAACTCCTGTCATATTAGGATCATTTCTATTACAGCGAACTGCTTCGTAATAAACCATATCTTCATTATCATCTTCATCCGCATATACATCCACCATAAACTGCGGAATAGCTACTGAATAATCTCCCTTTTTACCTTCTTTTATTTCATCTATTATGTTTTTAATTGCGAAAAATGATATAATTATAGCTGCTACAGCTATAACCACTCCCAAAGCTAATGCGATTTTATTAGACCAAGCTTTTACATTATTTACCATTCTCTGTTCTTGGCTTACTTCATTATACAGAAAATCAATATCCATTTTTTCATTAGCTGCTTTTAAAAGGTCAACTATTGACATACCTGCATAGGTTTTACTTAACCTTCTCGCTATTCCACTGACAACACCATCTATTATACCACCCGCAAAGTTTATATCTGCTCCATTCATCAGGTTTCTCACTGCTACATATACAAGTGATGCTCCAAATATGGTACCACATATACCGATTAGAGAACCAAGACCTGATAATACTACTGCAAGTGTAGATGTACCATAGGTACAGTTAATATCTCTTGTATCTGCAAGAGAAGTTACTGCAACCTCCCCTTCAAATACCTCTCTGTTAACTCCTGTATAAATAGACTCCTTTTCAACACTTTTAATCTGTTTATCAACTTCTTTTATTCTCTTATTATCAGCCTCTTTCCAGATATCGTTATCACCTGTAATGGCATATTTTATAAGTGTATATGTATCTACCGCTTCTCCAACGGCATCAAGCTGCGCATCTGATAAAAACTCTAATAATGCACATACTTCATATCTGTCAGCACCCGTATCAAAATCTCTATCCTTCATTATATATTCAAGAAGGCTTTCACCATTCATCTTTTCTTCTGAAAGAAATGACATTAAAGAAAGAGTTTCAGAATAATCATTAAAACTTATGACATTATTCTGTATTTCTATATTATTATCAAATGCCTCTATCATTTTAGTCTCTGACATATCTTCATTTATTTCTTTTACTTCACCGTCTAAACCAAAGAACTCATTGAATTCAGCTTCACTTATATCACCATCCCCATATTTATCGGAGATTTTTTTGGTTATATCTTCAGTATTAAAAAGTCTCTTCTGAAGATTCTCCCAGTCTGAAGCAATGAAATCCAGCTTTTCACCATAGGTTTGATCAAGGAACTTCTTAGCTCTTGCCTTTGTTTTATTCTGAACCACCATTCTGTCAAAAAAGCTTTTATCTTTATTAGCTTCAACCATTCTTTTAATCCAGGTATTATTCATATTACCTGCTGCCATTGTAAGAATATTTTGCATGGCTGACATATATCTTGGATTAGCCTGAATAAGAATAGTCATAAGCTTATTACAATTATTTTCTTTTGAAAAATCTGTTAAGAAAAAGTCTCCCATTCCCTTTTTAGTATCATCATCAACAAATTTATTTAAAGCATCATGAATCTTTAAAGCCTCTACATAATCAGTCTTTCCTGTAGCCTTGGCTTTAACTGCCTTTTTATAATTAGCTTTATATTCCCTTGCTTTTATTATTACTTCATCAGCTAAGTTTTCCACTTCCTCCTGCTGATTTTTAAGGATACTTTCCATATCTGTTATTTTAAAACCGCCATTCATAGGCATTACAGATATATCAGTTATGGCATCATTTGGATTAGTAGTAGTCTTATATCCCATAAGTACTGCATTTACTTTCTTTTTAGTTGCATCAGTTCCCTTATGGAGGTCACCATCTACTACCTTATATCCTTTATCCTTAAGCCACTTCGCAGCATCCTCTTCTGTCTTACCATAGCTTAAAACTACTTCCTTAACATACTCAGTAGTTGCAGCTTTTACAGCCTTCTGTGATTTAATACCAAGAGGAGAACTTACAATCACGGCTCCTGTCATAAATAAAGCAAATATTCTTTTTATTATTCTTTTGTTATTTTTTTTATCAACCATAATATAAATCCTCCTTATTTATATTTTATTCATCCTCTTTCTTTTTTCTTGAAGCTAATGCGATACATCCTGCAAATATAAGTCCAGCCCCAAATCCTGTTATAAGTGTTGTAACTGATTTTTTATTATTAAGATTTAATATGGTAGCTGAATCTTTGCTGGTATTACCACTATTAAATGCATTCTTATCAGTCTTATATGAAAGATAGGTTCCATCCTTTTTATCGTTATAGTTATAAACCATTGAAGTAATGTTAAAGCCTGTATTTTTCTCATTAAAGGTATGAAGTGATTTAACATCATCATTAAATGCAGCATCACCATACTTAACCTCAAATGTATCTGCAAGTATAGGGTCTCCTGCAAGTGGGTCCTTTGTAGTATAAGGAACTACCCAGCATTTACCGGAATCACCATTTAGGTCTCCATAATCCTCAAGGCCTTCGTCACTTTCCTTAACTCCTGTCATATTAGGATCATTTCTATTACAGCGAACTGCTTCGTAATAAACCATATCCTCATCGCCATCTTCATCTGAATATATATCCACCATAAACTGTGGAATAGCTACTGAATAATCACCCTTCTTACTTTCTTTAGACTCATCTATTATTCTCTTAATTGAGATAAATGATAAAACTATAGCTGCTGCAGCTATGACAACACCTAAAAATGCTACAGCTGCATTAACACCGACTCCTATACTACGATATGTACTATATCCTACTCTATCAACACCCATATTAGAAGGGGATTTAACCATAGTCAGAAGATCTTTTCCATATATTTTACTGGCTAAAACTTTTCCTATTTCAATTACCATTTTATTAACTATATTACCATTATAAACAAACACTTTACCTACAATTAAACTTTTCATGGCTACAATTACAAAAGACATACCTATTACTGTTCCACACAGACCTACTAAAGAACCAAGACTTGCTAATGTCACTGCAAGGGCTGATGTACCATAGGTACAATTAATATCTCTGGTATCTGCAACAGATGTAACTGCAACCTCTCCTTTAAATACCTCTCTGTTAACTCCTGTATAAATTGAAGTCTTATCACAGTCGTCAATTAAACTATCCATTGTTTTTAAATTTTTATTATCAACCTCTTCCCATGTATCATTATCACCTGAAAAAGCATATTTAATAAGAGTGAAGGTATCTACTGCTTTTCCAAAAGCTTCAAGCTGTGCATCTGAAAGAAATTCTAATAATGCACAAATTTCATATCTGTCAGTACCCTTTGAAAAATCTCTCTCCTTCATAACGAAATCATAAAGAGTTTCTCCATTCATCTCTTTACTTGAAAGAAATGCTACTACCGAAAGGGTTTCTGTATAGCTGTTAAAACTCATGGTATTTTTCTGTAACTCCACATTATTTTCAACAGCTTCTTCTGCTTCCTCTTCAGACATGTCTTCATCTATTTCTTCTATTTCACCATCTGTTCCAAAGAATTCATTAAATTCTTCTTCAGTTATATCCTTATCACCATATTTCTCAGCGATTTTTGCTGTAATTTCTTCTGATTCGTAAATTTTATCCTGAAGATTATTCCAATCTGAAACCATGAAATCAAGCTTTTCACCATAGTTTTCTTCAATAGCATCCTTGGCTCTTATCTTAGTTTTATACTGAACCTTCATTCTATTAAAAAAGCTATTATTCTTATTAATCTCAACCATTCTATCAACCCAGGTCTTATCCATATCACCTGATGCCATTGTAAGGATATTTAACATGGCTGACATATATCTTGGATTAGCCTGTATATAAATATTCCTAAGAATATCACGGTTACTTTCATTTGAAAAATCTTTTAAGAAAATGTCTCCCATTCCCTTATTTGTATCATCATCAACAAATTTATTTAAGATATCATGAACCTTTATAGCCTCGAGACAATCTATCTTTCCCTTAGCTCTAGCCTTAACTGATTTCTTATAATTATCCTTATACTCCTTAGCTATTAATATCATCTCATCAACTGATTCATCTATTTCTTTTGACTGATTTTTAAGAATAGTTTCCATATCTGTTATTTTAAAGCCACCATTCATAGGCATAGCAGATATATCAGTAATGGCTTCACTCGGATTAGTAGTGGTTTTATAACCCATAAGAACTACATTTACTGTCTTCTGACTTGCATCAGTCCCCTTATGAAGATCACCCTTTACTACCTTATATCCATTATCCTTAAGCCACTTTTCGGCATCCTCTTCAGTCTTTCCATAGCTTAAAACAACATCCTTAACATACTCAGTTGTAGCAGCCTTTACAGCTTCCTTAGACCTTTCTCCAAGAGGCGAACTTACTATAACAGCCCCAGCCATGAATAATGCTAAAGCTCGTTTCATTATTCTCTTTTTTAAAACCTTTTTTCTAAAAATACTATCTGCCATATTCATATTCCTCCTTAAATCAAGTCTTACTGTATCTACTTATTGCTGCTTTTATATATTTTAATTGGTACCTTTTTTTCTACGTCTTCTCTTCTTACCATCCTCCGGAATAGCTACCGCCATTGCACCAACTATTACTCCTATAACAATTCCAATAAATATAACTGCATTAAATGCTTTATTATCAGTTGCTATTGCAGAACTTACATCCTTACTTATGTCATTATAATTATCAAAGGCTTTACTGTCAGTCTTATATGAAAGATAAGTTCCATCTTCTTTATCATTATAATTATAAACTGATGAAGTAATGTTAAATCCTGTATTTTTATATTCAAAGCTATGAAGTGTCTTTACATCATTTTTAAAGCTTACTTCACCATGCTTTACTGTTAATGAATCTGCAAGTATAGGGTCACCTGCAAGAGAATCCTTAGTAGTATAAGGAACTACCCAGCATTTACCGGAATCACCATTAAGGTCTCCATAATCTCCTAAACCTTCATTGCTTTCCTTAACTCCTGTCATATTAGGATCATTTCTATTGCAACGCACTGCTTCGTAATAAACCAAATCCTCATTTCCCTCTTCATCAGCATATATATCCACCATAAACTGTGGAATATCTACTGAATAATCTCCTTTATGATTATCAGAGTATTCTTCGATTATTTTCTTAATGGAAAAGTATGATATAACTATAGCAGCTACAGCAACAACAATTCCTATAGCTAACATTATGGAATTTGAAATTCTGGCCACATTAACAAACTGACTATGCGTTGTATTATTTGCAGTAGTTTGAGAAAGTTTCGTCGCGAGATCCATTGGCTTACCACTATTAAGAAGATATTCCGTCGGCATGCCATATATAGATTTTGATATAAAATTTCCTAAAGAATCTACAACATTAAAATATAATCTATTACTATAAAAAGTCAAAAGGTTATCAGCTAAATTTCTAACAGCATAATAAATAATTCCTGTACTAAATACTAAACCACATACACTAAAAAGAATACTAAGCCCTGCCAGCGAAACTGTAAGAGCTGATGTACCATAGGTGCAGTTAATATCCCTTGTATCTGCTAAAGAGGTTACAGCAACCTCACCTTTAAATACTTCTCTATTAACACCTGTATAAATAGACTCTTTTGCAACTGTTTTAATCTCTTTATCCATAGATTTAATACTACTTTTTTTAACAGTTTTCCAGGTGTCATTATCACCTGCAAAGGCATATTTTATAAGAGTAAATGTATCTACAGATTTTCCAACAGCCTCAAGCTGTGCATCTGAAAGAAATTCTAATAATGCACAAATTTCATATCTGTCATTTCCCTTTGTAAAATCTCTTTCCTTCATAATAAAGTCATAAAGACTTTCGCCATTCATCTTTTCATTAGCAAGAGCACTTACTACTGAAAGACCTTCAACATAATTGTTATAATCAATGGTATTTTCCTGTAATTTTAAATTATTATCAATAACCTTATTTTTTTCCTCATCTGACATATCATCATCTATGTCTTTTATTTTACCTTTTATACCAAAGAAATCATTAAATTCTTCTTCACTTATTTTTTTGTCGCCATATTTATCAGCAATTTCTTCTATAACATTTCCTACCTCTTCAAGCTTACTCTGAAGATTACTCCAATCTGATACTATAAAATCCAGTTTTTCACCATAGGCTGCATCAATAGCATTCTTAGCTCTTACCTTAGTTTTATTACGAAGTACCATTCTGTCAAAATAGCTTTTATTACTATTTAATTTGACCATTCTTTCAATCCAGGTATTATTCATATTACCTGCTGCCATGGCAAGAACATTCTGCATAGCAGCAACATATCTTGGATTAGCCTGAATAAGAATATTTACAAGCTTATCTCTGTTAGCTTCCTTAGAAAAATCACTTAAGAAAAAGTCTCCCATTCCCTTCTTACTATCATCATCAACTAATTTATTCAATGTATCTCTAACCTTAATAGCCTCGATGCAATCAACCTTTCCCCTTGCCTTAGCCTTAACAGCCTTTTTATAATTAGCCTTAAATTCACCGGAAAGTTCTATTAAATCATCAACTGAATCCTCTATGGCTTTTTTCTGGTCTTTTAGGATTGTCTCCATATCAGTTAATTTAAAGCCACCATCCATAGGCATTGCAGAGATATCAGTTATGGCATCATTAGGATTTGTTGTGGTTTTATAACCCATAAGAACTGCATTTACTGTTTTACCGCTTACATCAGTTCCCTTATGAAGATCTCCCTCTACCACCTTATATCCATTGTCCTTAAGCCACTTCTTGGCGTCTTCCTCAGTCTTTCCATAGCTTAAAACCACATCCTTAACATATTCAGTTGTGGCAGCCTTTACAGCCTCTTTAGACTTTTCACCAAGCGGAGAGCTTACTATAACAGCTCCAGCCATAAATAATGCAAATGCCCTTTTAATTATTCTTTTGTTTAAGATTTTTCCATTAAGTTCGAGCCTTTTCATACAAAACATCCTCCTTGGTTTCTTATCTAATAAATGCCTGTAATATATTATAAATTCTTCCTATAAAATACCCATTAACCCTAGCATTCTATTTTTTATCATATTCTATCAGATAAAGTGCACTCAAAGTGTACCAAATACTTGATTTTTAAAAATTTTTTTAAATAATTTTTAAAAATATTTTTTTACATATCAGGTATTTCTTTGTCGCATGACCTCGAAAAGCATAACACTTGCCGCAACCCCCGCATTTAAGGACTCTAAGCCGCCTTCCATGGGAATGGTAACGCTTTTTACATCTAAAGCTTTAATCTCATCTGTTATTCCATTAGCCTCATTTCCAATAACTATAAGGCTCTTCTTCTTATAATCTACATCATAATACTTAAAATCCGCTTTTGGCAGGGTATTATAAACATTTACTCCCATACCCTTAAGCTTTACAAGGACCTCCTTAAGGCTTTCCACATAGATAAATGGAAGGTCATATATAGCTCCCATAGTGGCTCTTACAACCTTTGGATTAAATATATCTACAGTATCCTTACTCATAATTATCATATGAACACCGGCCCCAAGTGAGCTTCTAATAATGGTTCCAAGGTTTCCCGGGTCATTAACCCCATCTAAAGCAATGATAAATGCATTTTCCTTATGCCCTGCCAGGCTATAAAGCTCATTTTCATCACAGGAGGGCATCCTTGTAATAGACATTATTCCCTGAGAATTAACTGTTCCTGAGATTTTTTTATAAATGTTGTCACTTAATATATATATTTTATCAATGTTTAAAGCCTCATTATTATTCTTAATTTCTTCATTGAAAAAGCTTTTAGACGCACTTACTTCCTCATCATAAAAGCTCTGAGACACATAGATTTCCTCTACAAATCCCCTGTCTAAGCTTTCCTTAACCAGTCTTTTCCCTTCAGCAATAAACACTCCCTCTTCATATCTCTTTTTCTTGCTTTTTAAAAGCTTATCAATTCTTTTTATTCTTTTATTGGAATCACTTTCTATAAACTCAAATTTCATAATTCCTCCACTTTTACATAAATAAAGGGGAATTATTAGTTCCCCTTTTGTTACCCGGGGCCTCTTAAATGTATTAAGAAACCTCCTGCATATGACTAAGCTTAGCCGCCTGATCAGCTGCTATAATATTTTGTATTAATTCCACAATGTCACCATCTAAAATTTCATTTAATCTATGACTTGTAAACTTAATTCTATGGTCAGTTACTCTACCCTGTGGGAAGTTATAGGTTCTAATTTTTTCAGAACGGTCACCTGTACCAATCTGACTTCTTCTGTTCTCAGACTGCTCATTCTGGAACTTCTCCTGCTCCATATCATAAATACGGGAACGAAGTACCTTCATAGCCTTATCCTTGTTC
>JAILGL010000087.1 GCA_024696825.1 Lachnospiraceae bacterium
TATCAATTAGCACGACAAACCTATAAATCCACTATTTCTTGTTTGATTTCTTTTTCTTCGTAACCTTCAGTGTTTTCTTAAGCTTTAAGGCTACGACTCTATCCATATAGTCAGGGGACTGGGAGTTTGCGCCTGCTGCGGACTCGAAGTTTACATAGAGGTAATTACCCTTGATGTCTATGTCCTGACTTAAGAATGGCATGGTAACTGTTTTGATTCTGCTACCAAGAGTTATTTTCTTGCTTGTAATCTTAGGCTTGTAAATGGCAAGCTCGTGGGTGTAAGCGTAGGCACGTGAAGCTATAAGTCTTCCGCCTGAAGCAAACTTGATACCCTGAACTCTTGAAGGAAGAGTACCTACATGCTGTTTTGAAAGCATATTCTTTTTATCCTCATCCAAACCAATGTGGAAGGAATAGATAGAGGTTGACTTAGAGGCGTTATAGCTACCTACCCAAAGAATCTGCTTATAATAAGCTACAAATGAAGCTGTCATTCCCACTGAAAGAGTGGAGGTGTAGGATAGCTTTTTGTAGGTGCTTCCAGCCTTGGCTGCTGCCTTAATCTGTGAGAAGCTAAGGCTGCTTACCTTGGTTCCGTTAGTAATCCAAACCTCCTCGCCGTCATAGCAAAGGCCACCGCAATGAGTCTTGTTTTGAAGAACTATAACAGTCTTAAGCTTTCTGGTTGAAATGTCCATAACATAAATAACTGACTTCTCTTCCTTGGCCTGATCGTAGGCTGCGATAAGGAGATAACTGCCTGCTACGCACATTCCCTGAGGACACATGGATGTACTCTTAAAACCTAAGACATTAGTACATGTAAGACCAGGTATAACTAGCGACTTATTGTAAACAGCAAGCTTCTTAATCTTAGACCATGAGCTACTGTTAATGGTAGCTTTCTTGGTCTTGTAAAGCTTAGGTGCTGTAGAAGTTGTTATTTTCTTAGGTGTGCCAGAAATTACTGTTGAATATGGGCTCACAAACTTCTGATCAAATGCAGTTCTATAAGAAACTATCTTAAATGAATACTTCGTGTTGTTAGTAAGTGATGAAATAACCTTTGTCAGTGTACTAGCTGAAGAATTCTTATAAACCTGCTTATATTCTGTAGATGGTGTCTTGGAGTAGACTATGTAACCATCGCAATTCTTAGATTGTGTCCAGGAGAGCCTTACCTTCTTGGCACCGACCTTAATTTTCAGAGTAGGTGCAAGTGGAAGAGTAGAGGTCTTAACTGCATCTGAAAGCTCGCTGGCATAATCAGTTGTATTTAAATAAGCCTGAACCTTGTAGATAACATTGACACCAGGTGAAAGAGGAGTATCCGTAAATGTGGTCTCCGAGGTGGTACCAATGACATCATAATATTTTGTATCTGAGTTATATCTGTAAACAATGTAGCCGGTTGCATTAGATGCAGGCTCCCAGGTAAGTACTGCAGAAGATGTGGTGGTCTTGGCCGCAACATTTATAGGAGCTGCTGGCAGAGTTGCTACATTTAACTCCATTGACATAGGGCTTTCAGCGGTTCCATCAATACTAAGAGCCGTAACCTTGTAAGAATAGTTGGTTCCAGGTGTAAGGTCTTTGTCCGTAAATGAAAGACCTGCAGTAGTGCATATTCTGGCATAGGTATTAGTTTCAGGATCCAACCTGTAAACTCTGTATTCACTGGTGTCAGGTTTCTCCTCCCATGAGAAGGTTAGAGAATCCTTTGAAACCTGAATCACGCTAAGCCCTGTAACGGCATCAGGTGAAATGTTATTGGTAGTCTTAATCATAAGTGGTTCAGACTGAGAACTTTCAAGAATTTCATCACCTATAATGCCTATGGTTTGTATTTTGTAGTAATATTCAGTATCCGGCTGCAGATAAATGTCTGCAAATGCTGTATCTGTAAGGTTTGGTGCGTAAAGGTCGTAACTGTTACCATCTGTTGAACGATAGACATTATACTGGATGGTTGCACCAGTTACAGGCTCTGCAGCAGTCCATTTGATAACGGCCTCTGTATTGCCAACTCGCTCTTTTTCAGGAGCTTCAGGCTGAAGAGGTGCAGTGTACTTAACTATCGGCACACTGGTTTCACCAAATACAGCTGTTCCTGTAGGTGAGGTGGTTACAGCCCTTGCGCGGTATGCGTATAAGGTGAGAGGCTCAAGACCCTCTGAAAGATACACGTTACTATCTACCTTTACGGTGCTGGTAGTTGCTATATCCACAAAATAAGGAGTTGCAATGTCCAGCATATAGTAATCTGCATTTTTAACCTCATCCCACTCAACTGTCTGAGTAGATGATTCCTTATTGGATGTATTAACCTTAACGGACATACCTGTAACTACGCCCGGTGTAGCCGGATAAGCTTCCTCGGCGGCTTTGAGATTATTCTTACCGGATTTTTTGGAATTCTTTGAATCCTTAGAATTCTTGGAATTACCGGTGAAGAAGGACTCAATCTTTTTTATAATGTTGAAGCTCTTGGCTTCAGCCTTCGTATCCTTAGCTGGGCTGCAGGCAGCCGCTGAAAACGAAAGGGCTAAAATTAAAATTAAACTAATAAAACGTTTCATGTTATTTCCTCCAATCCTATACCCCATAGTTCTAAATGTATTATAACACCAATATGTGAAAAAAAGGTGTCATAGCCTTATAAGGTGACTTTAATTGGTTAAAATTAACCTAAAACACAGTGGAATGCCTTAGAATCCCCATAACAAAACCAAACAAAACTCTAAAAAAGTCACGATAAAGGGGAAAATGCATATAGATAAAATAGCATTTTAACAGAGAAATATCAATAGGAAAAAATTGGTGATAGATAAAAGGATAAAATTGCATTTTAAGGCAATTTGGGGTATGATTGTAAAAGATGACAACAAGGAGCGTGGCCGGTTGATGAAAGTGTGTTGCAAAGGGCGAAAACCTATATAAATGCATAAAGCAAATAGGTACAAGCTCGAATAAACATATAAAGTGCAGGGCCGAAGGCTCGTAAATATAAGATTAAGATAATAAGATAAAAGAAATTAAAAGGGAATTTTCAATATGAAGATTATAAGAAACTTTTTTTCGGGGATTTGGAAGTTTTTCTCAAACCTGAAAATCATGTATAAAATGATTTTCATTTACTTAATTGGCGGGGTTATGCCATTTATGATAATGGTTTCATATACGAATAATGAGGCGGGCGAACTTATTGTGAAGAGTCATAATAAGGCCCAGTCCGAGGAGATTGGCATTATATCCAGTCAGATAAATGAGTCTATATCAGTCCTTACAAACTCCATACAGACGGTGGTTTACGATAAGCAGGTGAAGAAGATAGCGGAGAAGGATTACACTAACAGCAACTCATTTGAGAAGGATTGTACCAAGATTACAAATGTAAATAACATTGTGGACTTCTATAAGCAGGATATTTTGAACCTTACCATATATTTGGAAAATAATACTATAACAAGGGACGAGTATGATAACACCGAGCTGTTTAGATTTGCGGATGAGAATGTTAAGAAGACTACCTGGTATGAGCAGTCCGTGACGGTGGCGGAGCGTTCCATGGAATTTTGGTATTATGGCGTGGATAAAAGCACCATGCGTCCTGCGATTCAGGTGAGTCGAGCTATTAGAGATGACGATAATAATATACTTGGGGTGGCAGTTATCCTTATGCAGAATTTCCATTTGTATAACATGATTGAGCAGCGAAGCGCCGATACAATGCTTCTATACAACGATAACTCCGTGGTTTATGCCAATTTCACGGATAAGGAAAAATATAAATTCATCTATCGAATCTTCAAGGATCACAACTATCAGGTGGTCTCTAAGAAGATTTCCAGTGGAATAAATGAGTATCAGATTGCTTATGTAAATGTAAATAACAAACGAGGCGAAATGTGTTATGTTATAGCAACGGTGGAGCGTTACACGGATATTTTAACTGACGTCAATGCCATGACATTTTCGGCAATTCTTCCTATGATTATAGGTATGATAATTTCCCTCCTGCTTATAAGCTTTATCGCCCTTAGCTTCGATCACCGAATTGCTAAGCTTTCCGAGCAGATGAAAAAGGTAGCCACAGGGGATTATGAAAATGTACAGATAATCGAAGGAAAGGACGAGATAGGAAACATTTACGGAGAGCTGTCCCACATGATGGGGGATATAAAACAGCTGACTAATAAGGTAGTTGATGAGCAGGTGCAGAAGGAGAAGCTTCATACCAAGCAAAAGGAAGTGGAATTTAAAATGCTGGCAAGCCAGATAAATCCACATTTCCTATATAATACCCTTGAGACCATTCGAATGAAGGCCATGGTAAATGACGAGAAGGAAATCGAGGAGCTTGTAAAAATGCTTGCGAGAATTATGCGCTATAATATACAGGTTACGGATTCTTTAGTGCCTCTTGACTCTGAGATAAAAATGATTGAATACTATCTGAAAATACAGGATTACAGATTTGGTGACAGAATCGAATCATTTGTGGAAGTGGATGATAATGTGGATATGAAGAGCCTCATTTTACCGCTTATTATACAGCCTTTCGTGGAAAATGCATTTACTCACGGTTTGGAGGATAAGGAGTCCGGAGGAGTCCTTAAAATCAAGGTTTCTGAGGAGTATGGCGTAATCACCATAGTTATAGAGGATAATGGAGTCGGAATGTCTTCCTACAAGCTTGGAAAGCTTAAACAAAGCATGGATGACATGGAAACCACTGCGGATTCCGGCCATATTGGAGTAGCCAATGTTAATCAGCGAATTAAGATTATGTATGGCGATAAATACGGCGTTACCGTGGAAAGTGTTGAAGACAAAGGAACCTCTATAATTGTAAAAATCCCTAAGAGCCTGTAGGCGTATAGGGAGAAGAGGGTTAAGAGTTTTGGATATACGAAATGAGAATTGGAAATAAAATGAGATTTATATCAAATTTACTCTTGACATATTAAATTTTCGTTGTCATTATATAAAGTTGTGAGAATTCATATAATTTAGTAGTAAGGTATATTGGTTATTTGAGATAAATCAGGGGTTTAATTCTATCAGGAATTAGTCGGCGCAGGGCGAATAAATCAACAATTAGTCGGCCACCTGGAAAACAAATAACCTGGAAAATGTGAGGAAAGAAATTGAAAAAAAAGACAGTAAGTATAAGCAGTTTGATTATACTGCTCAGTTTGATAAGTTTAATAGCAGAGGTATGTGTGTATTACCTTATTGATAACCATTATATAGCTGTGATTGTTGCGGGTGTATGTTCATTTGCAATAACACATTTTTCCCTGGAGGCATCCTATGACTTCAGATATAGCTTTGTACATGCTTGTTTTATGGTGGTTTCCACCTTTATATTTGCGGTGGCTGTATATTTCTATGGCAATGATTACATAAGCTATGATTTTAGCATGGTATATCTTGTGCTTATAAACTGGTTAATTCCATTTATATACTCTGAGGTGAGGGACATTAACGATCATGGTCCTCATTTTGACGGATACATTGCATTTTTCCATAAGATGAGTGTGCTTTTTATGGTGCTTTTATTTGTGACTATAGTAAAGATATTTTTCCTGACACCGATAATGCCACCATTTAAAAATGAGATATTTGGCGCTCATAACTTCGTGCCTTATATGTCTACAGGCGAATATTTTGAAAAGGCTATAAAGAGCGGTGCCAATATGTGGCCTGAGTACAGATTCCTTTTGGAACTGTTATTTGTAGGAATTCCAATTGGTTTCTATATAGCGCTTTATTGTAAAAAAATGCATCTTATTCCTAGAATTATCATTTATATAGGAATACCTACACTTCTTGAGTTCATTCAGTATGCTTATTCAAGAGGATATGCAAGCATTGATGATGTGTGCACCATGGTATTTGGCGAGATTATAGGAGTTATTATCTATCATATAGTTGACAGCGCCTACTATTATGTAAATAAAAGACATTTCCTTGAAACAAGGGATTCTATCAAGGGCTTCAACATTTAATAATTTAATAATTTTTTGCTTTATAAATTATTGAATTTGTGTTATACTTTTTCGTAGACCGATGCGAACAGGGGACTTACTCTGTCTGGAATGCTTACCACACTTAGGTTTCGCTAATTCTAAGCATTTTAGGAAAAAGGGGTATTAAACCTGCTCGATCATAAATAAACAAAATACTAGGAGGAATAGTAAAGATGGCAAAATGGGTTTATACCTTCAAAGAAGGTAACATGAGCATGCGTAACTTACTCGGTGGTAAGGGTGCCAACCTTGCCGAGATGACAGAGATTGGACTTCCTGTACCACAGGGATTCACAATCACAACAGAGGCTTGTACACAGTACTATGAGGGTGGTCGCAAGATTAATGAGGAAATCATGGCTCAGGCTATGGATGGTGTTAAGAAGATGGAAGAGATCAACGGCAAGAAGTTCGGCGACCTCAAGAATCCACTTCTCGTTTCAGTTCGTTCAGGTGCTCGTGCATCTATGCCAGGTATGATGGATACTATCCTTAACCTTGGT
>JAILGL010000156.1 GCA_024696825.1 Lachnospiraceae bacterium
TAACAAATGGAGGATTTTAAAATGAAAGTTATCGAAGGAAAATTAGTAGCAGAAGGTTATCGTGTAGCATTAGTAGCATCAAGATTTAATGAGTTTATAGTTTCTAAGCTTATTGGCGGTGCTGAGGATGGTCTTAAGAGACATGATGTTAAGGATGAGGACATTACTCTTGTATGGGTTCCAGGTGCATTTGAAATTCCTGTTGTTGCAAAGAAGCTTGCACTCAGCGGTAAATATGATGCAGTTATCTGCTTAGGTGCAGTTATAAGAGGTGCTACAAGTCATTATGATTATGTTTGCGCTGAAGTTAGTAAGGGTATCGCTCAGGTTGGCCTTGAGGCTGGTATTCCTTGTCTTTTCGGTATTCTTACAACTGATAATATCGAGCAGGCAGTTGAGCGTGCAGGTACAAAGGCTGGTAACAAGGGCTATGACTGTGCACTTTCAGCTATTGAAATGATTAATTTAAATAAGCAGCTTTAATTGTAAGGAGTAGGATTTTATGAGTTTTTTCTTATTTCCAAGTGCTGATTTTAACAGTACTTATGAAATTGATTTTCAAAAATATTATGACAAGGGATATAGGGGACTTATGTTTGATATAGATAATACTATAGTCGAGCATGATGAACCAGCTACTGGAAGGTGTTCTGAGCTTTTTGAAAAGCTTCATGCCATGGGTTTTAAAACCTGTCTTATCTCTAATAATAAGGATTATAGAGTTAAGCCTTTAGCTGACATAGTTAAGTCTGACTATGTATATAAGGCTGGAAAGCCTTTGAAAAAAGGATACATTCAGGGAATGGAGAAAATGGGTACTAACAGAAGGAATACCATTTTTATCGGAGATCAGATATTTACTGATATCTGGGGTGCTAATAATGCAAGGGTTCATTCTATTCTTGTTAAGCCTATAGCAAAGCATGAGGAGATTCAGATTATCTTAAAGAGAATTCCAGAAAAGCCTATAATCGCTCTTTACAAGCTTCATAAAAAGAGAAGATTACAGAAGAAAGCGAAGAAGGATAAATAATAGTAAATATATAAGTGTAAGTAGCCCTGATTCAGGAGATAAACTGAATCAGGGCTATTTTTTGCCATAAAAATTACATAATTTACAATGATGTTTTTTCTTGAAGATAAATTATAAAATTGATATAATTAAATAAATATTTCTTGATTAAAAAAACTTAATAAAGAGATTTTTTGCTTGTATAAATATTGCATTGCTTTAGAAAAAAATGAATCTTAAATCTGTCCTTTAGAGACAGATTCAAATATATAGTTACTAGTAGTCGCAAAAGAAAAGGAGGCAAAAAGATGCAAAAATTTAAAGGAAAAGCAAAAAGAATTATGAGAAGAGTCGGAAAAAGTCTTCTCTGTTGCTTAGTGTTGTCAGCAATGATTTTGACAACAATGCCAACAAGTGCATTAGCTTACATCGGACCAATTGTTCCAGAGGAAGAACCATTTGAAACCGGAACCTATAAAATTGGTGACACAACTTATGCATATATTCAAAATGAATATATTCACTTCGATGTATGTGTTGGTGGACCAGGTGATAGTGTAGGAGTAAAAAGTCATACAGTTCCAACCTATACTTTGGACGAAAAATTCTCAGATATCGACAAAGCTGGTATCCAGAATTTAAAACTTATGCATGCAGACCCTGTTGAGGGGAAAGATCCTTCAGAGGAGCAATATGTGCCGGGCGAATTTAGCCAAATGGCAATCGATAAAGTTGATTATCGATTTAACGTTAGTGATGATTGGTATGATACTTCAGACAAAACCAATCCATATACTATAACTGCTGATTTCGCTATTGATTACACATTTTCTGAAGAGACAGATGTTAAACTTACTAACTACTTTACGCTTGTTAAAACTAATGCGGGTAGTGAGACTGCCGATAATATGGATTTGGTTCTTCTTGACGAAGATGATACTAGTATAAACTGGGGAGTTAAATGTAAAACCGTTGCTATATCAGAAAGTGGAAAAGGTGTATTTGATAATGATGATGATATGTTGAGTCTCGCAGATTATATTCGTTTAGATATTCAATACACCAATTTCTTAAGAACCGGACATGGAAATGTTTTAGATGACAGTCTTAAAGATATTTCTGTAAGTGCTCAAAAAATTACTAATAATAAACTCTCAACTGTTAAGATAACAAACGGAATTAATGAAACTTCATCAAATTCAATTACTGAAGTATATATTGATAGTTATGCTTATAGTTCACCATTTGTTGCAGCTTCAAATAAATATTTTTATTTTGACGGCTATCTACAGCATTTTGGTGTAGAGAATCATGGTGAAGATTATTATTCCGAGAAAATAGAATATAATAATAATACCCTTGTAACAAAGGGGCTGGAATTGGCTTGTTATACTGCTTCTTTTCTGGATGATGTAGAAAATGAAGACGGTTCCATAACCAAAAATGTCCAGTCTGATTTTACAGTTATTACTGAAAGCTCAGCTCTTTGGGGATTTAGAAATTTATCTAGTGCTGATGAGGATGATGAAATAATATCAAAAGCTGATGAAGTTACCGTAAGCGGAACAGCTCAGTACCTTGCAGTATTTCCTGACGGAGATAATACAGATAAAGATGGTAAACAGATATACAAGGTAATTCCTGCTGAAAGTGAGGAGGCTATAAAGGACTTAGAGTCTAAGGAAGATGCCAAATGTGTTGCTAAATATCGAGGTAATTATAATATCGATGCAGCCAATAATGCCTATGTCTTTAGTGATGGTGCTTTGGCAATAAGCCCTACAATTACAGCGGTTTGGGATACTGTAAATAGTTATGTGAGATTAAAGAAGGATGGTACCCTTGAGTTTGAACAGGGTAAAATCTCATTAAATTCACCAGCCTTTAAGTTCTATGATCCTAAAGATGGTGGTGGATTAACATTTGATGGATATGATAAAGATAGTGGTCTTATTCTGGGAATTGATCCTGAAAAGAATAATGCCTATATAAATATCGATCTTCCAGGTAATGCAGCACAGATTTCATGTGCTAAAATGGATACAAAAGGTAATCTTGTATTTTCAGGAAATCTTAAAATTAATCTTTTGTTAGCTTCCATGCAGCTTGAGAAGGTTGGTTATGGATTGGACGGTAAAGACTTTGTTTGTAACGGCGTCCATGCGAAAGGAAAATTAAAATTCCCTAAGGCTCCTAATAAAAAGCAGGAAGAAGGTAGTGAAGAAGAATCTGCTAATATCCTTGGTTTTGGTGGAGCTAAAATGGAAGGAGAAATTAATACCTTCGACAGTGCACAGACAGCTTTCTATTTTAATTTTGAGCTTAAGGTTAAGAACTTATTTGAAGCAGCTGCAGTGCTCCGATTAGATAGATTAAAAAATGGTGGTCTTTGTCCTGAAGAATTATCTTTTAAACTTAATACAAAAACAGGTGTGGATTTGGCTCCGGCAGCTCCTGTCGTTACACTTACCGGTGGTGGCGGTGGAGTATCAGGTCTTGCCAGCACCATAAATGGTGATTATAAGTCGATTCCTCCGGTAGTTCTTTCATTAGAAGCCTATGGTAAAATAATCAAGGTGGTTGACGGAGAGGTGAGAGCATTTATCGGACCTAGTCAGCTTAGATTACAAGGTACTAACGTTGGTATCCTATGTGGAAGTAAGAGTTTAAAGATAATTGATAAACTGGAAGCAGGTCTGTATCTTGAAGGTAAGGAAATAACTTACGGAACAGACACTATTCCAACCAAAACATATGATGGAATACGATTTGGTGGAGATATGGGAGTCGGTCTTAAGATTTTTAATATTAAAAATCCTGAAAAGGGCTCTGTTGAAGAATCACTTGCATTCTTTAATAATACAATTTCTGCTGAATTTGGATTAGGTCTTGAATCCTTTGTAGGACAAGATGTTGATAAAACTGGCTGGACCTTAGTTGCTCTTAGTTCATATGGTAAGGCTGAAGCTTCATTAAATGTACCTGCAGGAGTTCCTGTTATTGGTGGATATTCTTTCCTTGGTGCCGGACTTGAATTCAATCTGGGAGCACGTACAGCTTTCCAGGCAGGTACAGACAATACAGTTTCAGATGCATTTAAGAATATAAGGATAACCGGTGGTGTTGCAGCTGAAGGTTCAATTCTTGGAATTGCTCATGGTCGTGTTATTTATATTATTCCAGATCAGGTTAAGGTTCAGGGAACTCTTTTCAAGGATATGGAAGAAATTGATTGGGATAGTTTAATTAATACCACTCCAACTAACAAGACATCTTCAGGAACAATGTTACTTGGTAGTCCGGAAGTAATTGAAACCGACGATGGTGAAGAGGTTGTTGCCTTAACAACTGCAAATATCAAAGGCTTAAAAACTTCTAATAGTTTTAAGAAAGTAGTAGATGATACATACTATAATTCTGTAAATGTTGATTCAGATATGATAGCAGATGGAGAAAATGCAATCCTTGCAGTTATACCTAAGGATCAGGAGAACCTTGAAGATATCATGGATACAGTTACTTGTGATAAGTTAAGTAGTTTAAAATGGATTCCACAGGAGGTTGATCCTACTGTTTCCGGATATAATGCATGGAAAGGAACCTTTACAGCAGATGAAGAGGGAAATGTAGAATCAGAAGCAATCTTCCTTGCTATTCCTAAGGATGAGTTAACAGATGATAATGAAGTGACAATTTCAGCTTCCAAAGACTTTATTATTAAAGGTTTGGCTACAACACCTGTAACAAAGCTTGATTCAAGTATTTCTGGTAGTACATTAACAACAAATGTTGAAAACATTGATAATAATAAGCAATATGTGCTTTACACTTATCTTGGAAATGAAGTTACAGATGAAAATGGTAACAAGCAGATTACACAGGAATACTCAGCTGATATGCATGAGATTTCTTCAAAGAGTGCTGTATCATGTGTTGATTTTGATACTCTTGATAATGTAGCTCCAACTGGTTCATACTATGTTACAACATCATTAGTTGAAAAGAAGATGGTTACAACAACTGATGAGGACGGAAATGAGGTTGAATCAGAGGTTGAAATTCCTGTAACAAGCTGGGTTTCAACTGAGAAAATTGACTATGAAAATAAAATTATCCCTGCTGCTCCAGCAACAGTTTCAGCAGTTTCACTTGGAAATGAATCACTTAATGTTACATGGGATAAGGTCGATGATTGTGACGGCTACAAGTTAACTATTTATCAGGAAGATGAAGAAGGTAACTGGGTAGATACTGAGAGAGGATTTACATTTACAGAGGATCAGCTTTTGACATCACAGGGCTTATCTTATGATGAAAGTACTGAAACCTATACTGCTGATATAGCAATAACATCCGGTGGTGATGGTAATGCAAGTACTATTTCAGGAGATGAAGATATTTCTATAACTGAAGAAGCTGCTGAGAGAATTAAAGCTTTAGATCCTGATAAGAATTACAAGGT
Organism: Lachnospiraceae bacterium; assembly: GCA_024696825.1. GTDB lineage: Bacteria > Bacillota > Clostridia > Lachnospirales > Lachnospiraceae > JAEEJA01. The sequence goes on from JAILGL010000156.1 coordinate 5,475, forward strand.
TGGTGTATGTTCTTATAGAACAAATACTTCTGAACTGGATGAGGAAGAATACACCTATGATGAATATAGTAATGAAATTCAGTCTGAGCCGGTATATGTGGCATCCTACAAGGAAGTAGATTATAATATTTGCTTAAATGGCGAAAAGCTTTCAACGGATGAGAGTGGTTCTTATACAGCAGTAATAAATGATAGAGATTATTATGAATTAGATCTAAGTGATGTTAGTGTTGGTGGAGAAGAGGTAACATCTTATATTCCATCTATTTCGGTTAAGGGTATCTTAGATGAGGATGGAAACGAGATTGTAACTCCTATTGAGGATAATGGAGATGGAACCTTTACTATTCCTGAGTTTGAGGGAACTCTTTCCTTAGAAGCAAAGATTAGTTATGAGCATGACGGTGTATATGATGATACAGTCAAATACATAACCATCAATAAGGATAATACCGCACCAACAATTACATTTGACTCACCATCCTATTATGCAAGCTCAGGTGGAAAATTTACAGTTTCAGGTATGACAGAACCTGGTGTGGATATTGAATTAATTCAATATAATAATGTTATTGATGAAAATAGCGAAGATATTGAGGAAGAATTAACTGCTGATGAAACAGGAGCATTTACATATGAAGGAGACTTAGATACTTCTTCAACAGCCTTCATTTCAGTACGTGCTACTGATAGTACAGGTAATGAATCCGAGGCTTCAGTTATATCTGTCTCAAAGAAAAAGGATATTAGTAAGGCGGAGGTCACAGGTATCGAGGATAAAGAATATACAGGTGATGCAATAACACAGGAATTTAAGGTGACATTAGATGGCTTGGAGCTTACAGATGCGGCTTTCGATGTAACTTATGCAGATAATACTGAAATAGGAACTGCTACAGTAACAATAACAGGAAAAGATTTCTATGAAGGATCTTTAACAAAGACCTTTGAAATCAAAGCAGCGGAAGTTCCTGAATCAGCTAGTCCTGAGGTTTCAGAATCTCCAACTGCATCCGCAGTTGAGCCTGCTACATCAACTGAGCCACAAACGACTGCTTCACCAGCGACTCAAACACCTACAGTTGAACCATCTGCAAGTGCAAAAGTTGCTACGAAGAAAGCAAATCCTTATAAATTGAAGTTTAAGAAGATTAAGGTGAAATCTTCAGTTCTGAAAAAGAAGAAAAAGAAGATAAAAGCCAGCAAATTTGTTAAGGTAGCTAAAAACGGACCTGGAAGTAAGACCTTCAAGAAGGTTAAGGGTAATAATAAGATTGTACTTTCTTCTACCAAGAAGAAAATCAAATTCATAACCTTGAAGAAAGGCCTTAAGAAAGGAAAGTATACGGTAAATATTAAGGTAATAACTAAAGCGACGGATGTTTATAAAAAGACGACGAAGAAGTATAAGATTAAAGTAATTGTTTCATGATAGTTAGGGAGTATAATAAAAGCTATAGTAAAGGGCTATAGTAAAAGGGCAATTACAAAGAATCTGTAGCTTAGATGTTAAATGTAAACGTGTCACAAGACACGGAAAAATTAAGAAGTTAAGTAATTAAGTAATTAAGAAATGCCACCGGCCATAAACCGGTGGCATTTTTATCGCTATATAAATCTATATTATACTAAGCCCTGGTAGTATCGGATAAGTAATACCAGGCTGAATTTAAAACAAAAATATAAGAGCTGCCTCACGTAGCAGCTCTTAAAAGGAGAAGGTATG
>JAILGL010000031.1 GCA_024696825.1 Lachnospiraceae bacterium
AATCACCCATTTTTTTACCTGAATTATCTTCGATAAAATGATTTAAAATATCATGAGTTTTTAAAGCCATCATGCCATCGGTTTTTCCTTTAGCTTTGGCCTTAACAGCTTTCTTATAATTAGTTTTATACTCACCGGCAATAGTTTTTAGCTGTTCTAAGCTATCCGCTATTTTATTTTTCTGATACGCAAGAATCGTATCCATGTCTGTAATCTTAAAGCCGCCTGTCATGTCCATTAACTCAATATCTCTTATAGCCTCTGTCTCATCTGTAGTAGTTTTATATCCTATAAGAACAACATTGGCATCTTTATTATACTTAGAGGTTCCTGAATTAATGTCGCCATCTACTACCTTATAATCTTCTTTTTCAAGCCATTTTCTGGCTTCCTCTTCAGTTTTTCCATAGCCAAGGACTAATTCTTTTATATAAAGATTATCCTTGGCATTTACCACCTTAGCTGTATTATCTCCTATGGGAGATGTAACTATAATAGCAGTTATAAGACCTAAAGCAATTACACTTTTAATATACTTTCTAATTCTTTTTATTACCATAATAGTTCTCCTACTTGAAAACAATTAATAATCATACTCTTTGCCAATCTTATTACTTATTGTTTAACTTTCTTTTGTATCTGCGAACAGACATAAGCACTACAGGTACTCCTATGATAATTACTAATATTGAAATGAGTAAAACTATTTTATTTCTACTCTTGGTAAAGGATGAACCCATATATATTCCCTGAGATTCACCTACATCCTGAATGGAAACCTCCTCATCAAATGTAAAGTATCCCTGCTGTATAGTGTTAAGAGCCTGAACCACAGGATATTTACTACTTCTTGAACCATCTTCAGATGTAAATAGTACTTCTACCTTTGAGTTACTATCAAGACCACCATCTAATATACTGGCATTTTTATCACTATCACTTTCATCAATAACATCCATAGTTAATTTCAAACGACAAATGCCCTTCATATATACTGTACTGTTTTTACCAAGATATATACCATTTCCTTTTTCTCCTACTGTATTACCGTCAGAGTTCATTCCGTCTAATAATACATTAATATTATTATTATCTTCCACATACATTGAACCGCCGGATTTTGCAGCAATATTCAAATCAGAATAGATATTATGTAATTCTGCAGTGTCCATATTAGCTGAAATATATATACCAGCTCCATTTTCAGCAGCCTTATTACTAATTACGTCCACATCTGAAAGGATGAGCTTACTGCCTTGGGCTGCATATACAGCACCACCGCATTTAGCTTTATTATTCTTAAAGGTAACGTTCCTTCCAAAAAATTCAGAACCTTTATTTAAAAGAACAGCTCCTCCATTCTCAGCATTATTACCACCTTCAACACTTCCCTTTACCAAGTCAGGTGAAACTGTTGTGGCACTACTGTCAATAATATCAAGAGAACCATCTACTATAAATACAGGACCACCATTTTCATCTGAATCATCAACATTTCTTACAATCTTATGTCCGTTAAGATCTACTGTAAGATTTACTCCTGATGGAACATATATACTTCCATTCTTAAATCCTGTTATGACTCTTGCGAGCTTTTTGGTTTCCTTAAGGATAGGAACATCTCTGTATCTTGTATTAATTCCCATATCCCCTTCCTTAGCCTTGTAGTTAGTACCATTAATCTTTATACTTGTTGTATCAAGAGATGTCCAGTCGTCAAATAACTTGATTTCCACATTCTTGACATTAGGAAGTGTCTTTGCAAGATTTGAAACATATTCCCAAACAAGGAACATATCATCCACATCCAAGGTAAGTGTTTTCTTATTCTTCTTACTGAAATACCAGGTTACTCTTGCCTTAGCATCATTGGAAGAATACTTTTCAGTAGCTATTCTAACATCTGAATTATTACTGTTTTCTCCTGCAGGTATTAAAATATTACCAAGCTCACTGCCTGCGAACATATATCTGTAATTCAGATACTTAGTCTTCATATAAACTTTTTCATCTGCATTAGTTACGGAATTAGCATCTACGTTAGTATCTATGGATTTTAAAGCATCCGTATCCATAGTGGCTATATTATAATTATTATATTTATTCTTTATCATTGACCACTTAGAACCATTTGCTGAATATCCATCAGTATACTTAAGTAATAACATTGTTACTCTGCCGTTATTAATAGCCACTTGCTTTCTGAAGGCAGTTAAGTAATTTCCTGTTTCATAGTTCTCAAGGGTATACTGATCTTCCTTATATTCATTTATGGTAACCTTCTGGAAATCACTATAGTCTATGAAATCACCTGATGCATTACTATCTTCCTTATACTTTCTTTCATATACATCTGTAACCTTCTTAGGATTAACCGAATCACAAATGTAAAATGTTCCTTCAAAATCACATTCAACAGCATTAAAGTTTGCAAATACTTCTTCACTGCCTTTTATCTTAATCTTTTTACTTTTAAGATTATCAGTACCATCCTCTGAATCTATATACATTCCTGATACCTGGTTATATAAAGACCAGTCAGAATAAATAAACTGATAATTATTCTTATCGGTCTTAGTTATTCTCCAAAGAACTGATGAATCTTCAAGATAATATGGATCATATACTCTATCCGTCTTATCACAAATTACGCCATCATTTGAATTAAGATGATTTCCTGTCTTCATATTAATAACTGAATACCATCCGTCACGAATGTATCTGATATAATATTTCTGAGAATCATCATTTTCATCACTTTTAGCAAGAACAGCCTTCTTATCATCACTTAAGTAATCAGAACTTAAGCTGACTCCGTCCTTATCGTTACTTGTGAATCTATATATACCGTCCTCAAGAGGCCTCTCATCTTCTGTTGCATTATACTGATTAACACATTCAAACTTAAATTCCTGTGTACTATTACCGGCATAACAACTGGTTTTAATTGTACCTTTTTCAGAATTCTCCATTTCTGCAGTAATTGTTAATCCCTTATCAAGCTTATTTAACAAAACATATGGATCATCTTTATAATCATCACCATCCGGTTTTCTTACAACCTGCCATTCATCAGAACCATCAGTAGCATTTCCTGAAGCATCATTGCCACCTGTAATATAATTACCTGTGAAGACCGATTTAATCTTTACATATCCTGTTTTCTGATTAATTACTTCAAATAATGCATTAGCAGAATATTTATTATCCTTATCAGAAGTTACCTTAATCTCTTTATTGCTTCTATTGTAATAATTACTTTCAGCTGCAAGATAGTTTTTATCTACAGATATTTTATAAATTCCATCCTTTAATACTGAAGGAACCTTACCCTTACTGTCAACTGTAGGTGCCCAGTCATAAACACCTCTGCTTACAAGGCAGCCAAGCTCATTTCCTGTATAGCCTTTATCTGAACTGCAGCCTGCAGGAACAAGTACCCAATTCTGCCATGCACAAACTCCATTATCAGTATTAGGATTACAAAGCTTCACATCTGTACTAACGTTAACAACTCGACCATAACCATCCATCACCTTGTCAAGCTTTTTATTAACTATCTGATATCTTCCATCCATTACCTGCTTAATGGACCAAAGCTGATTACTATTATTATCCTCTGAATTTGCAATTACCACATCCCCATCCTTATTGGTAAATGTTCTATTGCTGGCAATAAAAGGATAATCGATATTATAATAATTACCATTAGGACTAATCACTACCTTCTGTTTCAACTTTTCAGCACTATTATAAGCTGCATTTTTTTCAAGATATCTTATAGTTACATCACTATAGTTATCGGAAACATCACCACATGCCAACAGATTAAAATTCCATGCATTTATGAGATAAAATGCACCCTGAAGCTTACACTTTTCAAAATCCCAAAGATGAAACTCTTCTGTAGGTTTATTGGTTGTTTTTACAGAATAAATGGTTTCTGACTGTCTCTCTGCTGTGTTAAGTGTAGTTGTAACATAATTTCCTTCATAATCCTTTATGGTATAATTACCATCAGAATCCTTCTCTATCTTAAATAAGACGGAATCTGCAAACTCTTTTTCATCAGGAGTAGTCCCCTCAGTCTGATATAAATAATTATTCTTAACATATAAAGGTCTTCCACTAAGCATATTATAGATTACATAATATCCATCCCTTATATATCTTATAAAGAATTTCTGAGCTTCACTATCTTCAATTGTCTCTCCCATAGCCATAGCTTTTCTATTATTAAAAGCATCACCATCTGTAGAATTATAATTATCTAAGGTAAGCTTATAATAACGTTTAAACCATACACTGTTACATTTTATTTTATAAACACCATCCTCTATAACCCTCTCATCCTCTGTAGGATAATCAACGAGTTTTACAGGATTAAAATATTGAGCATCAGTATTATTAATCTGATATCCCTGAATATTGTTATATATCTTATAAGTACCACCTGCAACATCAACAACCTTTCCATTCCACTGATTTAAGATTGCATAATGAGTTGCATCCTTCTTGGCAATCATCCATTTCTGATTGTCATTACCAACACGTGACTCATCATATGCATTCTTTGAATGCCACTCAACATTTCCTGAATCACCACGATGAAGATCTAAGACATAATTATTACAACAGGATGTAATTGTATACCATCCATATTCATCAGCTTCAATTCTTACTCTGATACATGCATAATCTGAATAAGAAGCAAAGGTAAGCTGACAGTTAGTACCTTCGGTAATACCATCATTCTTTACATCTAGAGCATAATTCTGATCTTTACTACATTTAATAATATACTCACCATCTTTTAATGGAGCAGGAACCCAACCATCTACATTCTTAGGTTCATTAATTCCTGTTAATTCAAAACCATAATCATTCCTAAATGTATCAATGGAGCTTATAACCGTATCCGGCAATGTCATAGGTTCTAAATCTGTATCTTCAGGAAGTAATGTTGTAGCATTATTATATGTTTCAGTGTAAGATTCACCACTTGCTGAAGCATTTTTAGCATTAATTCCTGCTAATACAGCACCTGCTAACATTAATACAAGAAGTGCGTTAATATTATTTTTCTTTTTTCTAAACATATTTATAATCATAAGAGCAAGAAGAATTATAAGAAGAATAATTACAGCCTTAACAATTGTTCCTCTGTTAGTAAATGCTGAACCGAGGCTTTCATTACTTTCCTTATCAGTATCTGTACTTGGACTTACACTAGCCTCTACTCCTTCTACTGCTCCCTCTTCATTTTCCTGAATATTAGGAAGCTCTTCGCCTTCCTCTAAGTTCTGTTCACCTTCATCTAAAAGTTCACCGTTATCGTTATTCTCATTTTCTTTTGCCTTATTATCATCCTTATTTTCCACAGGCTCAACGGCCTCACTTTTCTTATATTTCTTCTGAACCTTTTTCTTAGCACTAATACTATTAACTGTACTTGTTATTATTAAAGGAGTTTCCTTACTGGTCTCAACTACCTTAACCTTAATATCAGTAACCTTTGTCTTAGTATTAAGAAGTTCATTATATCCTTCATCATCGATATATAAGTTTCTTGCAGTATCACTTAAGTTTCCAAAGAATACCTCTGCAAGACTTCCAACTGTATACTTAACACCTTCGTAGCTGTCCTTTACCTTTACACCATATACAGGCTTAAACTTTGAATCCTTAGTTGTATAGATTCCATAACCAAGAACATCACCATTCTTTATAAGACTGTACTTGCAATCATTTAACTCAACCTCATCACTAATCTTTTTATCTCCACCATTAGATGCTATAACATCTGTAATGGCGTCCTCTGAATCATTAGTCATATTGTAAGCAAGTAAGGTATAACCATTGCCATCTGTAAGGTTTTTCTTGGAGTAAAATGTATATCCGGCATTAGCAGCCTTTATAACTGCTGTTCTAAGATCATCACCCTTAAAAAGGCCAATCTTTTTAATATATTTCTTAAACATATTGTCTCTATAAACCATAAAGTAAAGATTTCTTGTGGCATCCTTATCCAAGTCTGCTGCCACATCTGTATTAGACATAATAGGAGTTGAACCATCATTTAAAAGAGCTAAGTCAGTTGTCTTTTTCTCGCCCTTATTCCACTCAGAAACATTAAAACCTGTTATAGGTTCTCCTGCTGCAGAGCTTTTGGTTTTGTACAAATAAAGCTTTCCAAGCTTTCCGTTAATATAACAGTCACCCTTAACTCTTAAGTAGGCAGCTCCATCCTTCTTAAATGATGACTTTTTCTTCTTAGAAACCATAAGGCCACGAAGAGCACTGTTAGAACTCTGTGTTGTCTTATAACCCAGATAAAGCCAGGTCTTATCTGAAGAGCCCTTAAAGTTAATGCTTTTCTGGAGCACGGTAAAGCCTTCATTAGTAAGCTTTTCTACAGCATTCTCTCCTTTGACAAGCTTAACGTCTGATATGTAAGTCTTAGCATCTGCTGCCTTTCCTGCAACTAACCATGAAGAAATAAGCATTAAAAATAATGCCAGATACTTAACATATTTCTTTTTTGCCTTATAATCATTAGTACAAGTCATAGTGACAACCTCCTTAAAGCCTTTATTTATCAATGGTTTAACATCATTTTAAACTTTAATTATCAACTCAAAAACAGGCATACTAAACCTGATTATTATCATCTCAAACACATAATACCATATAATTTGTACCCAAAGTGTACCAAATATTGAAAAAAATGAGTTTTTTTCGAATTTTTTTTGATTTTTAATTGATTTTTTAAAAAAATATGTCAGATTATTCAAGATAACTGATTTTTTTTGACATTTCAGCCTATATTATGCTATCATTTATGCAGTAAAAACACAAGAAATAAAGGAGGTTTATGTCAATTTTTACGACATTTTTTTGAAGATGACAGATAAAATAGATTTTTATATAAACGCCATAGTATTTTTATGTGGTGTAATAAGTCTTATTCTTTCCATAAATATGTTTAAAAGAAAAGCTTTATATCCTAAAATTATTATGTGTGGTGTGGGTTGTCTAACCCTTGGAAGACTGTATAATCTCATACTTTTAATAGCAGACTCTACAGTAAAGATTGAGCACACTATTAGCTCAGGAAGCGCAAAAGGCTTACATAACACCGGTCTTTTACATGTGGGATCACAGATGTATTTTCTCTCCCTTGCCGGAGGTTTTCTGTTTTTCGTTACAGCAAACCGTGGCCAGGTAGACAGTCTTGTAGATGATGGAAGTAAACAGTTCTTCAAATACAGATTACTCTCATTTATACTGGGACCTGTAATTGTACTACTATTTACATTATTCTCGTCAGATAATGTTTTATTTGACTCCCATTACTTTAATCCTGTATTTTTAGTGCTTGCCTTCTCAACCTATTATCACATAAAGCACCTTATAATACCGGATGTATTTGGTGGTTTTGTTAAAAGCTTAAGAGCATACAATCTCACAGCACTTATAATGGAATTATGCTATCTTATGACTACTCTATTTTATAACAACGAAAAATATCTAGTTCCATTTACTGTATTTTCAGTACTTATGGGAGTAGCCACCTTAATTATTCCGCTTGCTATAGAAAGGGGGTATAAATCATGGAAAATATAAATTATATTTTATATATTTGTATAACCCTTCCACTTTTACTCTCCCTTTTTGTTATAAATGGGCGTTCCAGAGCAGTTATATCAGGATTAATAATTGGCTCCACTGTAGCTATATTAGTATCCGAAATTAACTCAGCCATACTTCAGGCCTCTGAATTTGATTATCTTAGAGTTACCATTAATGCAACCCCTGTAACTGAGGAGCTTATAAAAGCTCTTCCGGTTCTATACTTTGCTATGGTTATTTCTGATGAAAGGCGAACTCTGTTACAGTTTTCTTTCGCCATAGGCCTTGGTTTTGCCATTCTTGAAAACTCAGTTGTATTAGTTCAGTCAATTGACTCTGTTACTATTCTATGGGCATTTTCAAGAGGTATCGGCGCAAGTCTTATGCATGGTTTATGTACCACCTGTGTTGGTGTTGGAGTCTCCTACGTTAAGAAAAGGCGAAAACTCTTTACGCCGGGTACAATTGCCCTTTTACTTACTGCCATGACCTATCACTCAACCTTTAATGTACTTGTGCAGTCAGGCTATAAATATTATGGAGTATTTCTTCCACTTGTTACCTATATACCGATTGTATATGCATATATTAATCGTATTAACAATAATAAAAAAAAGCTTAAAGAAAAAGCTTAAATATAATAATTTAATTTAAATATAGCCCTCTGAAAAGACTTCAGAGGGCTTTATTTAGTATCAATATTTTAAATAATTAATCTTCTTTTTTTCTGGCATATAAAAGGTTAATACCTGTTCCAAGCACTATACCTGCAGCACCTGCTATTACTGAATATATAACCATAAGATTGGTTTTTGAAAATGCACTGGCTGCATCCTTAGAAGCTGCATTTGCATTGGCATCTGCTTTTGAATCATTACTTTCCACCTGATAATCGATATAGGTTCCATTATTACCATCACTATAGCAGTAAACAGATGAGGTTAAGTTAAATCCTACATAAGGCTCATTAAAGCTATGAATCTGTTTATGACCATCATCTAGAGACTCATTACCGGTTTTAACCTTTAAACTATCTGCAAGAATAGGCTCGCCATAGCTTTCATCAGTGGTAGTATAAAGTGCCACCCACTGTTTTCCTGTGTCACCATTAACATCTCCAAAATCCTTTAGACCTGCATCTGTCTTTTTAATACCGTTAAAATCACTGGAATTTCTGTTACATTTTACTGCTGAATAATAGGTATATTGACTTTCTGAATTTTCATTATATGAAACATCTACCATAACAGCAGGAATTTCTTTGCTGTAATCCCCCTTGTAGTACTCCTCTTTCTCCTTGATAATATTCCATATTCCTTTTGCCGCAAAATAAATACCTACAGCCGCTACAACAACTCCTAAAACAGTAAGAATTACGTTAGAAATTCTCATGGTTCTTGTAACTTTTTCAAGCACCTCGTCATAATTTTTATCGAATAAAAAACGCTTTTTTGATGCATTTGATAATTGATCTAATAAGGAACTCAAGGTGGTACCATTAATTATAAGGCTTACTACTTCAGAAAATTTTTGGGAAATATTTGCGCAAAAATTTCTAAAAAAGCTAAATCCCTGGCCAAATTCCGCCTCTGCTCCTAATAAAACAGAGTCAGCCAAAAGAGTATAAAATTTAACACCTGTGTAAATAAACAATGAACCTATAACCATACTGATTGCACCTGTGGCAATTAATGCAATATTAGACGCAGTAGAGGTTTCAAAATTAAACACATCTCCTGTTCTACTCTGACCAGCATCTGTTATTGCAACAGACTCTTTAAACATTGTTCTTTTAACACCATCGTAAATAGAAACCTTATCCACATCCTTTATAATATTATCTACCTGTTTAACTGCATTTTTTATCTCTTTCTTTCCGGACCAAAGCTCTTTATCATCCTGCATTCCATACTTTATAGCAGTATAAAGATTGGTATTAACACCTAAAGCTGAAATTTCCTCATCAGACATTGCTTCAAATATAGCGCCAAGCTCATATTTGTTATCTTCATTCTCATAATAGCCTTCTTCTCTTGTAAAGTAATCAAGTAAGGTTTCATCTCCGTACTTAATACCATTAAGATAGGCTATTATGGAAAGGGTTTCGGTATATTTCTGGCTATTTGTCAAATTCTCTGTACAATCGAGGTAATCATCAGTTTTTTTCATGCTTTCTTCAAAACTGTCATCCTCTTCAATATCACTTAATTTATCCTCGTCTATGCCAAAGTATTCTTTAATAACCTCTTCCTGTTTATCCTTGGCTGCATCCTCAAATCCATATTTTTCATTGATTTCCTGGGTTATTTCCTTAGCTTCATTAATTCTTTCATTAATTTCTTTCATACCATCTAAGGCTACATCAAGCTTATCTCCATAGAGTCCGTCTATGTATTTTTTAGCCAGTCTTGGTGTACGTTTTCTTGCCAAAATCCTTTTAAAATAAGTCTTTTTTGAATTAAGAGTACCCATTCTTTGAAGCCAGTTCTTATTACCTTCTCCTACAGACATAACAAGCATATTTTCTATAATACCCATTAAGTCAGGATTAGCCTGTAAGAATAAAGCTTTTAAAGCAGTCTTATTGTTATCATTGGTAAAATCCTTTAAAAGAATATCTCCCATTCCTTTTCCTGTATCATCATCCACATATTTGTTAAGAAGATCATGAATCCTTAATGTAGATGCATGCTGACTTTTACCCTTAGCCTTACTTTTTACTGCAAGCTTATAATTAGTCTTATAAGCAGCTGTAAGTTCTATAAGATGGTCGATATCATCAGAAAGCTTTTCATTTTGAGCTTTTATAACCTTTTCTAAATCAGTTATGTTATAACCGCCTGACATATTCATAACAGCCATATCTCTTATGGCTTCACTTACATTGGAGGTAGTTTTATAACCAACTAAAACCACATTAATATCTATTCCTCCATCATCACTGGTTCCAGCATTAATATTACCATCTAATGCCTTATAGCCCATCTTTTCAAGCCAGTCACGGGCTTCTTTTTCAGTTTTACCATAGGCTAAAACCACTTCCTTAATATACTTCTTATTGGCCTCCTCTGTTGCAGAAGCAGCTTTTTGCCCAAGAGGTGATGAAACCACCAAAGCACTCACCATAAAGCATGTAAATACCTTTTTTAGTGAAGCTTTATTAAATAATTTCTTAATCATAAAGACCTCCTGTTTTTTATTCTTTTTCTTTTTTTCTTGTAATTATTCCTATAAAATAACCCGCAAATACCCCAACTATACCTATTATGGCAAATAATACAGGGTTAGCGCTTATATTAGACTTATTATTAAGCACTGAAGCTGTATCCTTCGCATTATCATCAGCCTCAGCTTTACTTAAGTCAGTACTATCTTTTTTATATAAAAGATAGGTTCCATCATTTTTATCGCTGTAATTATAAACACTTGAGGTGAGATTAAAACCTGAATTTGGCTCATTAAAGCTATGTAACTGCTTAAACTCATCATTAAAAGCAGTATTTCCGGTATTTACTGTTAAGCTGTCTGCAAGAATTGGCTCACCTGCACCTTCATCCTTTGTAACATAAAGAGCAACCCATTGCTTTCCCGTATCACCATTAATGTCTCCAATGTCCTTAAGCCCTTCTTTATCCTTTTTTACACCTGTAAAATCAGGATCTGTTCTGTTACACCTTACCGCTTCATAATAATTATAATCCGTCAACTCATTATCATCATAGGAAACATCTATCATAAATTCAGGAATCTCTTTATCATAATCTCCATTATAGGAGGCTTTTCTGTCATTTATAATATTCCATATTCCCTTAACAGACATATATATACCAAATGCAGCTATAGCTATACCTATAGCTAATAGGAGTCCTGTTGTAATATAATGGAATCTCACAACAGCCCTTTCTGACTTTCTTGCCATTGCTATAGTATCAAATTTATAATAACTATCCTTTAAATCATAATAGTATTGAGAATAACCGGTAAAATGTATAACATATGTACATACGTTTTTAAATGCCATATTTATTTTTGATATAAAAGGTTGAGCTTTGATTATCATTTCACTAATTGCATAATCTGCCACAGCTTCCTCTGCAAAATTAATAGACATAAGACCAGCCATGAATTTTGCCCCTGCAAATGCGAATAAACCTCCTATAGCTGTAGTTATAAAACCTGTAGCAACTATAATTCCATTTACCGTAGGAGAATAACCTGAACCAAATACATCCTGACTTCTACTCTGTCCTGCCTGTGTCACAGCTACAGTTGATTCATACATTTTTCTGTTAACGCCCTCATATATGGATACCTTCTCTATGCCCTTAATATTAGAGTCCAGGGCTTTTATATTATTTGTAACAGTCTTATCTCCCTTCCAGAGACTGTCATCATCCTGCATTCCATTTCTTATGGCTGTAAACAAATTCATACTTTTAGAATATGCTTCCAGTTCAGCTTCAGACATAGCTTCAAATATAGCTCCAAGCTCATATCTGTTGTCATCCTTTTTAAAGTACTCTTCACCCTTACATAAGAATTCCAGTAAATTATCCTTTTCGTAGGAAAAGCCTCCCAGATATGCCATAACTGAAGTTGTTTCTACGTATTGCTGGGCTTTAATAGTAGCCTCAGAACTATCACAGATTTCATCAGCCATATCAAGATTTTTTTCTATTTCTTTTTCTGTTTTGGCGTTTTCATTAACCTCTTCAACCTTTGAATCAACACCAAAAAATTCTCTTACATCCTCATCAGTAATCTTATCTGTATCCTTATTCTGCTCTTTTATTTCCTTAGAAATCTCAGCAGCTTCCACAACCCTTTCCTTAATATTTTCTATTTCCTCCATGGCCTTATCTATCTGTTTACCGAAAACAAAATCAATATAATCTTTTGCCCTCTTCTCAGTACGTTTAGCCTTAGTCATTCTCTCCAGATAACCATCCTTTTTATTAAGGATTGCCATTCTTTTTATCCAGTTTTCATTACCATCTCCTGTTGCCATGGCAAGAGTATTTTGTATGGATCCTCTAATACTGGTATTAGCCTGTATGAATATAGCTCTAAGCTTTTCTTCATTATTTTTATTACTAAAATCCTTTAAAAGATAGTCTCCCATTCCCTTACCGGAATCCTCTTCAATATATTTATTTAAAATGTCATGAACTCGTAAAGCGTTAGCATTAACAGTGCCACCAACTGCCTTACTCTTAACTGCCTTTTTATAATTAGCTTTATAGGCCCTAACCATTTCCATAAATGAATCCATATCTTCATCTATTTCTTTATTCCTATTATTAAGAAATTCCTCCAAATTAGCCTCGTTATAACCACCTGTCATATTCATGACTGCCATATCTTTTATGGCGTCTTTCCTATCAGAAGTGGTTTTATAACCCATTAAAACTACATTGGTTTCAATATTTCCATCATCATCTGTACCGGAATTAATATTACCATTAACAATATTATATCCATTCTTTTTAAGCCAGTTTACAGCATCCTCTTCAGTTTTACCATAGCTTAAAACTACTTCCTTAATATATTTTTTTGACGCCTCTTCCTTTGCAGATACTACCTTCACTCCAAGTGGCGAACTAACTATAATAGCCCCTGCAAGAAATACTGAAAATGTTTTTTTCAAAAAACATTTTTTTAAATTACGTTTTTTTCTTTTGGTCATACTATGGCCTCCTTAAAAAATACTAAAACAAAATGACTAAATCACCTTATTACATTTCTTCTCTTTTACGTCTGTAAAGATAATATACTGCTCCTGTTAAAAACAAGGTTAAAAATCCTGATATAATTATTATAGTGTTTGGTTTATCACTAAAGGCTGAAGCTGTATTAGTATTAATATTCTTTGTAGAAGATGCTTCAGTCTCATAGGTAACATAGGTTCCACCTTTTTCGTCACTATAATTATAAATCTGTGATGTAAGGTTAAAGCTTACATTTGGTTCATTAAAACTGTGAATTACTGTATTCTTTTTCAAGATGGATATATTTCCATTCTGTACCTTTAAGCTGTCCGCAAGGATTGGCTCTCCAAAATTAGGATCTATAGTGGTATAAAGAGCAACCCACTGTTTTCCTGTATCACCATTAATATCTCCATAATCCTTAAGACCTTCCTCAGTTCTCTTAACTCCTGTAAACTCTGAATCATTTCTATTACATTTTACTACTCTGTAATAGGTATATTCCTTAAAGCCATTATCATCCTTAGAAACATCAACCATAAACTCAGGAATTTCTTTGCTATAATCTCCTTCATAGGATTCCTTTTTTTCACTAACTATTTTACATATTTCCCTTATAGAAAATATAATACCTATGGTAGCTACAATTACACCTACAGCTAATACTATTCCTCCACAGATATTATTAAATCTGGTAATCCTTTTATATGCTGCATCGTAAGCTTTTTGTTTATCAAAATTCAATAATATGATAGGATCTACAAGGTCATTAACATATTTTGAATAACTTTTAAAGTTAACAATAAAACTTATAGCATTTCTTACTCCCAACATAACCTTTCCTGTAAACGCGTTAAAACTAGTAAAATTTTTAACATTTACAATAACAGTTCCAATGCTTGAAGCCAAGTTAACTAAATATTTTACACCTGTATATATAAATAAGCTACCAATAATGGAAGTTATTATACTGACACTTATAATAGCAGCACTAGCACCTACCGAAACATCCTCATTAAAAATATCTGTAGTACGACTTTGTGCACTGCTTGTTACAGCAACTACTCCATCACACATTTCCCTTTCCATACCCTCATATATGGATATTTCATCCATTTTTTCAATGGTATTATCTATATAGGTCACCTGTTTCTTTATATCTTTATTTCCCTTCCAAAGACTGTCGTCATCCTGCATTCCATTTTTTATGGCTGTATACAGATTAGTAGTCTTTCCATAGGATTCCCTCTCTACGTCAGACATTGCTTCAACTACAGCCCCGAGTTCATATCTGTTGTCTTCCTTTTCATAGTATCCTTTTTCTTTCATAAAGTAATCGCAGAGGGTTTCTTTTCCATATTCAATACTGTTTAGATAAGATATCATGGAAAGCATTTCACTGTAATCACTTGCCTCTTTACTTCCCTCCATTGAGTCAAGAACTAAATCTTCCTTATCCATATTCTTCTCTAAAGATTCTGAATCATCAATTTCCATTTTTTTAGATTCAGTAATACCAAAGTACTCCTTTATTTCTTTCTCTGTAACATCCTCTACGCCATACTTTTCTTCAATATCCTTAGTTATTTCATTAGTTTTTTCTATTCTTTCACTTATATCATCAAAATCATCTAAGAGTTCATTAATTTCATCACCATAATTCTTGTCAATATATTCCTTTGCAAGCTTATTTGTTTTTTTCTTTTTCTTTATTCTTGCAAAATATGACATAGTAGAATTATTATTACCCATTCTTTGTAACCATGTCACATTTCCTTCACCTGATGCCATAGTAAGAATACTCTCAATAATACCTCTTAATTTAGAGTTCATTTGAATATAACAATTATATAATTTTTCACTATTCTCTTCCTTTTCAAAATCTGACAGGAAAAAATTTCCCATTTTATCATTGGAATCTTCATCAATATATTTGTTTAAAATATCATGAACCCTTATGGCACATGCATTTTTCACACCACCCTTTGCCTTACTCTTAACTCCAAGCTTATAATTGGTTTTATATGCCTTAACAAGTTCAGAGAAATGATTAAATCTGTCAAGAGCATCCTTATTCTTAGCTTTTATAACTTCCTGCATATCAGTTATACTATAACCACCTGACATATTCATAACTGACATATCTCTTATGGCTTCGCCCTTATTAGAAGTGGTCTTATAACCCATTAAAACTACATTGGTCTTTATCTCTCCGTCATCGGAGGTACCGGAGTTAAGGTCACCATCTAAAACCTCATAGCCCTTCTTTTCAAGCCACACACGTGCCTCTTTTTCAGTTTTTCCATAGCTTAAAACTACCTCTTTAATATATTTTACATTAGAGGTTTCAGTAGCTTTAGCAGCCTTATAACCTAAAGGAGAACCTACAATTAACGCACCAGCAAGTATTACAGCTGTAATTCTATTACCTATTCTGTTTTTAAAAATACTTTTTACCTGCCTTCTCATAGCCTTACCTCCTGGTCTTCTAAACCACAATCATTATGCCTCGTTTTTCTTACGCTTTTTATTCCTACTGTTCTCCGGAAGAGCTACAGCAACAGCTCCAACAGCTATTCCGATAAGAATTCCAATTAATATAATTGCGTTAAATGCTTTATTATCAGTTGTTATTGCAGAACCAGCATAATTATCTTTTGATGACTTCTTACTGAATGCATTCTTATCTGTCTTGTATGAAATGTAAGTTCCATCATTGGAATCATTAAAATTATAGCTTTCTGAGGTTATATTATAGCCTGTACCTCTCTCATTAAAGCTATGAAGGTACTCTTCCTTCTCATCAAATTTTACTTTTCCATGCTTAACTTCAAATGAATCTGCAAGT
>JAILGL010000035.1 GCA_024696825.1 Lachnospiraceae bacterium
GATACAACCATTAAAAACATAAAGAAAGTAAGCAGATTAATATCTCCATTTATAAATAAAACTCCACCCGCAAAGGCTGTTGTTCCTATACCAACCTTTAAAATAACAGCTGCCAGATTCACATAAACAGCAAGTTTAAGCTCAGTATATAAAGCTTCTTTTTCAACATTTTTTATTTTCTTTTCAAGCCCTTTAAGATATCTTTCCTGTGCATTATTAGCACGAAGATCTCTGGTTGCCTCTAAGCATTCCTGAACACCATCATTCATGGAAAGCTTTACATCAGCCAGCTTTTTAACCGTTTTTTTCTGAGCACCTGCACTGGTAATAATAATTAAAAATGCAATGGGAATTACCCAAAAGCTTGCAAGGGCCATTCTCCAATCAAACATAACAAACATACTTATACCTACAAGAGTTGTTGACATAACAGCACCTATAAGCTCAGGAATCCAATGGCTGGATGCTGTTTCAATCTGAGCACAGTCTCCCATAATATTGGTAGTAAGATCAGATATGTTTTTCTTACCAAAATATGATAGTGGTAATTTTCTAAGAATCTCTGCAAGCTTAGTTCTTCTTATACCGCTTTCTTTATAAGTAGCAAGAAATGTTGCATTATACTGAATATAATTGGTTATTAAAAACAAAATAAAAATAACTACACTTGCAATCGCATAAAATGCTACTTTGTCCTTTTTTAATCCTCCCTCTAAGAGGTCATTAATTAGTACATATAATACAAATGCAGGCATCATAAGTACTATATTAGTTATAGTTACACTAATGCACGCTTTTATCATATCTATAGCTCCCTCTTTAGAAAGAGCATATTTATGTTGAAGAAATTTAACCATTTTGAGCACCTACCTTCCATTCAATTGATCTGGTATATTCGTCAAACATTCTCTTATAAAGTCCATTAGAACTCATAAGCTCTGTATGACTACCCTCTTCTACGATTGCTCCCTTGTCCATAACAAATATTTTATCAGCATTTGATACAGTACTAAGTCTGTGTGCAATCATTATAAGAGTTTTTCCCTTGGACATTTTTTCAAATGCCTGCTGAACCCTGGATTCATTATCAGGATCTGCAAATGCAGTAGCCTCATCCAGTATTAAAATAGGTGCATTCTTTAATATAGCTCTTGCTATAGTTATACGTTGCTGTTCACCACCCGAAAGATAAGTGCCCTTTTCACCTATCATTGTATGAATCCCCTCTGGAAGCTTTTCTATTATATCCATACATTGAGCCTGCTTAAGAGCATTTAACACTTCTTCTTCACTGGCATCAGGATTAGAAAGCCTTACATTGTCTAATATAGACATTTTCAAAAGCTTACTATCCTGAAATACAAATGATATAGATTTCATTAATTGTTTATCAGGTATATTCTTAACATTAATTCCACCTATACAGATTTCTCCTTCTTTTGTATCGAAGAATCTTGCCAGTAATTCACAGGCAGTAGTTTTACCTGAACCAGATGGACCTACAAAAGCTACATGCTCCCCTTCATTAATATTAACAGATAAATTATTCAAAGCATTTCTTGTAGAGCCCTCATATGCATAGCTGACATTTTTAAACTCAACACCATAGTCCTTTAGCTCTACATTTTTATCCGTATCATTAAGAGGCTTAATTTCCATAATACTTTTTACTCTGTTAACGGCATCTATAAGTGTCATCTCAGCCTCTCCTGAATAAGCAACTTTTGTAAGAGCTACTGTAATAAGAGGTGTGACGATTATATAATACATAATATTTAAAATATCAGCAGACTTTGGAACTACATCGGCACCTATGAAAATATAAGAAGCAATTACCAAAAACATAAATATAGAGTTAATGCAGCTCATAAAAGCAATCATAGGCTTTCTCAACATAATGGTATAATCTGTGGTCCATTTTCCATAATTATCGATAGCCTTCTTAAATCGTGTAAAGGAATGAACTGTCTGTCCAAAAGTCTTAACAACAGGAATACCACGCACATATTCTGTGGCTTCACTACTCATTATACCTAAGGAATTCTGATATTCCTTCATCTTTTCCTGCATATCCTTACCCATCATGCTCATCATACAGACAAATCCTATTAAAGCAGGAATCATACAAAACAAACCTATTTTCCAATTAAATGCAACAATAAGAAATAACAATCCTATTGGTGTGACACTGGCAACAGTTTTATCTGGAAGATTATGGGCAATAAAGGTTTCAGTTGCTGCTGTTGAATCACTTACTATTCTTCTTATTTTACCTGTACCCTCATCATCAAATATACCAAGAGGCAATTTGACAATTTTTCGCATCAAATCAGTACGCATATTAGCCTGTATTCTAAATGCAGCTATATGTGTACAAAATAGCGCAATTATATAAATTAAAAGTGCAAGTATTGTTACAAGAACCGTATAAACTGACAAGCTTTTAATCTCTTGAATATTCTTACCTTCGGTTGCTATTTTAATAATTTTCCAAAGATAATAATATGGAACAAGTGCAATAATAGCACTAATTCCAGCTAATATTCTTCCAATAAGAATTAACTTACTGAAAGAACCGGCATATTGATTAATGATTTTAATATGCTCTTTACCCATTTTTTTGTTCACTTTTCTAATCTCCTTTACTATTTGTTATCAATTGCTAACATATGATAGCTTACAAATAAAAAAGAGCCCCTTGGCTCTTTTCCTAAAATCCCATTAGATTCATCCATCCCGGCATGAAGAAATCTCTAACAGTTTCCATACATTCTTTTATTTTATCATCATCATAATTATGAATTACAGGCTCTAAACAAGCTGTAATATGAGCTGATATTAACATATGTAATTTCTCCTCATCAATATCTTTTACAGGATAACCATGCTTTCTAAGTTCTTCAAAGGCTTCTATTAAATCCCCCTGATTAGCTAAGATAAAATCATGAAGAAAATTCTCATATTTAGTACCCTTTGAACATTCAGTAAGCATTAGAAATTCCTCTTTATGTGGAATAATAACTTCAATAACAAAATCAGAAATAGATTCACCAAATAATTCCTTATTATGATTATCCTGAGAAATTAAATCATATTTCTTATTTTTATGATTTTCCATCCATGAGTTCATATCGTTAATAAGAGGTTCAACTATTGCTCCAAACATAGCTTCTTTATTAGAATAATGACGATATAATCCGGCAGATGTCATACCGGCTTTTTCACCAATACTTCTAATGGAAGCCCCCTTATAACCTTTTTTTAAGAACTCATCTCTGATAGCTTTTTTAACTCTTACATGACTTTCAGTTTTGTCTCTCGGCATAAACAAATCTCCTTCTGAAAATTAGTTATCAATGATAGTTATCAATGTTAGCTAACACAGATTACCATCAAATAATTTCTATGTCAAGTTTATTTTGCTCCATTTGACATCAGAATGAAATATACAAAAAAAATCTCTTGCAAAATAAAATTAATATGTGTATTCTTTATTTTGTTAGCCAATGCTAACTTATGTATTTAATAAAATATTATTTTAAGGAGGTTTTATAATGAATAATGAGAATAAAGAAAATAAAGAAAAACGAAGATCTCCTATTTCATGGGTTCTGGAATTTGCAGGTATTCACAAAGGCTCATACCTTATAAGTGTAATACTTGCCATTATTAGCGTAGCAGCAGGCTTTATTCCTTATCTGTTTATAGCTAATATAGTAAAAGCTCTTATTTCCGGCAATAAAGAGCTACATTTTTATCTGGTTCAATGTGGTTTTATTGCTTTATGTTGGATTGCAAATAAACTATTTCATGTATTTTCAACAACTCTTTCTCATAAAGCAACCTTTGAGGTGCTAGCTGAAATTAGAAGAAGAATCACTAAAAAACTTAGTCTTATGCCTCTTGGAGATGTCTTAGACGATGCTTCAGGCACATATAAAAACATAATAATTGAGCGAGTTGATTCTATAGAAACCACTCTAGCTCATATTATACCAGAGGTTATTTCCAATATTATCGTTCCTATTGGAATCATTATAATGATGTTTAGAATTGATTGGAGACTTACTCTTCTTTCACTTTTAAGCATTCCTGTCGGTTTATTATTTTTCAGCCTTATGATGGTAGGCTCTGAAGAAAGCTTTAATAATACCATTGTTAAAACTAAAGCCTTAAATGATACGGCAGTTGAATATATAAATGGTATCGAGGTTATAAAAGCATTTGGAAAATCTAAAACCTCTTATGAAAAATTTGTCGTTGCCGCAAAGGAAGGCGCCGACTGCTTTATAGAATGGATGAGAAGATGTAATGTATATCAAAATATCGCACTTACATTACTTCCTGCTCAGTTTTTATCACTACTTCCATTTTCAGGTTGGTATTATATTACAGGACGTGCTGAAGCTTCAGAAATACTTATGATTATTATTCTTTGTCTTGGCCTTGTATCACCTTTAATGATTGTTGCCGGATATATGGATGATTTTTCAAAAATGAGTTCCATTATCGGTGAAGTAGCCACTATCTTAGAGAAGGATAACCTTGAAAGACCAAACGAAATGAAGGAAATACCAAAATCCAATACTCTCATTTTTAAAGATGTACATTTTGGATATAAGGAACAGGAAATACTTCATGGAATTAACCTTACCATAAAGGAAGGAACTGTAAATGCATTAGTAGGTCCTTCCGGTTCAGGAAAATCTACTATAGCAAAGCTAATAGCTTCTTTCTGGGATGTAGATGAAGGTTCCATAACATTAGGTGATGTTGATATAAGAAATATACCTTTAAATGAATATAATAAACATATTGCTTACGTTTCACAGGACAATTATTTATTCGATGAAACTGTAATGGAAAATATAAGAATGGGTAATCCATCTGCCTCAGATGAAGATGTAATAAATGCAGCTAAAGCTTGTGGATGCCATGATTTTATCTCAAATCTGGAAAATGGTTATAACACCATCGCCGGTGGTGCCGGTGGTCATCTGTCTGGTGGCGAGCGTCAAAGAGTAAGCATTGCAAGAGCCATGCTGAAAAATGCTCCTATTATAATACTTGACGAAGCAACCGCCTATACAGATCCTGAAAATGAAGCTCTTGTACAGAAATCAGTTGCAAAGCTTGTATCAGGAAAGACACTTATCGTTATAGCTCACAGACTTTCAACCATAGTTTCCTCAGATCAAATCATAGTTATAAACAATGGTAATGTTGAGGCCATAGGCACTCAGGAGGAGCTTCTCAAAAACTCCAAGCTTTATAAAGAAATGTGGAATGCTCATATTTCCACTAAAGATTCGGAGGTGGCGTAAATGTTTAAAACACTTAAAATGTATTATGATTTTTGTAATGAAGAAGACAGAAAAAAATTATATCTTGCTATGTTTCTGGGAACATTTAAATCTATATTTGCTGCCCTTAGAATTCCTGCTATAGCAGTTATAATACAAGGTCTTTTAGATAATAACATGACTATGAAAAATGTTTGGCTTTCCTTTGGAATTATGTGCTTATCAGTATTAGGTCAGATTTTTATCGGACTTAAAACTACCATGCTTCAAACAGAGGCTGGATATCATTCAAGTTCTAATAAGCGTATAGAAATAGCTGAGCATCTAAGATATTTACCAATGGGCTTTTTCAATGCCAACAGCTTAGGAAGAATAACAAATATTACAACTAATACCATGGAACAATTATCAGATGTTGCTACCAGAGTTGTAATGCTTGTATCGCAGGGAATTATAACAACCGCAGTAATTTCTTTATTTATTATATTTTTTGATATTAGAATTGCACTTATATTGTTTCTTGGAATAGTTTTATTTGCATTTTTTAATACATTGATGCAGAAATCTACGATACCTGCAGCTCCTAGAAAATATAAGGCAGATGAAGGTTTAGTCGCTGCTGTTATGGAATATATTCAGGGTATTGCAGAAGTAAAGAATTTTAATCTAACAGATAAAACTGCTAAAAAACTTGAAAGATCCATAGTTGAAAAGAAGGATGCAGATACCTTTTTGGAGTATAGGGTTATTCCGTTTTTTGCTTTACAGGGAATGACTACTAAATTAACCGGCGTAGTAATGAGCATAGCCTCCATATATTTCTATCTCAATGGTTCTATGTCTCTCTTATACGCTATTATGATGATTATCGCTTCATTTATGATATATGAAAGCCTTGATATTATGGGAAGCTTTTCAGCCTTAATAAGATGTATAAATGTAACTGTAACACAGGCAAATGAGGTATTAAGTCTTGAACCAATGGATATAAACGGTAGTGAAATGTCACCTGAAAATATGGATATAGAACTAAAAAATGTAAGCTTTGCTTATGAAAACAAAACCATTTTAGATGACATTAGCATAAAGATACCAGCTAATACCACAACTGCTATAGTAGGTCCTTCCGGAGGTGGAAAAACAACTCTTACTAATCTCATTGCAAGATTTTGGGATGTAGATCAAGGCGAGGTTCTATTAGGCAATAAAAATGTTAAGGAATACAGCTTTGATAGTCTTATGAAAAACTTTAGCTTTGTTTTCCAAAGAGTTTATCTTTTCGAAGATACAATCGCCAACAACATACGTTTTGGCGATCCTGAAGCCTCTATGGACCGTGTAATTAATGCAGCTAAAAAAGCAAAATGTCACGACTTTATTATGAGTCTTCCAGATGGCTATGAAACCATAATAGGTGAAGGTGGTGCTACTCTTTCAGGTGGCGAAAAACAGCGTATATCTATAGCAAGAGCCATTATGAAGGACAGTCCTATAATAATACTTGATGAAGCAACAGCTAATGTGGATCCGGAAAATGAAGATCTTCTAACTAAAGCAATTGAAGAGCTTACCAGAGATAAAACAATCATAATGATTGCTCATAGACTTAAAACAGTTAGAAATGCAGATCAAATCCTTGTTATAGAGGATGGTACAATCACTCAGAAGGGAACACATGATGAGCTTATAAAGGTTGATGGCACATACAAGTCATTTGTAACCGAAAGGAAAGAAGCTATATCCTGGAAACTCGCATAATTATACCTACAAGAATTATATAGTAATTCCTAATCATAAAATGACCGACCCGGTAGTGGAGAAAACTACCGGGTCGGCTTTTTATATTTTGTTATGGCTAACAAATTATCAAATTATAAATTACCAAGCGTTTAATTAATCTTTAAGCTTTCATATGACCTTTCATATGAACTTTCATATGAAATAATTCTACTTTAATCAAGCGCTCTTCTTAAGATACTTACCTATCTGCTTAGAAGTCCAGGTGCTGTCATTGATTCTTATAACAATTCTGGTATAGTAAACCTTACCATTCTGTGTAATCTTTGCTGTAAGGAATGTCCAGCCCTTCTTCTTACCGGTAACCTTAATACTTGCAGTATCCTTGGTCTTATTATGAGAAACCTTGCCAAGTGCAATCTTCTTACCACCCTTGGTAGTATAGAATTTAATCTTAGCATCGTCCTCAACGTTAGTAAATGTAAGTGTTGTCTTCTTCTTCTTGTTAATCTTCTTGTAAATATTGTATTCCGGAAGATCACCTGAAACCTTAGTAATAGCATTATTCTTAAGATTCAAGTTAGTCTTTGCATTCTTGCTCTTCTTCTTAACTATTATATTTACATTTACCTTATAATAAGAACCGTTCTGAATTACAAGACATTTAACCTTACACTTTCCTAACTTCTTACCAGTTATAACACCCTTATTATTAATGGTTGCTATCTTCTTCTTACTTGTTGTATATGTTACCTTAGCATTCTTTGAAATACCTGCAATATTTAACTTAAACTTCTTACCCTTGATAACAATCTTAGTCATACTGAAGATTGGAACTCTCTTAACAACAGTTGATTCGTCATACTCTCTAACTATTAAGTTAGCCTTCTGAACAACTCCATCGCTATAAGTAATAACGATAGGATATGTTCCAGGATTAAGACCAGACATTGCACTCTTGTCAATTACAAGGTTTCCATCCTTAACAGTAACCTTATCTGGGAATATTTCCTTACCATCAACCTTAACTGAACTTACTTCATGATCATCAAGAATATTTACTGTCTTATTAACAGGACTTGTCTTCTCGAAGTAAACATCTTCAATTGGTGGAACAGCTAATACTGTAAGTTTTCCATTTTCATAGGTTATATCATAGTTATCAGTTACATCTCTACCTGCACCGTTAATTATCAATGCATCTGATGCCACATTATCAGTCTCACCAACCTCTATAATGCTTCCGGTTACTGCTACTGAGTAGATTTCATGAGATTTAACAAGTGCTGTCTCATCCTCTGTATCTACTGCTGAACCAGTGGTAGCCTTATAAGTGAAGCTGTCATCTGTAAGAGCTGTACCGCTGTAAAGCTTTTCTGCACTTCCAGCTGTTATAGTAATCTCTCTCTTATAGATTTCAAATGGTATATAATCTGTTGACTGTGCATCATATACATCATCAGCCTCAGCTGATACCTTAACGAAATACTCACCGGCATCAATTGGAGCTTCATTTAACTTAGTGTAAGTACCATCAGAATTCTTATCGAAGTACTCAATAGTTAAGTCTCCGGTACCATTTCTGATTACATCCGGTTTACTAACAGGTTTACCATCGTAAAGCTTACTAATCTCGCTAACCTTCATTCCATCTATGACATATCCAACAGTCAGTGTACCGTCTTCATAAACAATATCATAGTTTGCTGTTTTATCTTCGCCAGATTTATTATCAACAATCTTTGCATCACTTGCAACATTTGCACTTTCGCCAACCTCTGTCTGAGAACCTGTAATAACAATGTCCTCAACCATATCAGTATTAGCTAATGGATTCTTTGAAATGTCACCTGTAAATTCAATTGTAACACCAGTCTTAGCTGTAAGTGGATCACCATCATAAGCCTTGCTTGCACTAGGTGCTGTGATTGTGATAGGTCTCTTCTCGATTGTAAATGTAACAGGCTCGCTCTTAGTTGCTTCATAAGTATCATCTGCTTCAAGCTCTACAACTACTGCATAAGTTCCTGCATTAACCGGTCTGTCAATTTCTATTGGATTACCTTCTGCATCAACCTTAACCTTACCATCTTTATCTACATCATAGAACTTAAATGTTGCTGTTCCTGTAGCTTCTGAAGTATAGGTTGGATCCGCTATAGGCTTTCCATCATACATCTTATCTTCTATCTCTGCTAATACGTCGATTCCCTTAGCCTTATTAACTGTAAGCGTTCCTGTCTCATAGGTAATATCATAATTATCTGTTACAAGATCACCAACACCATTTACTACAACTGCCTTAGAAGCCTTATTATCAGAAGTTCCAACCTCAGTCTGACTACCTGTTAAGGTAATATCTGAAATCTTATCTCCATCAACTATAGCACTTCCTGTAACAGAAAGATTTACATTAACTCCTGCAACTGTTGCTGCTACTGTATCTGTTGTAAGTATAGGTGCTTCTATCTCATCACAGGTAAGCTTGGTTCCGTCATATAACTTCTCATCACTTCCTGCTGTAATTGTGATAGGTCTCTTAGCTATTACAAATTCAACGTATCCGCTGTCTCCAGCCTTATAATCAGCTGTTTCTTCTGTTGTTGCTCTTACATAGTATGTTCCAACATCTGTAGGTGCTGTCTTAAGTTCAGTATACTTTGTACCTTCCTTAGTGAAGTACTTAACTGTCTCAATTCCTCCGGCGATTGAGGTAACCTCTGGCTTATCTGCCTTAGTTCCATCATATACCTTAGAAATATCTGAAAGTGTTACTTCTTCATCAGCCTTTGTTACAGTAAGGGTTCCATCTACATAAGTGATATCATAATTATCAGTTCTATCCTTTAAATCATCAGATTCAAGAACTATCTTAGCATCAGCTGCTGTATTAGCTGATTCACCAACCTCTGTCTGACTTCCTGTAACAGTTACGCTTGTAAGCTTATCGCCTATTGCTATAGCTGCACCTGTTGTAAGTGGATTTCCGTCAGCATCAACTGTTACTGTTGGTGTAAGATATCCATCATTTGTAAGTTCAGTTCCATCATAAACCTTTGTTGCATCCTTAGCAGTTATGGTTATAGGTCTCTTAGCTATTGTAAATGTTACCGGAGCACTCTTTGTTGCTTCGTAATTAGCATCAGCTGCAAGTTCTACAACAACTACATAAGTTCCTGCATCCTTAGGCTTTTCGATTTCATCTGTTCCTATGTTACCATGTTCATCAACTGCGTAGAATACGAAGTTTGGTGTACCGGTACTATCTGATTCATATGTTGGATCTGCTATAGCTTCTCCATCATAAATCTTGTCATCGATACTTGCTGTAACTAATGCATCATTAGCCTTAATTACTATAAGTATTCCTTCTTCATAAGTAATTGTGTAGTTATCTGTTACTACATCACCGACACCGTTAACTATAACTGCATCTGAAGCAATATTATCTGACTCTCCAACCTCTGTCTGACTTCCTGTAATAGTTATATCAGAAATCTTATCTCCAATTGCAAGACCAGCTCCAGTTACAACTTCAATCTCATCACAGGTAAGAGGTGTTGTGTCATAATACTTAATATCACTTTCTGCTATTATAGTAATAGGTCTCTTTGTAATTTCAAACTCTACATAACCACTATCTCCAGCCTTATAATTAGCTGTCTCTTCAGTTGTTACTCTTACATAGTAGGTTCCAACATTTGTTGGGGCTGTATTAAGTTCAGTATACTTTGTACCTTCCTTAATGAAGTAATTAACTGTCTCAACTCCTCCGGCGATTGAGGTAACCTCTGGCTTATCTGCCTTAGTTCCATCATATACCTTAGAAATATCTGAAAGTGTTACTTCTTCATTAGCTCTTGTTACTGTAAGAGTTCCATCTACATATGTAATGTCATAATTAGATGTTCTGTCTTTAGTATTATCTGATTCAAGAACTATCTTAGCATCAGCTGCTGTGTTAGCTGACTTACCAACCTCTATCTGACTACCTGAAACTACTACGCTTTCAAGCTTATCAATTGAAGCGATTGCATTACCTGTAGTAAGTGCATTACCGTCTGCATCAACTGTTACTGTTGGTGTGAGATATTCGTCACAGGTAAGCTTAGTTCCATCATAAACCTTTGTTGCATCCTTAGCTGTTATGGTTATAGGTCTAGGAATAATTTCAAACTTAACAGCATCACTCTTAGTTGCTGCATGGTTAGCATCAGCTGCAAGCTTAACTACTACTGCATAGGTTCCTGCATCTATAGGTCTGTCAATCTTATCTGTTCCTACATTACCCTGGTCATCAACCTCGTAGAATACGAAGCTTGCTGCACCGGTGCTTGCTGATGTATAGGTAGGATCTGCTATGGCAGTTCCATCATAATACTTATCATCAATCTCAGCAGTTACTTCTGTATCAACCGCCTTAGTTACTGTAAGTGTTCCAACCTTATAAGTAATAGTGTAGTTATCTGTTACTACATCACCGACACCGTTAACTATAACTGCATCTGAAGCTACATTATCTGAGCTTCCTGCTTCTGTCTGGCTACCGGTAACTGTAATATCTGAAACCTTATCTCCTACTGCAAGTCCTGCATTTGTTCCAACTGTTGTTGTATCAAACTCATCACAGGTAAGTGCATTTCCATCATATGACTTAGTATCACTTCCTGCAGTAATTGTTATAGGTCTCTTAGTAATCTTAAACT
>JAILGL010000141.1 GCA_024696825.1 Lachnospiraceae bacterium
TATCAGGTCATGATCCTGACTTCCATCAAACTCTTTTCTAAAATCTCCTGCCTTTTCAAAAAGCTCCCTTGAAAAACATGAAGCATGGCAAATGTAATTATTAGAACGAAGAGCATGAAGTGAATAATCCGGTTTAAAATGATAACCAAAAGGCTTTGTAATATCATTTGTAAATATAGCCTCATCGGTGTAGATAAAGTCTGCCTTAGTCTCTTCGATTCTATCCATAAGTTCATATAAAAGGCTTTCATGGAGAACATCATCATGGTCAAACAGAAGTATGTAATCTCCTGTTGCAAGCTTTATACACTCATTAGTATTAACGGAGATACCTCCATTTTCCTTGAGTTTTTTGTATTTAATTTTGGTATTATTTTTAATATAACTCTTTACAATTTTTTCTACGTGAGAATTATCTTCATCACTTCCATCAGCAAGACAAAGCTGATAATTATCGTAGGTCTGATTTATTACAGACTCAATCATCTCGATTAAAAATTCTTTTTTAGTATTGTAAAGCGGAACTATTATACTAATCAGCTTAGGCTCATGAAATTCACGCTCCTGCTGACGACTAACCTCGTCCTCAGATATAATAAGCTTCTTTCTGTAATTGCGATTATTAATCTTTCTTCTAATACTTGTCTTAACCTTCTCTGACTCATATTTAGGTCCGAATCTTACAGTATCATTTATCTGAGCATATGTAAGTCTTGCAGGATACAGCGCCTTGCTTTCTCTTAAGAACTTATGAACTCCTGATAAATTGCTATTATCACTATACATATAAGCCTCCTATCGTCCTTAAAACCTCTTAACAACCTCTTAATGACCTCTTGCTAAATCCCCTATTAAATTTCCTAACAAGTCTCTATGTCCGTATCTATCATGCACATACCGGTTCTTCCTTCGGTATTATACACGTCAAATCTAATAGTATCATGGATACAGTCATAGGCCACTTCATTCTCATCCTTAAGGTCTACATCCACCATGTAATTACCATCCAGAAGATGTATATCCTTAAATGTTAAGACCACCTTATTCCTGCCCTCAAGCTTCATAAGACCCTCTTTTTCAATTACCGAGGTGGTTCCAAAGGCATGTGCATTATCATCTCTGTAAAGCCTTACATATACAACTGCTTCCTTAACATTTTTAGGATTTAAAATGTCATAGGTAACCTTTATGGTATCGTGAGTTTTAAATAAAGTATTTTCCTTACCATCTTTGTCAGTAATATTTACATCTGTAAACATCACATCACCTGTTCCTGAACGAACTACGGGACGGCCACAAAAACTCTCTCTATCATAGACATCAGAATTCTCGGCATTTTTCATATCCTCGCTAAGTCTTCTTCTGTCCTCTTCCATACTCTTAAGGTATGCTCCGTGAACCTCCTTAGGCTTTCCTGTCATTTCCAGCAAACCATCCTTTATCCAGATACATCTGTCACAGATTTCTTCAATCTGATCTAAGGAATGGGAAACTATAACTATGGTAGCCCCTGAGTATTTGATTTCATTTAACTTTTTAAAACATTTCTTCTGGAAGTTAACATCTCCAACGGCGAGAATCTCGTCGATAAGTAAAACGTCAGCCTCCACATTTATAGCAACTGAAAATGCAAGTCTCATATACATACCTGAAGAATAGGTTCTAACAGGGGTATATATAGCATCTCCCAGCTCACTAAAGCTAATAATGTCATCCAGTTTTGCATCGATATCCTTCTTTGTAAGACCAAATATAGATGCATTAATATAAATGTTTTCCAGTCCTGTCATATCAGGATGAAAGCCTGCTCCAAGCTCTATAAGACTTGAAACCTTTCCCTCTACCTTAATCTTACCTGAAGTAGGATACATAATCCTGTTAAGTAGCTTAAGGGTGGTACTTTTACCACAACCGTTCTTACCGATAAGACCTATGGCTTCACCCTTTTTTATCTCAAATGAAATTCCCTTAAGAACCTCTTTTTTCTCGTACTTATTACGTTTCCAGAAGAGCACTTTTTCCTTCACACTATTACTCTTATCCGGATAAACCTTGAAGGTTTTCTTAAGAGAAGTAACTTCTATCGCATTCTCTTTACTCATTATAATTCCTCCACAAAGCCTTTCTGTAATTTCTGAAATACAAAATAACCAATTACCAAAAGCACAACTCCAAAGGCTGTTGCCTGTATAAGAGTCTGCATAGCAGGAACCTGCTTGTAATATAATATATCTCTATAGGCATTTACTATAGGCGTCATGGGATTTAAGTTGAACAAAGTACGGTACTTTTCAGGTACCATTGTTGGAGGATAAATTACCGGAGTAAGATACATCCATCCCATGGAAATAATCTGTAAAATATGTTTTAAATCTCTTACATATACCGTTAAAGCTGAAGTAATAAATGATATTCCTGTAGCCAGTAAAAACTCAATTATCATAATAACCGGAAGAAACAAAAGTGCTTTTATATTCACACCAAAACCTGTTACTATAATAACTGCAAATATAACTACAAAGGAGAAAAGCATATTTACAAAACAGCTGATATTGTAAGCTAATGGAATAACAAGTCTCGGAAAATAAATCTTACTAACCATCTCCTTGTTATCGATTATACTTGTAGCTCCATTTTGCAGATTGGCACTAAAATAAATCCAAGGCACCAAAGCCACAAAAAGAAACATATAAAATTTATCAATTCCCATTCTCATAATATTTGAAAATACTATGGTATATATTATGAGCTGAAATAAAGGATTTATAAAGGTCCATAAGAAGCCTAAAAATGAGCCCTTATACCTTCCTCTAAGATCCTTTTGCACCAGCGAAACTATCATCTGGCGGTAATCATAAAGTTCTCTTAACATAATTGTCCTCTCATTTATGTTTACTTATTTTAAATAGTATGTCATATAGACCCACGTCAAACAAATATTATAACATATTTTTGTGATTAATTCACCCTTTTATTATAACAGAATAAATCCCTTTAGAATCATTTTTAAGACTAAAGGGATTTAAATTAATTATTATTAAATTATAATGACTTATATCCTGCCTCTTCCCTACATTTTATAGTACTTTCCAAAGGTCCTGAAATTCAGATTATACATAGGATCCGTATACCTGAAGGCCTTCTTCATTCTAACATAACAATGTCTCTTATGATAGCTGTCAGAAGCCTTTAACTTCTTATATTTTTTAAGAGCATTTAACTCCTTATTCTTATAGCCCTTATTCATAACCACGGCTGAGAAAGGATCTACGATGCATTCCTTTCCATTTTTAGAGATCATATAAGAAACATAGAGCCAGAAAATACCATCAAATGCATCCTTAAGGGTTAAGCTCTTTTTAAACTCCTCATGCCTCTGTAAAATCTTAACAAGATAATTCTTTTTAACAGCTAACATCATACCTCCAAGAAGGGATACACTCTGTCTTGAAAGAAGCTTATTCATATATCCTGGATCGTTAATCTTTCGGCCTTCGTGAAGGCTTATGAGATTGTGATTCTTGATATTTTTATAGGCATAACCTGCAAATAAATATTCCTTATCATTTTTAACCTGTGGTGAAGCCGCTCCCACATTACGTGGAACCAAAGCCTCCATAAGCCTTATGGCCCACTCCGAGTCATTTAAAATCAGAGAATTCTCCTTCTCGTCAATTCCCTTTCTAACAAAGATTATAATACTTTCCTCAGTATCCTTAATCCTCTCATAAAGCAGCTTATCATTAGGCTCTGCGCAAATTACTGTAGATATTTTTTTAATGCTTTCAAGAGAATTATTAAGCATAATCTCAGACTCTTTATCCTCAGTAATTACAAGGAGCTTGGTATCATCAGAAATCTCATGGCGCACATTAAAAAATGCACCTCTTGCCACATTTGAAACCTCTCCCTTAATGCCCTTGGAATTAAGATAATCCTTTAGTGCATTTTCAGCCGCTGTAAGGGCATAATCCTTAGCACTTATATCTGTTGCCACAGACCCTTGAGAAAGACGCCAATAATAAAGCACCTTAGGGATGTGGAATATGCACTCAGCTATATCTGTCATCCTGAGAAACAGGTCATAATCCTGGCTTCCATCATACTCCTTCCTAAAACCCTTAACCTCTGTAAACAGTTCTCTCTTAAAGGTTGTAAAATGACAAATATAATTATTATTTTTAAGGTTTTCCAAAGAAAACTGAGGCTTAAAATGAATACTCTGAACCCTATCCGTAGTCTTATCAAAGGAAAGTTCATCTGTATAGATAAAGTCTGCATTCTTTTTATTAATAACCTTAACCACCTCAAATAAAGCTGATGGATGAAGGATATCATCATGATCCATAAGTGAAATATACTCACCCAGAGACGCTTTAAATGCGGCATTAGTATTCTCAGATATACCAAGATTTTCATCTAATTTAAGGTACTTGATTTTTCCGAAAACTCTTAGCTTATCGCCTTTTTCAGACTCAATCTCAGACTCAATCTTAGACTCTTCTGAGTCTTCTTTTTTTTCGTTACTTTCTTCAGTAAATCTCTCTCTAAGATACTCGAGATAATCCATTTTTTTATCCTCATCACTTGCATCTGCAAGGACTATCTCATAGTTTTTATAGGTCTGATTCATAAGAGAATCAAGCATTTCCTCAAACATCTCAGAATCTGTATTATATACAGGAACAAGCACAGAAATAAGGGGTTCATTTTCAAAATCAAACCCCTCTTCTCTCTTTCTTTCATCCGCTGTAATATCACATGGAAAATACTTTTTTCCATCTATATACTTAACCAGAAAGCGCCCTTTAATCTTGTCAAAAGCATAGACTCCACCGTACTTTGAAGCGCTTTCCTTCATCTTATCATAAACTGACATATCCCCTCCGTATATATCCTTGAAGCTTTTCTTAACCTTACCTTTAGCTTAACACCTGCAAGTCGGTAGCTTAACACTTGCAAGTCGGTAGCTTAACACTTGCAAGTCGGCTTACTACTTAACTGTAAGGGTAAGATAAAGCTTCTTGGTCTTTCCATTTTTAAATCTGAATGTTACTCTAATCTTTGTCTTGCCTTTTTTCTTAGCCCTTATAACACCCTTTTTATTAGCGGATGCAACCTTCTTCTTCATGGACTTATAGGCTATAGCCTTAACACTTGCCTTACTGTAACCGGACTTAAGAGTAACCTTAGTCTTCTTACCTCTCTTAAGCTTAATCTTCGTTTTCTTAAGCTTAACCTTTTTCATTATACTCTTATCTATTTTTGATGCAACACTTAAATCCACCAACTCATAAACCTTGGTAGAAGCAAGCTTAGGAAGTGAAAATGTCACTTCACCATTATTATTAACTATATACTCCTTAGCACTGTAAATGTTATAGCTTGAGTCTCCTGTTCTTACATAAATCTGGCCCTTAGAGCCCTTTGTAAGATTAGTAGCATTGCTTATAAGAGTATATATATAATTACCGCTTGTATCAGTAACTATAAATGCTATGCCTCCGTCATTTTCTGCAGTCTCAGCTATTAATTCCTGCTCATCACTGCTAAGTGAAAATGTATATTTAGAACCTGTAGAACCACTTACAACAACGTTAAATATTACATTTGCATCGCTTGTATAATAATTAATATTACTTTCATCATCGTCATCATCAGTAGTTTCATCATCGCTATCATCACTTGCAGAAGGCGAGCTGCTTGCTGAAGGCGAACTACTTGCTGAAGCTGCAGGACTTGCGCTTACTACATGAACTATAGTCGCTGTAGGACTTTCACTTACCGCAGGACTTGCGCTAACCACTGGAATTATCGTATATGTAGGACTTTCACTTGAAGATGGACTTGCACTAACTGCAGTCTCATTAGTTGAAGCAGGGCTTGCACTTGCTTCTGGACTTTCACTGACTGTAGGATTTGAACTTACCGCAGGACTTGCGCTTGTTTCCGGGCTTGAACTTACCACTGGACTTGCACTAACTGTAGTCTCATCAGTTGTGGCAGGACTTGCACTTACTGTAGCCTCATCTGTTGTGGCAGGGCTTGCACTCACTACCGTTCCGTCCGGGTTATACTCTACATTTTCTCTATATGGAACAGTTATGGATGAAGCGTCAACCTCACTTCCTGTTATGGTAACCGGTATACTTACAGTATCTGAGCCCACCAAAGAAAGCTTTGCCGTTACATTTACTGTTCCAGGCTTTAAGGCCTTAAGATAGCCGTTAGTTACCGTGCATATATCTGAATCCACATACCACTGACTAAGACCGGTTAATGGCTTAGTAGCTACAGGCCTGGTAAAATCGCTATTTGAAAATGTAACATTTTCAGTTACGAGATTTCTTAAATCAACATACTCTCCTGTATTCATTTCCAAATAAGTCTTATTAGCCTTAAGTGTCTGACTTCCTATAGCTGTCTTAGTCATCTCTAAGGTTGGAGTAGCATCTCCATCTGAATGACTGTATAAAGGATTATCAAGAGTTGTGCTTGCAAACTCCTGAACCCAGAATTTATAACCGCAATACTCAAAGCAGGCCATACCTATGTGAGTATAATTAGCAGAAAGCATAGCTCTTCTGTGGCCCTGTCCTGAGTAGGATTCATCATCCTCTCTCCAGCCCACAAATGTACTTTCTGTAGTACTATAACCTGCAGCTATATTCTCTCCTGAATATCCCCAAAGACTACCGTGAACCGTATAATACCTGTCCTCCTCATCATCACCTGTTGGACGACGATGTGACCACTTAATAGCTATCTCTGCAGCTCTTTGCATGGCAGACTGCTCAAGACCCTCGTCATAAGTTAATTCGCCAAGACCGCTTACATAGACCTTTTCACCACTGGTATCATAATACCAGGCGTCGCTTCCTGTTCTAAATTCATTAACCATAGAAAGCATATTTCTGGCCAAACTCTGCCTATATGTACCCTCTATGGCAACCTTTATAATATCTGTATCTGTATCAGCCTCTGCTTTTTTCGCATTATATGGACTTACATAAATTCCTGTAATCACAAAACAAAATGCAACAAAAAAGCAGATTATTTTCTCCTTTAAAAGTTTATTTCTTCCCATAATAATCTCCATTTCCAGACTATTTATATCTTAAATTGTAACCCGTTAAATGTATCGCTAAAACACTTAAAAACATTATATCATAGCGAAAAAAAAGGTGCAATACGATTAAGCGTATCACACCTTAAAAATTCTTAATATAAATCCAATAATACTGTTAATTATTAGCGGCAGTATATTCAACCTTAAGGGTAACCTTATTACCTACCACTCCAACCTTTACTTCATCAGCAATGCTGGCTACGATAGATTTCTCAAGCTCATCCCATGCTTCCTTAGATCCTTCATTAGAATCTTTTTCCTCGAATAACTGATCTCTATACTGGGTAAGTGACCACATATAAGAATTAACACTTATAGCTGAGTTATCATACATACCCATCTCGGCAAAATCAACATTACCGCCGGGATACTGAGATTTGATATTATAAATGTCATTAAACTGCTTAACACAGCCAAAGAATAAGACCTTCATCTTACCCATAAATCCCTTTGCAGCATCATTCTTTCCTGTAGTTGAAAGAGCTAAAAGCTCATCTTCAACCTGACTGTCAATATCCACATCAGCTTCCACAACTACTGTACATTTCTTCTCATCACCCTCTATATAAAAGTTAACATCATAATCATCAGAAAATGTTTTAACCATGCCAAGACTTTCCTCAGCGATAAGTCTTAATCTAATCTTATCCTTAGCAGAATAACTCTGATAATCGGCAAACTTCTCGCTTTGATTTAAAGCTTCATCTACACCGGCTCCTGTGGCACTTACTAATATTACATCTGTTTTCATTTTTAACTTCCTCCAATCACGTCATAATATGTATATATAGATTACCACATTTTATAAAAAAGGTCAAAGCCTTTATACAGGCATAACAGACACTATTTAAGGCACTATTTAAGACTCTATTTAAGTTGCTTTTTTTAAGACGCTTTATCATTTTTAAGACTTGCTATTAAGTCTTGCTATTAAGACTCGCCACTAAGCCTTTCTACCAAATCTTTATACTAAGCCTGGTTTGAAATCCGCTCTACCACCTGTCTTACAGTATCTTCCATAGAGCTACCCTTTTCGGAAATAATTATATCTGCATATTTCTCATATAGTCTTGCCCTGTCAGAAAACATCTCATATCTTATTTTTAGTAGTAGACTGTATTATAAGTAAAAAACCGCATAAAATAGATGTTTTTAACCTCTAATACACAAAATACTGTCTACTACGTCTTCCTTTCTAACTGTTTCTTTAGTCGTTCATTTTCAGATTTAAGTTCTTCATAATCGACCAACTGTATAATAAGTTTCTCTTTATCTTCCTCTAGCTTCTTGACCTGCATTCGCAGAGTGGCTATTTTATCATCCTTAAGCTGCATCTTGTCCTTTTTTACAGCTATCACATCATCCAATGGACTTGCTTTCGAGATAGCTCTAAGGCTTAAAATACGCTCTTTAAGCTGTGCATTGTTGTAAAGAGTTGCCCTTGAAACACCTGCCTCTTTGCATACAGTTTCAAAGTTGATAGGTTTACCCTTTCTTTTCAGCTTATCTATAGCCTTATTAACCTTATCAATGGTTGCTTTATTCTTCGCCTCGGCATGGGCTTTGATGCCTGCCACCTGACTATCCGACACTTTCTTTGCCATCCAACTGCACCTCCAAACTTTCTACCAATGGTTTAAGATATTTGTACTTAACTGCCTGCACTTGATACGCTGGCAGTTAAGTACAAATATCTTAAACCATTGGTAGAAAGTTTGGAGGTGCAGTTGGATGGCAAAGAAAGTGTCGGATAGTCAGGTGGCAGGCATCAAAGCCCATGCCGCGGCAAAGAACAAAGCAACTATTGATAAGGTCAGTAAGGCAATAGACAAGCTTAAAAGAAAGAATAAGCCTATAAACTTTGAGACGGTCTGCAAAGAAGCAGGGGTATCAAGGGCAACTCTTTATAACAATGCACAGCTTAAAGAGCGTATTTTAAGCCTTAGAGCTATCTCAAAGGCAAGTCCTTCGGAAGATGTGATAGCTATA
>JAILGL010000163.1 GCA_024696825.1 Lachnospiraceae bacterium
TTATCAGCAAATGTGGGAAGTAACGTTAGTGCTCTTTTAAAGCGTGGATTTATTACTCTTGAAGATGCTGATTATAAAAAAGCTGATGATTTATTTGAAGAAGTATTAAATCAAGATCCAGAATGCGCAAGAGCCTATATGGGTAAGTTGCTAGCATATTATAAGATGAAAAATGCAAATGATTTTGCTAAGATAATAGTAAAAGTAGTATTTCTTGATAGAAAAAATAATAAAACACTGGAACCAGAGTTTGATTTAAAGCAGATAACAAGAGAAAGATACATTGGTGAAGAAAAAATTAGAGATGATGTAATTAATGATATTGTTACTAAATTTAAAGTTTATTATACTACTTGTTTAGAATCATTAAATAAATATAATTCAGAGTTAGATTATGTAGAAGAATATTGTAAATTAAATGATAATGCTAATAGAGAAAGTGTTGACGATAATAAGCTTTATGCCAGATATTTACAGTATGCCACAGATGAAGATAAAAAAACTTTTGATTATAAAAATATAATAGACGGATTAGTAAAAACTAAAACAGAAAAAGAAGAAAAAAGAGTAAATGATATAATTACAAAGTATAAATCAAAAATATCACTTGAAAGTATTAATAAAATAATTGATGATGCAAATAAAAAGATTAAAGATGAAGTTAAAAAGAATGAAAATGCTGATTTTGATAGTCTAGAGAAAGAATATAAGGCTAAACTATCTTCATGGAAAGTTGAAGTTGATGGGATTAATAATGCTTATGAGGCAGAGTGTGAAAGAACAAAAACACATTGGCCAGAAACATGTGAGGAAAAAATAAAGAATTGGGAAGCAGAGTGTGAAAGAATACAAAGAGAACATAATGATGAGTATCGAAAAGAAGTGAAGGAAGTAAATGAGCAGAATAATAAATTAAAGGATACTTATAATAAGCAACTGGTAGCATATAATACAGAAATTACTAATATAGAAACTCAAATACAAACTTTAATGGAAAGAAAAGGGAAATTATCAATATTTAAGAAAAAAGAGAAAGAAGAAATAGATAATAATATTAATATTCTTTCGAATCGAAAATTCAATATTAATAAGCCTACTTTGAGTTTAAAACCAATACCTAATAAAAGACCCGTAGAATTACCACCAAAGCCAGAATACTCAGAAACTCCTATATTGCCTGAGAAACCTGAAATGCCATCGATGCCTGAAAGGGATTATATTAGTGATGTAGATATGGAAATGATTTATATTGATGAGTTTATAAATAAGAGTATCGATATAAATAAAATTAAGAAAGAGATATTAAAAAAGAGACAAGAAGAAAAAAGAAAAGAAGAAGCGAAGAGGCGAGAAGAAAAAAGAAAAGAAGAAGAGAGAAGAAAGGCTGAAGAAAAAGAGAGAAGAAAGGTTGAAAAATTTAGGTCACATGGTATAGAAGTTTTAAATTCGAACTTATTTAGATTTGGTAATTATAAGGGTGAAGCACTAACTTGGAGAATACTAAAAAAAGAAAAAGACAGAGTACTTTTTATAACAGATAAAGTAATAGATGTTATTCCGTATAACAAGGAATATGAGGATATAACCTGGAGTAAATGTACCTTAAGAAAGTATTTAAACAATGACTTCATAAATACAAGTTTCAGTAATAGTATTATTAAGCAAATAGAAACAGTAACATTGAAGAATCCAGATAATAAGGAACGAGGTACAAAGGGTGGTCCTGACACTCAGGATAGAGTTTTTTGTTTAAGCATGGATGAAGCTAAAACTTATTTTAAGGATGATTATGATAGGAAAGCGGAATATATAAATGAGAAAGTAGGAGTGGGTGGTTCGTATTGGCTGCGCACGCCGGGCGACTATCAGTCTACTGCCGCGCGTGTGCTTGGTTCGGGCCACGTCCGTGGTGATGGTTACACTGTGAATATTGATTCTGTTGGTATTCGCCCCGCTTTATGGTTGCGTCTTGACTCATAAATCTTATTAACCGCAATAGCGGTCTCGCGTTTCGCCAATATGAGTTAATATTAACAAAAGAGTAAAAAACAATTATAAAAAGCAATTATAAAAAATATCACAAGTCTGTTTTTAAAAGAATAAAAACTAGAAAAAAGGAGAACGATTATGGCAACTTTACGATGTAAAAAATGTGGTGGTGATTTAAATATCATCGATACTGAGAGCACCCTATGTGAGTGCGAATATTGCGGTAGTGTGGAGACAATTCCAACTATTGATGACGAGAAAATCATAAAGTTATATGACCGCGCAAACCGCCTTCGTATAGCCAATGAATTTGACAAGGCAGCTGGTGTCTACGAGAGTATCGTAGATGAGTCAGATACCGAGGCAGAGGCATATTGGGGCCTTGTGCTTTGTAAATAT
Source organism: Lachnospiraceae bacterium (assembly GCA_024696825.1). Taxonomy (GTDB): domain Bacteria; phylum Bacillota; class Clostridia; order Lachnospirales; family Lachnospiraceae; genus JAEEJA01. The sequence continues at coordinate 2,389 of JAILGL010000163.1, forward strand.
GGAATCGAATATGTAGATGATCCTGCAACAGGTAACAAAATTCCAACCTGCCATCGTTCTTCATTTGACAGCGTTATGAAGGATTCAGACTTTGAAATGGTAATGGAAAATGCAGACCTGGTATCTAGAAATGTATATAGAGAAAATGCCAAGCAGATTGAAGAAATAAGAAAAGGTATAATAGAGGTATCAGGAAAAGAAGACCCCTATGATATTTTTATCTGCTATAAAGAAAGTGATGAAAAGGGAGATAGAACCATTGATAGCGTAATGGCTCAGGATGTTTATGACGCACTTACAAATAAAGGATATAGGGTATTCTTTTCAAGAATATCTTTAGAGGATAAGCTTGGACAGGAGTATGAGCCATATATATTTGCGGCTCTTAACTCAGCAAAGGTAATGCTCGCTTTCGGAACTAACTATGATTACTATCAGGCTGTATGGGTGAAAAATGAGTGGAGCCGT
>JAILGL010000168.1 GCA_024696825.1 Lachnospiraceae bacterium
TTAATATTTTTCGCTGTATTTTCATGAATTGTCTGGAGGCCAAGTTCAATCCAGACGGGCTTTTTAACCATTTTTATTTCGGTGGATTCTTCAGTTTTTTTTAATCCTTCATTTCCAATTTCGTCTTTATTTTCATTGGTAGATTTATTAGCAAATTCTTCGAGGTTTGAAGATACCGGAAACTCCGAATTTCGTAAATTCTCTAGCATCTTAAGGATTTCTCCACCCAGGCAATCCGGCCTTGTTCCTATGGAAAGCGCCACTATATCCTCCTCGGAAAGCGCCTCTCTATATAGCTTTTCCAAGGTTTTCGGGTCGCCGTAGGTATTAGTAAAGGACTGAAAATACGCGATAAACTTTTTCGCATTGGTCTTATTTTGAATCCATTTTTTTGCCTCAGAAATCTGCTCATTTATGGGACGAAGGTTTGCTGCAAACTCCCCGGAACCGCCCTCAGAGCAAAATGTACATCCACCTGTGCTTATTAATCCATCGCGATTTGGACATGTGCATCCTGAGGTAAGGGAAAGTCTGTAAACCTTCTCGCCAAACTCATTCTTCAAATAATCTGATAAGTTGATCATATTTCTCAACCTCTTTATTTATCCTCTTTATTTATCCTCTTTGATCCTTTTCCTCATCCTTGCAGGCGTAAGAAAAATTTTCAAGCATTTCATTATAGGAAGTTCTATCAATTATATTTTTCACAAGCTTCTCAAGCTTAGAATTTTCGGTGTAATCCGCAGGAACAAAATATTTAATTCTGTTCTGCTTTATCATGTCGTAAACCCTGGATTTATCTTTGGTTTCCGGATTGTAGACACCGATTGAATGGCCGCCATTTAGATTTACGAGTTTCATACAAGGAACGTCTGTGGCGCTATCACCTATATACACCATATTTCTAAATGGCACTCGAAGCTTGTCCTCCGTATAATAATTATTTACAGCATCATCATTTATATCCAAAACTCCCTTTTCTATTCTAAAAAGGAACTGGGTTTTTCCTGTGTAATTCACTACCTGAGCAGGCCAGAAAGGAACCTCATTATTATCATAGCAAAATGAACATGCATATATTTCTTTAAATTCACCCGCTATTTCAGTTGCTTCAACCATTTCCTTAAGGCCTGAAGAAATAATGTAATGCTCCACTATGATTCCTTTTTTCTTGCCGTAGTCATTTATCCTATTAAACCAGGTCTTGACTCCATCATATAATGTAATACTTTCTGCATACTTCTGAATATTTGGCTTATTAAAAGGTATATCCTCATTTTTAGCCATTTTTATCATGTTGTACATATATGCAAGATTGCTATCCATTTTGTAACGTTTAGCGATGTCGTCACAATCTTTCCAAAAGGCCTTTTCATCTCCGCCAAGCGCTTCGATAAAGCCCTCTTCCTGCATATTTTTTGGTGACAGGGTCTTGTCAAAATCGTAGCAAATAGCTAGGACTGTCTCTTTATCTGAATTAGTTGAATTAGTTGAATTCGTTGTATTCGTTGTATTATCTGACATAGTTACTCCTTTCCGCTTATTATCCAATTACGTTTTAACTAATGAGATTATAGCATACTGAGGGAATTGTAGCAATTTTACAAAATGAATAAAATAATTCTTATATTAAAATGACAACAACTCATTTATGTAGTACAATGTACTAAACAAATGAAAGGAGTTGATATTATGGCATTTTCTATTAGATTAACAGACGAAGAAAAAGCTCTTGCTGAAAGCTATGCAAAGATCCATTCTATTTCTTTAGGGGAAGCTTTTAAAAAAGCTTTATTCGAGCGTATAGAGGATGAATATGACCTTACAGTGGCAGACGAGGCTTACAATGAATATGTGGAAAGTGGTTACAACTCCACACCTGTAGCTGACTTTTGGAGGGAGTTAGATGAAGAAGTATGAGGTTGAATTATCTGATCGTTTTAAAAAAGAATTTAAAAAATTAGACAGATATACACAAAAAATTTTGCGAGGATGGATAGATAAAAATCTGGTAAATACTACAAATCCTCGCATACATGACAAAGGATTAACTGCAAATCGAAGCGGTCAATGGAGATATAGAATAGGCGACTATCGACTTATATGTGTTATTGACGATGATAAACTTATAATCCTCGCCTTGACAATTGGACATAGGAGAGATATTTACAAAAAATAATTCTATACCAGTGCTGCGAACATTATCATTAGCGCCGTTATGGTAAATATTGAAACAATGGTTGTGACGGTAATGGCTCTTGAAAGAAGTTCAGTGTCTTCGCCCATTTTTTCTGACTGAATAAGTGGCAGGTTTCCAACGGGCATGGTGGCCATAAGACAGAAACCAAGGATTGTAACCTCATTACAGTTAAATGCCTTGAGAATGAAAAATGTAGCGATTGGAACCATTATCATTCTTATTACAATGTATCCCCAAATCTTCAGGGATTTGAAGCCCTTTCCAACATTGGATCTGGCTATGGAAACACCCAGAAGTGTCATGGAAAGAAATACCGTTGCATTTCCAATATAGGACACGCTATTGCTTATAATAGGCGGTGGCGTGATTTTAAACCAGCAAACCACCAGGCTTAAAATAGCCATAATAGTTCCTGGTGAAAAAACCTTTTTCAGATTCATTTTTTCTTTTCCATTGCTGAGAACTGTTACTCCATGCGTATAGAAAAGAAGGCTGTACATTACATTGCAAACTATGACATAAAGTATAGCCTTGTCCGGCAGAATCGCCCTTGCTACAGGGATTCCGATGAAGCCTACATTAGTATAAACCACCATCAAATTATAAAATCTTCTATTATCTTTTTTTGCTCTTAGGGCCAGTGGGATTAAAAGCCCCAGAATCATAAGTGCTACGTAAAATGCAACGCCAAGAAATATAGCTTCCAACAAA
>JAILGL010000063.1 GCA_024696825.1 Lachnospiraceae bacterium
CAACATTTGCTGCAATTCCTGTTGTATCCAATTTGGTTGCCATTCCCTCAATATATGAGGTTTTGGTTGGTAATGAAGTAAGTTCAAGACTTGTAGCTTTTACTGGTACTACCTTAACTTCAAAGGTTACACTTGCACCATCATGAGTATATGTAATAGTCTGTGTTCCTGATGTGTCAATATTTCCACCTGTAGTATCCTCAACATCTATATTTAAAACCTCACTTGTACTATCAGCATATACTGCTAATGCCTGACATCCTGTAAAATCAAATTCTGTTCCACGAACAAATTCAGTTTTAGTAGGTGCACTTACAAGTGTAAGTGAGGTTAACGCCGGCTTCTCCTTTACATTAATCTGATATGTAACCGTTTCACCTCTATAGGTTACAGTTACTGTCTGTATACCTGCAGTAGACATATCATATCCTGAAACCATATCTTCAGTAATATCAAATGTAATACTGGTATTATCCATAAAATAAGCAGTAAGCTTACCTCCGGTTAAATCAATTTTATCTCCCGTAAAGTATGATTTCTTTAATTCTGTAGAATCCAGTTCAATGGTATCCATAACACTAAGTGGCATACTTACTAACTGCGGATACTTATAGTCATCAATAGGATCAATAAACCATGTTGAGTTAAAATTAAATCCTGTATATGCTGAAGCAGTTTTCATTTGAGTTTCTGTTAAAGGATAAGTTCCATCAATTTGCGTTCCAGTGGAATCCAGATAATAGCATTTTTCTATTGCTACACGAAGTCCTATTGTAGCAATTACCGAATTATATGTAGAACCTGTTATTGTTCCAGAGTTATAACTGAGAGAAATATTTAAATCATTATAATAAGTGTGGCCATCATTGAAAAAACTCCTGCCATTTCCCATTCCAATTATACCTCCAACAAAAGACGCTGTTCCCGAGATATTACCTTTGTTAAACGTATCATATATCTTTGATGTATAAACACCTCTACTATCCAAATATGCATTAAATTCACCAATAATTCCACCAACAAACGAATAACTTCTTTGTGTAACATTAATATTCCCACTATTTCCTAATTTATGTATTGATATACCAATATCTTTACAATATAAACGTCCAATTATTCCACCAACATAACATACATTACCAGAAACTGTAGTATCTACACTGCTAAGGTTGGAATATAGGCTTCTTGATTTATTTTCTTCAGTATTACTGCCTCCTACGATTCCACCAACATAATTATTAGAAGTTGACGTATTACTTACATTTATTTCTCCACTAACCCTGCAACCGTAAATAGTTCCCGAAAGAAAGACGCCGCATACTCCACCTATATTTGTTTCACCCGAACTCACACTTCCGGAAAAATCAATTTCTTCGAGATTAAGATTAGATACAGTTCCACCATCAATATTTGCAAAGAGTCCCATAAAGTTTCTATTCTTAATCTGCATTCCTTTAATGGTGTGATTATTACCATTAAAAGTACCGGAAAAGCCTAAAGATGTAGTAGCTGTATTTAATCCTATTGGCCACCAGCCATTACCACCTGAAGACCATTCTCCCGTCTCAGGATTAGTTACTTCAGTAAGGTCAATATCTGCCATAAGAATATATTTACCTGTCAAATTATTTCCTATGGCATTTAAATCTTCAACATCATAGATTCCTGTATATCCTTCAGGAACCTCAGTAACCTGTGTAACAGCTGCATCTGCAGTTTTTGTCACTTCAGTTTTCTTATCAGTAGTCCCAATATCAACCGGAACCATATACATAATTGTGCATAGGCATAATAAAAATGCCATACTTCTCCTAAAAATACGTTTTTTACTCATACTATGTTCCTCCTCATGTTAAAACTTTGTTAAATGAATAACTCTTGATGGAATTATCTCACCTAATCGAAAATATTTTTTTGGTTTTTTTACGTTCAAAAAACTAATAATAATTTTACACCTAATAATTACATCATTCTATGCCACCAGTCTTAAATGCACATAATAGGCGTGAAATGAAAAAAAGTGCCAATAACAGATTAATTATTTTTATTAAATCCGTTATTGGCACTTTATAATTATATTTGTAATTAATTTACTTCAAAAACTCTTCCTTACTTGGATAAGATGCGATGGCACCATATTTACAGATACTTACACCACAGTATCTGGTGGCAAAATGTAAGTATTCTGTGAGCTTTTCTTCCGTTAAGGTGTTAAGATCTTTAACCTCTAATTCATCACGGCCTAGCTGGAAAAGAAATGAACCTATAAAGGCATCTCCTGCACCTGTTGTATCAAGAGGCTTAACCTTCTCTGCAGTAACTGCTGCATGGGCATTTTTTGTAAATACCTCTGAGCCGTCTCCACCCTTTGTATAGATAATCATTTTTACATCACCTATAAAGAGGGTATCTACTGCGGCCTTAGCATCCTCATCACTCTTAATCTCCCTGCCTGTTATAAATTCAAGCTCTTCATCAGAGATTTTTAAAATGTTGCAAAGAGGTATAAACTCGTGCACTGCAGCCTTAAGCTTACTTACATCATCCCAAAGATTAAATCTTAGGTTTGGATCAAAGCTAACTATGGCATTGTGATTTTTAGCATATTCAATGGCCTTTTTATGAGCATCCTTCATAGGAAAATCTCCAAGGCTTACTGAACAAAAATGCAGAGCAAATGAATCCTCAAACCATTCCTCTTTTACCTGAGATGGCTCCATTATCATATCTGCTCCCGGCTTTCTGTAAAATGAAAACTCTCTGTTTCCATCCTCACTAAGGGCTACAAAAGCAAGGGATGTATTAGCTTTATCTGTTCTTTTTATATAATCACATTTTACATTTACACTATTAAGTCTGTTTATAATTTTCTGTCCAAATGGGTCATTTCCCAGCTGAGTTATCATATAGGAATCTCCACCAAGAAGAGCATAGACTGCACCCACATTAGCAGGAGCTCCACCAACCTTTGGAGTAAAACTCTCCACATCATATATATGCTTTCCATTCTCACTTGGAATAAAATCTATTAAAGCTTCTCCGATTGTAAGTAATTTCTTCATCAGAACCTCCATATATGTATTTATGTTATATTATTTTTAAATCTTTAATTATATTTATTATATACTAAATTCACA
>JAILGL010000069.1 GCA_024696825.1 Lachnospiraceae bacterium
TTCTGCGCCATATAGAGCTTATGATAATAGCCTTCCTTCTCAAGAAGCTCGTCGTGGGTTCCTGCCTCCAAGATCTTACCATTGTCCACGTACATGATTTTATCTGCATTTCTTATGGTTGAAAGACGGTGGGCGATGACAAATGAAGTTCGTCCTTTGAGAAGTCTTTCAAGGCCCATCTGCAGGTTAATTTCAGTCTCGGTGTCGATGCTTGAGGTTGCCTCGTCGAGAATGAGAATTTTAGGGTCATTTAAAAGGGCGCGGGCAAAGCTAATAAGCTGTCGCTGGCCCTGGGAAAGTCTGCTACCACGCTCGTTAACTGCAGTGTCGTAGCCATCTTCCATCTGAGCGATAAAGCTGTGAGCGCAAACCACCTTTGCGGCCTCGATAACCTTTTTCTGGGAAATCTCAGTGTTGCCGTATCTTATGTTGTCAGTAATGGTACCTGAGAAAATAAAGCTATCCTGCATCATTACGCCCATCTGGGATCTGAGAGACTTTAGGGTAACCTTGGAAATGTCCTGTCCATCGATAAGAATCTGACCTGAATCCAAATCGTAAAATCTACTTAAAAGGTTTACAATGGTGGTCTTTCCTGCACCTGTTGGACCGACGATAGCGATGGTCTCACCAGGTTTAACAGTAAAATTAATATTTGACAGAATCTCCACGCCATCCTCGTAAGAGAATGTCACGTCCTTAAATTCCACCTTACCCTTAATATCCTTAATATCTACAGCGTCCGGTGCGTCTGTAACCTCTACCGGCTCGTCGATGGTTTCAAAAATCATTTCCACATAGGAAACTGCTGTCAGCATGCTGTTGTAGAAGCTTGCCATAGTGTTAATAGGCTGCCAGAATCTGCTGATATAGCTGATAAATGCAACGATTATACCGACTGTTATGCCCGAATCCTTACCGCCTAGAATCGCATAAACGCTTATTACATAGATAAATGCGGTGGTTATGGTAGAGATTAAATCCACCACAGGTCCCATCATGAAGTTGTATGTAACCGCCTTCATCCAGGCCTTTCTATAGCTGTCACTAAGTGAATTAAATATCTTTGCATTTTCCTCTTCGCGAACAAATGCCTTGGTAACCCTTATTCCATCGATACTTTCAGCGATATAAGCATTTAAGTTAGACTGCTTATTGCTCTGTGCCTGCCAGGATTCGTGCTGTCTTTTCTTGAGAAATACAACGTAAGCTATAAGCACAGGAAGTCCCAAAAGACACACGCCTGTAAGCTTTGGACTCATGGCAAACATAAATACAATGATAAATATCAGGTTACAAAGTTCTGTAATGGTATTAATTATACCGTTACTTAAAAGGTCACTTAAGTTATTAACGTAGTTTACAACTCTTATCTGAATCTTTCCGTGAGGCCTCTCGTCGTAGTAGCTGAAAGGCAGCTGCTGAAGCTTGTCAAATATATCTCCTCTTATTTCGTGAAGAATATCCTGACCTATCTGAGTCGTAAGAGTGATTCTAACTCTGGTTCCAATCGCCGCAAATACAACGATTACAAGAGTCAAAATAACTAAAATGATAATTCCCTTCATGTTCTTTTCAGGAATATATTTATCGATTTCCATCTGAAAGAACTTCGGAATAAGCATCATTAAAGCTGATGAAAGGAGCATGATAATAATAACAAATGTCATTTTTTTAGTGTAAGGCTTCACATATGCCAACACTCTTTTTATAAGGGCTTTGTCAAATTTCTTTTTGACTTTTTCGTCTTGATCAAACTTATTTCTAGCCATATTTTTTCTCCTTTCATTTACTTATTTTTTCTAATAAATTCAACTGTTTTTTCTTCATAATTTATCGCAAACTTTTTTTATTTTTACTTCTGATGCTTATACACCGAAGCGTAATATCCGCCGGCTTTTACAAGCTCGTCATGGGTTCCTTCTTCCACGATTTTTCCTTCGTCAAGAACGATGATTTTGTCCGCGTCCATAATGGAGGAAATGCGGTAAGCAATGATAAATGTGGTGCATTTACCTTTGACCTTGGCAAGCTGCGACTGAATGTAGCTTTCAGTTTCCATATCAACCGCTGAGGTTGTGTCGTCAAGAATCAATATAGCAGGGTCCTTAATCAGGGCTCTTGCAAGACTTATTCTCTGCTTCTGTCCACCTGAAAGACCAACTCCACGCTCACCGATAAGAGTGTCATAACCCTCCGGCATCTCATTTATAAAATGGTTTGCATCCGCCATAATTGCAGCCTGCTTAACCTCTTCAAGACTAGCTCCCGGACAACCGTAAGAAATGTTATTTTTAATGCTGTCTGAGAATAAAAATACATCCTGCATGGCAAGTCCGATATTATCTCTAAGCTTGTACATATCAAGCTCTTTTACATTGACTCCGTCGATTAAAACCTCGCCCTCATTGGCATCGAAAAATCGACAAATGAGATTGATAAATGTGGATTTTCCTGCACCTGTTTTTCCAAGAATTCCAACTGTTTTTCCAGCCTCAATATGAAAATCTATATTCTTTAAAATATCCTCGTCATCGGCGGTGTAGCTTACTTTTTTAAACTCCACCTCGCCGCGGATTTTGTCCTTTTCAATTGGATGTTTTAGATTATTAATGTCCGGATCTGCGGTGTAGGTTGCGTATATTTTATCAAGAGAAGCGGTAAATCTCTGGATATCATTAATCCACCAACCCGCCATTCTAAGAGGCATGTTAAGCATCCAAAGATATCCGTTTATGGTAACAAGATTTCCGATTGTCATGTTACCCTTTATAACCATATAGCCTCCAACCAGCATAAGTACGATGGTTAAGACATTTGAAAGCACCTCAAAACGAGGTACGTATTTACGCCATATTTTCGAAGCATTTAACTCCGCGTCACGATAATAATCGTTAACCTCATCGAACTTCTGACGCTCAAACTCTTCCTTGGCAAAGGCCTTAACAACGCGGTTTCCAGAGATATTTTCCTGCACAAATGTATTGAGCCTTGAAAATGCTTCTCTCCAACGGCCAAAGGCAGGCTTAACATTTTTCATCTGCTGCCAGGTGTTAATGGCGGAAATCGGAAGCACCAGAAACATAGCAAAAGCAAGCCTGTAATCCGTTATAAATATCATTACCAGCGCGAATACAAAATACAAAACATTTTCATAAACGGCATAGATTACATAGGCTACGAAATGCCTGATTGCGTCCATATCACCAGTCTGGCGGCTCATTAAGTCACCAGTTCTGTTTTTATTGTAAAATGCAAAGTCCTCCTGTAAGAGCTTTCTATAAACCGTGTCTCTCATGTTGTAAAGGACACCCTGAGAGCTTTGCTCGAAAAGCACCTGGGACATAAAACGACAGATACCTCTTATAATTACCGTCACAAGAAGAATTATTATTAGCTTTGTAAGTAGGGATTTATTTTCGCCTTTTATAACCTCGTCAACGATTACTCCAGTGATCTTTGGGGCTATAAAGGCAGCAACAGAAAGGATGGTAACCAGTATCATCCCAATTAGCATTTTTAGTTTATATTTACTAAGAAATGTGTTGAACCACTGTAAAGCTGTCATATGCACCTCATTTTTTCTATAATCAGCTTCGCATGAAACATCCTGCTTTTGCTTTCAATTCATACGAATATCTTCATCTTCATAACATAATCAAATCCAACATGAAACTTTCAACCCATGATTATATCAAATTAAACTCACTAAAGAATATAATATATGCTCATTAAAAAAAATAGTATAAATCTATCAAAAACTATTACAAATATCTTAGATTTTTTTTGCGTTCTATAGTCCGTAGAATAAGTTATGTACATCTTGATGAGAGTATATGCGCTTTATCTATATTTTTAAAATGTTTTTAGATATATTTTAATAACAAATGTTGCATAGTAGAATTCTGCCCAGTCTGTTTAAACTTGTTAAATAACTTAGTAAACTACTTAGAATTCATAATCTCTTTAATCTTTGAATCATCACCCCAGATAGCCTTTGAGTCATATGGCCTGTCTGGAAATGCACCATATTCAAGCTTTATATCATATCCATTTTCTGAAATAAAATTCTCAACTCTCTCTGAAAGCCTCATAGGACGGCCTGAACAGCAATTAATAATTCCATTTACCTTGTCCTGAACAGCCACACTTGCAACCTGATTACAAAAAACATCATAGTCGATAAAATCATACTGATTTTCACCTGTCGTAAATGGAAATGTCTCCTGTCCCTTCTTGCTGGCCTCAGTTATCTTAGAAAAAATAGAGCATCCATACTCTGTATTTCCAACTATATAAAAGCCTCTAACCCACTGGAACACGAAGTCATAATCCTTCTTAAGAAGCTCTAAGGACTGCCTTAGGGCATTCTTTGCGATTCCATAATTACTCTGTGGATTAGTTGGTGTATTCTCATTAATACTACCTTCGAAAAATCCAACCTCATGCATACTTCCAAGCACCGTAAGATGCTTAAGTCCGCCTTCTATAAGGCTTCTTAAAAATGCATAGTGATTTGGAAGATCATTGATATGATTTAAGGATGCATGCTTGAAGCCGTCTCTCCATGCAAGATGAAGAACCACATCTGGCTTTTCAAAATATGAAAACGGATCCTCAATTTCAAATATATTACCAGGCATTTTTACAGCCTTTTCATCTACATTTTCCAAATTAAAATCTGTGGCAATAACCTCGCATCCTTTACTAAGAAGCGCTCTCACAACTCCCTGTCCGATGTAGCCGTTAGCCCCTGTTACAAGTACTTTCATATACACCTCGTTTTATTTTTTTACTTAATTTTCCACTCACTTTTTTACTACTTTTTTAACTTTTTTAAGCTTTTTTCCACGTCTTTTTCTCTGTGTCATACATTTTTATTATCTTAGCCGGTGCTCCTGCAACCATGGCATAATCCGGAACGTCGTGAGTTACCACTGCGTTAGCCCCTACCACTGCGTGTTTTCCAACGGTAACGCCCGGCATAATTCTGGCACCAATTCCGATAAATGCACCGTCCTTAATCTCCGTATGCTTAACCACCAAAGGCTGCTTCATAACATCCATACTCATATCGTCCATACCATGACCTGTGTCTGCAATATAAACAAATGCAGAAATCGTCACGTCCTTACCGATAACCAGTTTATTACCCGCTATTATGTGGCAGCACTGCTCGATGGAGGTTCGGTCCTTTATAATAACCTCACCCTTACATTTTTTATTTCTGATGCATTCAATTCTTGCCTGATTTAAAATAGCAACATTTTTACCAATGCGAATATGTTTAGCACCTATAAGTCGCATAGGCTTTATAACATAGCTTGTATAATCAATTTTTCCAAACTTCCTGTATTTGGGAAGCCACATGATTATGTGATAAATTCTTTTTAATAAATCTTTCAAATTACATCCCTCATTTAACTAAGAATCATTTCTAACTAACTCAACACTTCCTTAACCCAGTTTTTAAGAGAATATTTCTCAACTATTTCCTTTGGAACCTCATTGTACTCCTGTCTTAAAAAGCTCTGTGGAACCACCGGATTATCCCTATCTATAACAAATATATTTCCGTACTCATAGAAATCATAATCCTTTACATTTTCATTGGTTGTTATAAGTTTAGTACGTGCTGCAAGACTCTCTATAGTCCTTAAGGTAAGTCCGTTCTGTGAGTTAAACTGTACATCCAAAGTAGTTTTACTCTTCTTTAATTTATCAGCCATAGATTCAAAATTTTGTAGCTTAGTACGAATATTTTTCCTGTTATACCACTCATCTTTATTTGGTACTAAAGTCTTAACTATCTGAGGGACCTTCATCGGAATTAAATAGAGATAGGTCTTTCTCTTATTAACTCTGGTACTCTCAACTATTTCACGCCATATCTCAAGTCTGTCAGAATGAAATGTTCCCATCATGCTAAGGACATAGCGTTTTTTTTCATCCTCATATCGATGAAAACTTGTATAGAAAAGCGGTAAAAAATCGTAGCCATATTTTTCAGCATCATTTCTATCGAAGGTAAGAATTTTATCATAAAATTTCTTATTTTTATCAAAGTTTTCTACCCTCTCTACATCATCCCAAAGATAGCAAATGAAGCGGGCATCCTTCTGTCTTCTTCTAAACTTTGCCATTACTTCAGGATCTAAATGTCTTCCAACAATTATAAATACAACATCATATTTTGTCTTGTTTTTAAGAAGAAATTCCTCTTCTCTTTTTCTCGCTAAATCAAATAAATATTTACCCTTAGTAATAACATTAGCCGCGCGTTTTGGCACTTGGTTATTAAAGTTTCCAATTGGACAAAATCTTGTAACATCATAACCCGCTCTAACAAGCTCATACTCAATAATATCGTCGTAATCGTAAAACCCCAGTGAGATAAATAAAAGTTTCTCCATTTTGCTACCTCCATTTTAAAGTCTAATCATAGTTTGCGTAACCCAGTCATAATAATATTAAATATAATTAAGTCTATTTTCCAAGAGCCACAAGCACCTTCTTAAGCATACCCAGTCTAAGCATTTTATAAAAGCCATAGACACTTGCATGATATGTAACAAGCTCTCCCTTTGGCATTTTCAAACCAATATATGGATTTTCCAAAAGTAATGGAAACCTTGCGGAAAGCCATTTCATAACCCTGTCATACACCTCACTAATCTTCTCTTTTTTGCTGCCACGCACAGTAAATAAAAAGTACCAGCACACATAGCGAAGCAGATAATACTCTATTAGATTATCGTTTATATTTATATTTTCTTCAGCCCTAATGTCTAGAATTCTACTGTAAACTGCATCCAAAAATGCGAAAATATCTACCTCATCATTAATGGTGTTTTGCTTGGAATTAGAAACAGAATTCTCATTAAAAAACCATCTGTAACCGGTGTAATCAGTGATTTTCACCTTGCCATTATAGCAGGATAAAATCAGATTAAAATACACATCCTCTCCTATAGGTGAAGAAAGAAATCTCACATTATGCTTAATTATAAAACTTCTTCTGTAAATATGAGCCCATGGCGCAGTCACTATAAACTGCGAAAACTCTCCATTCTTAAGCTCGATTTTCTTTATTATTTTTCCTTTGCTATCCACCCTTAGATAACCGCCTACAACATAGTCATAGTCAGTATTATTTATCTCGTTATAGTAGTGTTCAAGATAATCTTTTCTTAAAAAATCATCCTGATCCATAAACATTACATATTCACCAAGGGCCTGATCTATACCTCGATTTCTGGTCTTGGCAACCCCTTCATTACTTTTTCTTATGAATCTAACCTTTTGTTTAAACTCCTGATCTTTATCCAAAAATGCCTCTATAATTTTATGAGAATCGTCCGTAGAACCATCATCTATAAGTATTAATTCAAACTCTTTAAAGGTTTGTTTTCTAATACTTTTTAAACATCTTAAAACAGCTTTACCAGGGTTATAAACAGGAACAATTAATGAAATCTTAACCATGATTTTCCCCTCAATAAATATCTTAATCAATCTTATTTAATCTTATTTATCTTCCTCTTTGTTTTCATTTTACTTATTTACATTTTCCTTATTTTTTATTCGCAATCCTTAGCTGCCATCTGCATAAATTCATAAAGCTCAGGATAATCCTTCTTAAGTCTTACAGGCTTCAAATCCTTATCTAAAAATGCATGTCCGGACTCACCTGTTACTAAAAGTTCCTTCGTTTCCTGATTATATATTTCATAAGAGTAAGCGAATTTTAAGCCTTTAATTTTAATAAGCTTTGCAACTATTTCAATAGTATCGCCATATCTTGCAGGTTTCTTAAAATCAGCCTTTACATAGAGCACAGGAATTATAATTCCCATTTCCTCGATTTTTCTATAATCGTAGCCATACTGATCCATAATATCAAGTCTTGCTTCTTCAAAAAATCTAACGTAATTTGAATGATGCACTATATGCATCTGGTCTGTCTCATAGTAATTAATTTTTCTAACAAATGGTTTTAATTCTGCCATTTTTCTTCCTCCTTGGGTCGTCCCCATCTTAAGCCCATCTGCTTTTTTACAGATT
>JAILGL010000080.1 GCA_024696825.1 Lachnospiraceae bacterium
ACTTTTTGATGGATGTAATTCTATTACAGATTTTACATTCCCTGTATTAATTCAGTCTATGGCAAGATATGCTCTTCCTTCTACTATTAAAAATGTTTATTTCTATGGCACAGAAGATGAGTTTGAGACATTAATTGATTCTTCAAATCAAAGTGATTATGGGTATTTATTAGAGGATAGTGTTAATAAGGAATATAATTATACTTCTGATGTTGATTATGATTATCATAATTACGAAAAGGGTGAAACAGTAGCACCAACCTGTATGGAGGAGGGCTACACCACTTATATTTGCTCAGGTTGTGGCAAGGAAAAGCATGAAGATATTAAGCCGGCCTTAGGTCATGATTATGTGGCTACAATTCATGCCCCAACCTGTACAGAGGTGGGTTACACTATTCATACCTGTAAGAATTGTAATCACACCTATACAGATTCTCTTGTTGAAGCTCTTGGTCATAAGTATAAGGAAATAGTTACTCCTGCAACAACTACTGCGGACGGTGCTATAGAGACTAAGTGTGAGGGCTGTAATGATGTTAAGGAAAGCAAGGCTATTCCTATGATAGGAAGCTTTGCTTTAGGAGAAACTACCTATATATATGATGGAAAGGCTAAAACTCCTACAGTTAAGCCTGTAGATAAAAATGGAACTGAGATAGCAACGGATTACTATAATATTACCTATAGCGGTAATACTAATCCTGGAACAGGTAAAGTAACAATTACCTATAAGGGTAATTACAGCGGTACCACAAGTCTTGACTTCACCATTAATCCTAAGGGAACAAGCCTTAAGAAGCTTACGGCTAAGAAGAAAAAGCTTACAGTCAAATGGAAGAAAAATTCCGTTCAGACTACTGGATATCAGATTCAGTGCAGTACAGCAAGTAATTTCAAGAAAAACAAAAAGACTGTAACCATAAAGAAAAATAAAACAGTTAAGACTGTAATTAAGAAGTTAAAGAAGAAGAAATATTTTGTTAGAATCCGTACCTATAAGACAGTTGACGGAAAGAAATATTTCTCTAAATGGTCAAAGGTTAAGAAGATTAAGGTTAAGTAAGCCTTGTAAATGGAATTAACCTAAGAGACCACATTTAATATTGACATTTTCTATTATAACAGTTTCCTGGTTGGCGGAGGCTTAAGACGCTAGGTTTTAAGCCTTCGTTTTTGCGCTGTCCCTTAAGGAAAAAAGTGGCATCTGGCAAGGAAAAAAATACTTAAAAAATACCACAAAATTTGCTTGCATTATTGATATTTTTATGATAATATAGTCGTTGGACTTTTTTTGAAAGGAGGTTTAAGAAGTGAAAGTAAGATCTTCAGTTAAACCTATTTGCGAAAAATGTAAGGTCATCAAGAGAAAGGGCAGAGTTAGGGTTATCTGTGAGAACCCTAGGCATAAGCAGAGACAGGGATAATTATTCGTATTTATAATATATCTATTTGCTTTCTGCGTTGCAGTGCCTACGTAGCATTGTGATATTGTAAATGGTCCGATTAACCATTTCCACGACTAAAGGTCCGTCAACCTAAGGTCCGTGGGGCAAAGAAGAGCTTAATCAAGAGGAACGACCCTCTTGAAGTTTCCTATTATAAGGGCGGCTCCTGGTGAGATGACACCTGTGATAATAACGATATTCGCAAGTCGTATTTAGCTTCTGGCTTATTATCATATTTTGTCTACAATTTAAAGCGGCTGATGACAGGAGTATCTACCTGTCAGATTCAATCATTTATTTAAAAAAGAATATTACGGAGGAAAAAGAACATGGCACGTATTAGTGGTGTAGATTTACCAAGAGAAAAACGTGTTGAGATAGGTCTTACTTATATCTATGGTATTGGTAGAGTAAGTTCTAATCGAATCTTAACAGAAGCGAAAGTTAATCCTGACACACGTGTTAAGGACTTAACTGACGAAGAAGTAGCTCGTATTCGTGACGTAATCGATGAAACACAGATTGTTGAAGGTGATCTTCGTCGTGAGAATGCAATGAATATCAAGAGACTTCAGGAAATTGGATGCTATAGAGGCATTCGTCACAGAAAGGGACTTCCTGTACGTGGACAGAAGACAAAGACTAATGCACGTACTCGTAAGGGACCAAAGCGTACTGTCGCTAATAAGAAGAAATAATTAAAAATATAATTATGTACAAATCTAATTAGGAGGGTTTGACAATGGCAAAACAAGTTAAAAAGACGACAAAGAGACGTGTCAAGAAGAACGTTGATCGCGGACAGGCTCATATTCAGTCTTCTTTTAATAATACAATTGTTACTCTTACAGATGCAGAAGGAAATGCAATCTCATGGGCAAGTGCAGGTGGTCTTGGTTTCAGAGGTTCTAAGAAGTCAACACCTTATGCAGCTCAGATGGCAGCAGAAACAGCAGCTAAGGCAGCTATTCCACACGGACTTAAGTCTGTAGATGTATTTGTAAAGGGACCAGGTTCAGGTCGTGAGGCAGCAATTCGTGCTCTTTCAGCAGCAGGAATTAACGTTACAAGTATTAGAGACGTAACACCAGTTCCTCATAACGGATGCCGTCCACCAAAGCGTCGTAGAGTTTAATTATTGGAATTCAATTTTATTATTTGTATGAAAAGGAGATAAACAGATGGCTAGAGATATGACACCTGTTCTTAAAAGGTGCAGGTCACTTGGTATAGAGCCTGGATTTTTAGGCCTTGACAAGAAATCTAACAGAAGAGCTAGAACAGCTCGTAAGCAGAGTGAATATGGTCTTCAGCTTAAGGAAAAGCAGAAGGCAAAGTTTATATATGGTGTTCTTGAGAAGCCTTTCAGAAACTACTTCAAGAAGGCAGAGAAACTTAAGTTCGGTACAGTCGGTGAGAATCTTATGATTCTTTTAGAGCTTAGACTTGATAACGTAGTATTCAGACTTGGATACGCTCGTACAAGAAAAGAAGCTAGACAGATAGTAGGACATAAGCACATCCTCGTTAATGGAAAGCTTGTAAACATTCCTTCATATTCTGTAAAGCCAGGCGATAAGATCGAAGTTAAGGAGAAGCTTAAGGGCGCTCAGAGATATAAGGACATCTTAGAGGTTACTGATGGAAGAATCGTTCCAGAGTGGCTTACTGCTGATCATGAGAATTTATGTGGTACTGTTGATGCAGTTCCAACTAGAGAGCAGATTGATGTTCCTGTTAATGAAGTGCAGATCGTCGAGTTGTATTCTAAGTAATAGTGATATAGCTTAGTTTTAAAACAAGGAGGGCCAAAGAGTGCTTGATTTTAAAGAACCTAATATTAAAATTGATGAGATTTCAGACGATCAGAGATATGGTCGTTTTATCATCGAACCTCTTGAAAGAGGATATGGTAATACACTCGGTAATTCTCTTAGAAGAATAATGCTTTCATCTCTTCCAGGAACTGCTGTTACACACGTTAAGATTGACGGTGTTGTACATGAGTTCAGTTCTATTGAGGGTGTAAAGGAAGATGTGACTGAGATAGTAATGAACATTAAGAACCTTGCTATCAAGAATCACAGTTCTTCAGAAGAGCCTAAGACTGCTTATATCGAAGCTACAGGAGAGTGTGTTGTTACAGCAGCAGATATCCAGGTAGATTCTGATATCGAAATCATGAATCCTGAGCAGGTAATCGCTACACTTAGTGGCGGTCCAGAGTGCAAGCTTTACATCGAGATGACTATTGATAATGGTCGTGGATATGTAAGTGCAAGCAAGAATAAAAGAGATGAACTTCTTGTAAATGTAATCGCTATTGATTCACTTTATTCTCCAGTTGAGAGAGTCAACATTAAGGTTGAGGATACTCGTGTAGAGCAGATTACAGATTATGATAAGCTTACAATTGAAGTATTTACTAATGCAACAATCGATCCTGTAGAAGCAGTAAGTCTTGCTGCTAAGGTATTAAGTGAGCATTTAAAATCTTTCATCGATCTTTCAGAGAGAGCTAGAAATACAGATGTAATCGTAACTGAGGTTGAGGAAGAGCCACCTAAGCCACTTGAGATGGATATTACTGATCTTGAACTTTCAGTTCGTTCATTTAACTGTCTTAAGAGAGCAGGAATCAATACAGTTGCAGACCTTGTAAATCATTCCCAGGAGGATATGATGAAGGTTAGAAATCTTGGTAAGAAGTCATTAGAAGAAGTTCTTGCTAAGCTTGATGAGTTAGGATTAACACTTAATTCATCAGATAAATAATTTTAAAATTATTAAAGAACATTTTAGATAATACAGATTTTTTAAGGAGGTAGTAACATGTCAGGCTACAGAAAGCTCAGCAGAAACGCAAGCCAGAGAAAAGCTTTACTCCGTAATCAGGTAACTAACTTACTTTATTATGGAAAGATTATTACTACAGAGGCCAAAGCGAAGGAAATTCGTAAAATTGCTGAAAAAATGATTGCACTTGGTGTAAAGGAGTGCAACAATTACGATACAGTTACTGTTAAGACTAAGACTCCACGTCTTGATAAGGACGGAAGAAGAGTTAAGGAAGAAGTTGACGGTAAGAAGGTAGACGTATTTGATGAAGTTGATAAGGAAATCAGAAAAGATCAGCCTTCAAGACTTCATGCAAGAAGACAGATGAATAAGTTCCTCTATGTTCTTAAGGACGTTCCTGTAGATGTTAAGGGTCGTCGTAAGGGTACAAAGAAGGTTGATGTTTCATCTATCGTTCTTGACGAGCTTGGACCAAAGTACGCTGAAAGAAACGGTGAGGGTGGTTACACTCGTATCGTTAAGATTGGTCAGCGTAAGGGTGATGCAGCAATGCAGGTACTCATTGAGTTAGTATAATTAATAACATTTATAAATTAATACATCAGCCTGTAGGGAGCACATGCTTCTTACAGGTTGATTTTGTTTTAGGAATTTAAGCAGTAAGAAGGGTTAGGATAATAGTTAATGATTAGGTTTAAGGATGTACATTATGCCTATAAGGGCGAAGATGGCGGTAAGGACATATTAAAGGGTGTGAGCTTACAAATAAATATGGGCGAATTTATCGGCATCAAAGGGGACAATGGTAGCGGAAAATCTACTCTTGTTAAACTCTTTAACGGTACATTTTTGCCTGATAAAGGTGAGATAGACATAGACGGAATAAAGCTACATAAGGGTTTTAAGGACTATAATAAGCTTATAAATTTACGAAAAAAATGTGGAGTTGTCTTTCAAAATCCAGACAATCAGATTATTTCCTCCACTGTGCTAGAGGATGTGAAGTTTGGTCTTAAAAATATAGGCCTTAAAGAGCATGAGGCCGCCGAGAAGGCTCTTAAAATGCTGGAATACATGAAGCTTCAAAAGAAAAAGAATTATCCTCCAAATCATCTCTCAGGGGGTGAGAAGCAAAGGCTTGTTATAGCAGGAATTCTTGTAATGGAGCCGGATATTATAGTTTTAGATGAGCCGACCTCCATGCTGGATAAAAAGACCTCCAAAGAGATTATTGATTTACTTAATAAGATTTGTAAGGAGCAGAAAAAGACAGTTGTTATAGTAAGTCATAAGGCTGAGGATCTAAGGCACTGCGACAGGGTGCTTCAGGTTAAGGATGGAGTAATTGTGGAGGATGATATAGAAGCTGCAGCCAACCTGGAGGAGGTAGAGAATAAAAACCTAGAAACAGTTGGAATGTCAGAGTTTACGGATAGCAAGTTAAGTTCTGACTCAAAGACTGTATATAAAGAAATATCAGATAGTGATAAAAACGAGGCTACAAATGCCCAGAATATAGAGTTTAGGGATGTTGTATTTTCCTATGAGAATAGTAAGGGTGAGAGAATAATAGGTAAGGAAAAACCATTTAATACCCTTATAAAAAAGGGTAAGGTTACTGCCATAGTAGGTGATAACGGAGCCGGAAAGTCCACTCTTGCCTGCCTTATAGCAGGGCTTTATAAGGTGAAGAAGGGTAAGATTCTAAACAATGATAATTGCAGAGTGGTATTTCAAAACCCTGATTATCAGCTCTTTGAGGACAGTGTTTTAAATGAAGTTATGAGTGGAATCAGGTATCTTAAGAGAAATAAAAAGAAGAGATTTTGGGAAAAGAATGTAGAAAGTAAGACAGGTGAAAACCTCAGTGAAAAGGACCTTGCAAAAGAAGCCTTAGAGCTTGTGGGTGTTCCTAAAAAGTATTATGACAGAAGCCCTCTAAACCTTTCCGGCGGTGAGAAAAAGCTTGTAACCATAGCTGCAATTCTTGCCATGAAGCCTGATATACTTATACTTGACGAGCCTACAGCAGGGCTTTCTGAGAAATATTGCAAGAGGGTTTACGACATTATAAATGAGCTAAAGAAAGATAATAAAACGGTTATTCTCATATCTCATTCTGAGGAAGAGGTAGAGAAGTTAGCAGAAGAAAGGATATTGATTTGAGAATAAATACACTTGGAATGTATTATGACGGCGGTTCCGTCATACATAGGTTAAATCCACTTATAAAGCTTATATTTGTATTTGCCTATGTAATCTCGCTTAGTTTTATAAGTGATTTAAAAATATATCTCATATATACAGGGGTTTTACTCCTTTTATATCTAATTTCAAAGGTGCCGCTAACCTACGCTTTTAGGAGCCTTCGAGGTATAATCTGGATGCTTATATTTACATTTATTATGGATATATTTTTTACAAAGGGAGATGTGATTTTTAAGCTTCATTTTCTCACTATAACAAAGGAGGGGCTTTTACTTGGAACCCGCGTATGTCTTAAGTTTATGCTGTTTTTTATGGCATCAGCTCTTATGACATATACTACAACTATTGATGAAATCGCCTCTACTCTTTATAAGCTTTTAAAGCCTTTAGAGAAAATAAAGTTTCCTGCGGCGGATGTGGTGCTTGTAATTACCATCGCCTTAAGATTTATTCCTATTATTACGGAGGAATACGAGAAGGCCTATCTTGCCCTAAAATCAAGGGGTGCCTTCGACAGAGGTACTAACGTGTTTCAGATGGTTTTAGCCATGGGAAAGGTTATAAAGGTTTTATTTATCTCGGCCATAAGGCGCGCCGTGGATATAAGTAACGCTATGGAAGCCAGGTGTTACGTAAGAGGTTAAGGAAGTCGTAAGATGTGTTTCTTTGATTATTAAGGCAAAAATGTAAATAATTAAATGTACATTTTTTTATGCATTTCTGTTATTATTGTTAATTAGTGAATAATCAATAATTTTATAGAAAGATTTGGTATTATATGAAGAGTATTATTTCAAATAAACAGTTTGATGAAGAGAGGGCGCTCTATAATGCTAAGAGTGTGGAAATTGTGGATTGCATCTTTGCAGGGCCTGCAGACGGTGAGTCTGTTCTTAAGGAGGCAAGAAATGTAGATGTTAATAATTCACGCTTTTCTCTTAGATATCCACTTTGGCATGTGGAAAAATTTGAGCTCTCTTTTGTCGAGATGGACGAGCTTACAAGGGCTGCCATTTGGTATGCTAAAAATGGTAATCTGGACAATTGCAAAATGGATGGAATAAAGGCAGTTAGAGAATGCGAGAATATAAGTATTTCTAATTGTGTTATTAATTCACCTGAGTTTGGGTGGAAAAGTGAAAATATTAATATGAGTGATACGGAGGTTAACTCCGAGTATCTGTTTTTTGACAGTAATAATGTCACTCTTAACAATGTAAAAATGAGCGGTAAGTATTCATTTCAATACATGAATAACCTTACCATAAAGGATAGTTTTTTAGATACCAAGGATGCATTCTGGCACAGTAAGGATGTTACTGTGGTAAATAGCACAGTTAAGGGTGAATATCTGGCTTGGTTTTCAGAGAATCTCACCCTTATAGATTGTAAGATTATAGGCACTCAGCCTCTTTGCTATTGTAAGAATTTAAAGCTTATAAACTGTACCATGGAGGAAACTGATCTTTCCTTTGAGTACTCTGATGTAGAGGCTGATGTAAAGGGAGATATTCTCTCTGTGAAAAATCCAAAATCTGGTATAATAGTTTGTGACAGCGTCGGTGAGATTATTATGGAGGATGCTGTTATGGAATGTGTTGGTGAGGTAAGAGTTAGATAAAGTTGGTAAGATTAATAATTGGAGGATGAATTTTTGAGTGAAGATAAGAATTTTACAAAGCTTATAAATCCCGCCGTTACTACAGCGGTGCTTAACAGGTTTGATTTTCATTTTCAAAAAAGATATGGTCAGAATTTTCTTATAGATTCTCATGTGCTGGATAAAATTATCTCTGCGGCAGATATTACCAAGGAGGATTTTGTCTTAGAGATAGGTCCCGGAATAGGTACCATGACTCAGTTTCTTTCAGAGGCGGCTCTAAAGGTTATGGCTGTGGAGATTGATAAGAATCTGATTCCTGTGTTAGATCACACCTTAGAGGCTTATGAAAATGTCCAGGTGGTGAATGAAGACATTTTAAAAATGGACCTTAAGGAAGTTTCAAAAAATGAGGCTGACGGTAAGAAAATAAAGGTTGTAGCCAATCTTCCATATTACATTACAACACCTATAATTATGGAGCTTTTGGAGTCTAAGGTTCCTGTTTCAAGTATTACTGTAATGATTCAAAAGGAGGTTGCCGACAGGATGCAGGCGAAGCCTAAAACCAAGGATTACGGTGCGCTTTCCCTTGCGGTTCAGTATTACAGTAAGCCTAAGGTAGTGGCGTGCGTTCCGCCAAACTGCTTTATTCCAAGGCCTGGAGTAAGCTCGGAGGTTATAACCTTAGAGGTTTATGATGAGCCTGTTATAAAGGTTAAGGATGAAAAATTAATGTTTAGAATAATTAGAGCTGCATTTAATCAAAGGAGAAAAACTCTTGTAAATGCACTTTCTAATTCAAGTGAATTAAATGTATCAAAGGATCATGTGAAGGCAGCTTTAGTAAAGCTTTCCATGGATGAAAGAGTAAGAGGAGAGGCTCTTTCCCCTGAGGAATTTGCCCTTCTTTCAGATGCTATTAGTGAGATGAATTTATAATTAGTGAGATGAATTTATAATTGGTGAGATGAATTTGTAATTGGTGAGATGAATTGAGATTTAAGAATATAGTTTAAATAAAGGATTCTCGGATTGGAGTTTTATGGGAAATAATGTAGATAAGACTAAAGAAATAATTGAAAATGGACAGGCGGTTTTAGGTATTGAATTTGGTTCCACAAGAATTAAGGCGATACTTATAGCCCCTGATAAAAAGCCCATTGCTGAAGGATCTCATGAATGGGAAAACAGACTTTTAAGAGGCATATGGACTTATACCTACGAGGATATCTGGGATGGATTTAGAAGCGCTTACAAGGCTTTAAAAGAGGATGTTAAGGCAAAGTACGGCGTGACCTTAAAGAAGTTAAAGGGCATGGGAATTAGTGCCATGATGCACGGCTATCTTGCCTTTGGGAAAAATGAAGAGGAAAAGGTAAAGGCAGGTGAAGCCCCTTCCCCTCTCGTTCCATTTAGAACCTGGAGAAATAATATAACAGAGGATGCAGCAGATAAGCTCACCATGTTATTTAATTATAATATTCCTGAGAGATATTCTATTTCTCACATTTATCAGGCGATTTTAGATGAAGAGGATCATGTGGATGACATTACATTTTGTACAACTCTTGCAGGCTATGTGCACTGGTGTCTTACAGGGAAGAAATGCCTTGGAATCGGCGATGCATCGGGTATGTTTCCAATTGATGCCGAGGCTAAAAAATATAATCAGGAAATGATGGATAAATTCAGCAGTCTCCTTATGGTGCAGGAGCTTAACTGGAAGCTTATTGACATTCTTCCTAAGATTCTTCTTGCAGGAGAGGATGCAGGAAAGCTTACAAAGAAAGGTGTACTTCTTATGGATCCCGAGGGAGACCTTGAGGAGGGAATTCCTCTTTGCCCACCGGAGGGTGATGCAGGAACCGGTATGACTGCCACTAATGCAGTTCGAGTTATGACAGGTAATATATCTGCCGGAACCAGCGTATTTGCAATGATTGTGCTGGAGAAGGAATTAGAAAAATATTATAAGGAAATAGACATTGTTACAACTCCGGATGGAAGCCCGGTTGCCATGGTTCATGCCAACAACTGTACTTCTGATTTGAATGCCTGGGTTAACATTTTTAGAGAATTTGCCGATACATTTGGAATGGATATATCTAATGACGACCTCTACGGAAAGCTTTATAATAAGGCTTTAGAAGGGGATAAGGACTGTGGCGGACTTCTTTCTTATGGTTATGTTTCAGGCGAAAATATAACTGGTATAACAGAGGGTAGACCTTTATTTGTAAGAAAGCCAGACAGTAAATTCACTCTTGCAAACTTTATGAGAACTCATCTCTACTCAGCTCTTGCGGCAATTCGCCTGGGTATGGTTATTCTCTCTAAGGAAAATGTAGTGATTAAGAGAGTCATTGGTCATGGTGGTCTTTTTAAAACTGAGGGAGTTGGCCAGAGAGTAGTGTCTGCGGCTATGAATACCCCTGTTACTGTTATGGAGACAGCAGGTGAGGGCGGCGCTTACGGTATAGCCCTTCTTGCCGATTATATGCTCTATAAGGAGGAAGAAGAAGGTCTTGCTGATTACCTGGATAAGAAGGTATTTGAAGGGGCTGAAGGAATTACAGAGGTGCCTGACAAGGAGGAAACCCTCGGTTTTTCAGAGTTTACCAAGAGATATGTTAATGGCCTTCCTATAGAGGATGAGGCCGGACACAGTTTGGTTTAAATAGGGATTTAAGAAATATCCAGATTTAAATTGAGTAATATAAATATAAATTCGAAGGGAAGTTAACTTATGTTAGAAGAGCTAAAGAAAAGAGTTTACGAAGCCAATATGCTTTTACCAAAGCATGGTTTAGTTACATTTACCTGGGGAAATGTTAGTGAAATAGACAGGGAAAGTGGTCTCTTTGCCATAAAACCAAGTGGTGTGGACTATGATAAATTAACACCTGAGGATATGGTTATTATGGACTTAGATGGTAATAAGGTTGAAGGAAGCTTAAATCCTTCCTCAGATACACCAACTCATGTAGAGCTTTACAAAGCATTTGAAAATATTGGTGGCGTGGTGCATACTCATTCTACCTACGCTACAAGCTTTGCTCAGGCAGGAAGAGGTATTCCGTGCTATGGCACAACCCACGCAGATTATTTCTATGGTCCTGTGCCTTGTGCCCCTTGCCTTTCTAAGAAGGAAATCGAGAAGGATTATGAGAAAAACACAGGTCTTCTTATAGTAAAAGAATTTAAGGGTAGAGACTATAATGCAGTACCAGCAGTGCTTTGCAAGAATCACGGTCCCTTTACCTGGGGTAAGGATGCTTTTGAAGCTGTGCACAATGCAGTAGTTTTAGAGGAGGTTGCAAGGATGGCGCTTCTCACTGAAAGAATCAATCCCAATGTACTTCCTGCACCGGAGTTTTTACAGGATAAGCATTATAACAGAAAGCATGGTGAAGACGCCTACTATGGCCAGAATTAAGGGTTGGTGTCAGTGCCTTAAATTTATAAATATATAAATTCAGATTCTTAAATATTAAAGTCAAAAAATGGATGCCAGCTATAATTAGTCGGCATCCATTATTATATTTAAGTTATAATTATTATGTCATATTTTTTAAGTCTTTAATTATTCTAAATGATTATTTGCTAAAAATGTTCTTTCTAACAACTCCATTAGGGTCCTTTACAAGGATTACAACAATCCAGATTACAAGACCAAGAGCAACTACGCTAAGTCCAAGGAAAGTATCATTTAACATATCTGCAGCAGAAGGTGTGAAGTACTTAGCCTTAAGCTCTATAAATTCAGTAATGGCATCTACCATCCACATAAGTGAAGCTCCCCAGAATAAATACATAAGTGTGCTGATTTTAAGACTTCTTGCCTTTTCTGAATTATACCATACTAAGGTGCTTACAATGGCTGCAAATAAAGTAATTAAAAGTGTCATTATAAATTCTCCTCTCTTATTGTAAATTATATAAATGTCTGTCTGACATTATATTTGACTGATTTAAAACAATGATAACATCATCAGGTTTTCCAACCTCTCCAAGATACTCAGTTACGCTCATATTAGCGTATCTTAAATCCACCATAAAGATTCTCTCATAATTCATAGTGAGAAATGGAACCAGTGAATTGGAGTAGGAATCCTTAACTAAAAGCAAGGTCTTTCCATTTTTAGTCTTGGTTTTAACATCGATGGCACCGTAATTTCCACTCATAAAATAGGTGTATGGGTCCTCGCTTTCAAGGGCCTTCTCATCATAGATGGAATCGATTTTCTTTTTCTCTCCGGAATCATCGATTACAGCCTTGGCAGTATCTGCAGGCGTAATATTATAGCGATGAATCTCGTCTTTTTTAGTCTCAATCTTGGAACGCACATAGTCAGAGCCGTTAAATGAATCGGTTACGCTTTCAGACTTAAGGTCTGAGGTGTCATTTAAAGATTCATTTTTTGTAAGCTTTGCTATGGATTCATAGGCACATAAAGCACCCATGGAGGTCCAATGATGATCAGTTCTATAGTATATATACTCATCCTTTTCTTTCTCTAAATCAGAAAGAAGATTGTGATAGTTAGCTACTTTATCAGAAAGTGATTTGTCAAGATAGGCAACCATTTCAGCGTATTTTTCATTCTCGGCTTTAGTGTCCGTGTCAAGCCCTTCAGGTAATTTATCCTTAAAGATTGTTACCTTGTCAGGAACGGTGAAAAGACTTACCTTATCTTCTCCAAGATGCTCAGAGTAGGTCTTTACAAATTTTTCTATAAGGCCTACGTTAGTATCAATTCTTTTCTCACTGTATTCGCTACCCTTAAGAAGCTCTATAAGATAGCCGTCTTCAGTTAAAATTGTATTTTCAATTACCTCTACGCTATCACTTGATGAACCACCTTTATCGGATTTATCGTCTTTACCGGCATTATTACCGGAGTCCTTTTTAGCGCTATTCTCACTTTTTGCTTTATTAGCTGAATTATTTTTAGACTTATTATTCACAACTATAACCAGGGCGATAATAACAACTAAAGCAAGGAGTATAAAGAAAAATATATATTTTCCTTTGTTCTTATTAGCGCCTGATTGTTCTTTACTATTATCCGCCATAATAAGTTACGCTTTCTTGAAAGCCTTAACAGCCTTCTTGTTCTTGCTTGTATCAAGAATAAAAAGATATACGAACTTATCCTTAGAGCCGATAGCTGCATTTTTCATAAGCTTCTTACCCTCGCTTGAGTAGTAATTCTTATTACTTTCAGATTCGCTCTTAACATATTTCTTAAGTGCTGTCTTAATCTTCTTGACATTTTTCTTAGAACCAGCCTTGCAAATGAAGCAAACATATTCATATTTACTGTTAGTTACTCTGGCTGCAGTGTAAGAATCGAAGAGCTTATGTGAAACTCCAACAACCTTTGAATAATCGCCAAATACATTTTTCTTCTCAACCTTAATCATATTCTTAGAAGAAAGCTTGAATTTTTTACCATATGCCTTCTGAACCTTTTTATAAATGGTCTTGGTGGTCTTTGATTTTGCCTCTGCAGTTTTTGCAGTGCCTGCAGGTGCCATAAGTCCTGCTATAAGGCATAATGCCATAAGCTGCAATGTGAACAGTTTCATAACGTTTTTCATTCCTAAAATTTTGTTTTTCATGATCTTCCTATTTCCTTTTTATTTATTTCTGATTATTTGATTATTATCATTAAGTAAAATCCCTAAAAAAGTTGAATTCCTCAAAGCTTTAAATGTAGCGAAATGCTTACCAGGTTCCCATATTCTTCTTACAGAATTTCTTTAAGCCAGAAACCACATCTGCTGTGGCTTGGCCTGTCCAATGGATACCGTCTCCGCCATTTGCATAAGACTTAATGTTTCCGCTACTGTCGCTAAGTAATTTCTGTGGTGCGTCACAGTAAAATACATTATTCTTTTTATCTGCAAATTTTTTATAATGCTTATTAAAGCTTGGTATCCTTGCTTTGGATTCAGGTGAAAGAACCGTATCAGTTCCAATAGGTGGGATGGAAAGAACCACCATCTGCATCTTTGGATTAATCTTTTTCATAAGTTTAAAAAGTCTGCCAAAATTACTTATGGTTGCGTTGGGATTTCCGGCTCTAACCTCATTCATACCTACAAGTACTACGATTCTGTCAGGTCTATGATAAGCAGCACGTTCTGCTGCTGAAACAGATGAGCCCTTGTAGCTAAAGTAATTCTCCTGAAGTATCTGAAGGGAGTTAAGACCGCCCTTACCAAGGATGAGTGTTTTTTTATTGAACATGGACTCAGTGTAGAGCTTCATACCAACTACAAAACACTCTCCTATAACAACAGTTCTCGGAGTTTGTGGATAGGTATAGGCCTTCTTTTTCTTAGAAAAATTACCTGCTACATCACTACCCTGATAGGAAGCATGAGCCTTAATCTTATACTGATAATTCTTTCTGGCCTTTGCTGTCTTATCCTTAAAGGAATTTTTCTTAGTCTTTCCGAGATATTTGTATTTATTCTTACCCTTTACGGTTCTATATACTTCAAAATATTTGGCCTTTTTATTCTTTTTCCACTTAAGCTTAACCTTTTTCTCCATCTGTTTTTTAACTTTAAAGCCCTTAATTTTTAATTTCTTTTTAAGAGCGGCTTTTTCCTTTGCAGCGATCTCTGCAGCAGAAGGAGTTGTGGCTTTCGCAGTTTTAACTATAGAATTATCCTCAAAAATCTGAGGAGTAGCCTTGCTTATATCTTTATTTGTACTTAAAGTATTATCTCTATTAGAGAATGCGATAACTGCCAGGGAAGCGATTGCCGAAAGACCGAGACACACGCCTATTCTCTTTAAGGAAACATTTCTAAAAGTGTTCTTGATAGCTTTAAGTTTATTCTCTTCATTTTTATCTTTTTTAAGTTGATTTTTATCTGCCATAATTAAACCCTTCCCATTCCGAAATTAGCATGATAAATTATACTATAATTTATCATGCTTTTCAAGAAACTTCACTCTTAATAGTGAAATATATAACACATTTGTAACAATTTGCTTTTTGTGGATTCACATTGATTTTTTATAATAATTTTGATAATATTTTACCTGTGTCTTGAAAGTAAAGAATTATGGTGATTCTAAAAAATAAACTTAAAACCAACATTATGCTTAGTTAAATATTACTTAAAATATTGCTTAAAGTATCAGCAAGAACATCGGCAATAACATGGAGGTTTAAAATGATAATAACTACTCCCATATTTGATTTCATAAATAAATACGCAAATGATGATATTGTAAGAGCCCATATGCCAGGTCACAAAGGGGTTTGTGAAGGTGAGGGGGATTTTGAGAAATTTTATAAATATGATATTACTGAAATAGATGAGGAGCTTTGCCTTTACGGTGACGAGGGGATAGTTGCCCAAAGTACTGATAGTGCGGCCATGCTTTTTAATGCAGGTAAAACCTTTTACTCAGCAGAAGGTGCTTCCCTTGCCATAAAAACTATGGTTGCGGCCTGTAAGATGGAGGCTTGTGACGTGGAGAAGCCTGTAATAATGGCAGCCAGAAATGTGCACAGATCCTTTTTGGATGCCTGTGCATTAATGGATGTAGAGGTTATATTTATACAGGAACATAAGGATTCACATTTTTGCAAATGCGAGCTTAGTCCTGAGTGTCTTGAAAAGCTTTTAAATGTAGCGGTAAGTGAAGGTTTGTCAGAAAGACTTATAGCTGTTTATGTAACCTCTCCTGACTATCTTGGTAACCTTCAGGATATAAAAGAACTTGCAAAGGTTTGTAAAGGCTATAAAAAGCCACTTCTCGTAGATAACGCCCATGGAGCATATCTTAAGTTTTTTAATATGCATCCTATGGAGCTTGGAGCTGCCATGTGTGCGGACTCAGCTCATAAAACTCTGCCGGTGCTTACGGGAGGTGCATATATTCACATAGGAAAGGACTACAGCAAAACCTATGCAAAGCATTGTAAAAAGGCTTTAAATATATTTGCTTCCACAAGTCCGTCCTTTTTAATAAGCGCATCCTTGGATAAATGTAACGCATATTTAAATGAGAGTGGCGAGAAGGACTATCATAAATGTGCAGAAAAAATAGATAACCTAAAGGAAAGACTTAAAAGCTTTTTTAAGTCAGAAGAAATAGACTCATTTATTGCAATAGAAGATATAAAAGAACCTTTAAAGCTTACTCTTTCCCTGGAAAATTATAAGGGAGAAGAGTTTTCTAAAAGGCTTAGAGAAAGGAAGATAGCAGTGGAATACGCCGACAGAGAAAAGGTAGTATTTATGCTGTCTCCATTTAATAGGGATGAGGACTATGAAAGAATATATGAGGCTGTTAAGGAGATAATTTCTTGCGAAGGATTTTTAGGTAATGAGATTTCAAATGAAGAGGAGAAGCATAGTTCTTATTCTTATAAGGAGCTTTCAGTTGCTAAAATCCAGGAAGACACAAATGTAAAGGAGCAGGAAATAGCTTTAAAATGCATTGATGTAAGGCGGCTATATTTCTCTAAAAGTGAGACAGTAAGGGTAGAAGACAGTATTGGCAAAATATGCGTAAATACAACTGTTAGCTGTCCTCCGGCGGTTCCTATAGTGGTCCTTGGAGAGACCATAACAGAAGAAAATGTAAAAATAATGCAGGCTTATAAAATAAAAACAGTTGAAGTACTCGTGTCTTAGTGTTATAATTAGCAAAGTTTAAGGTTTACGAAAATGATTTATATACGATATATAGGGAAAGCAGAAGAAGTAGAAAATTATGCTTTTTAAGGTATTTTTGTTTATTATGAGTTTTTATGAGAAAGGTAAAAGCAATGAGTGAGAAAAAGGAACTATTTGGAAGGTTGAAGGATGGAACGGAGGTTTATAAATATACCATCACTAATAAGAACAATGTTAAGATTCAGGCTACAGATCTTGGGGCATGTATTACTAATATTTACACTCCTGACAGAGATGGGGAATTTTGTGATGTAGTTCTTGGATATGACACAGCAGAGCAGTATGAGGTTAATGTACCAAGCTTTGGAGCACTTGTGGGAAGATATGCCAACAGAATTTCCGGAGCAGGCTTTACCGTGGACGGAAAAAGGTATGAGCTTGACAAGAATAATGGCGAAAACTGCTTACACAGCGGATTTGACAGATATAACCTTCATATGTATGAGGCTGAAGTTGGAGTTAGCGATAAGGGTGAGTTTATGAGGTTTAAGCGCCTTAGTCCTGATGGAGAGCAGGGATTCCCCGGCAACTTTAATTATAGCGTAACCTACACTCTTTCAGAGGATAATGAGCTGATTATCGATTATGAGGGAATTAGTGATAAGGATACACCTGTTAATATCACCAATCATTCTTATTTCAATATTGGAAAGAAGGGTGAAGCTACAGGCACTATTTTAAATGATGAGATTAAGATTTTCTCTAATAAAATTACTGTAAATGGATCAAATATTTTACCAACCGGAGAGGTTAGAGACATAACCGGTACAGGCTATGATTTTAGTGATTTCTCAGTGGTTGGAGAGAATTTAAATGACGAAGTTGTAGAATATGATACCAACTATGTATTTGAAAATGATGGAAAAGTAAAGCTTATGGCTATGTACAGGTCTCCGGAAAGCGGCAGACTTATGGAGGTTTACTCAGACCTTCCAGGTGTACAGCTCTATAATGCCAGAAGTCTTTGCGATAAAAATGGAAAGAATGGTGTGACCTATGGAAGCTCATCAGCTATATGCTTCGAGTCTCAGCACACACCTAATGCCGTAAATATGCCGGAGTTTGAAAGCCCTGTAATTAAGGCAAATGAGCCATTTAAGTCTACAACAATATATAAGTTTACTACTTATTAAATGAGTTTTAATTAAATAAGTTTAAATAAGTCCCAGCTTAACAAATGCATTGTATAGGCCGTCATCTCGCAGATTATCTGTAACGAGATCGACGGTCTTTTTTGCGTCTTCCGCTCCATTTCCCATACAGATACTGGTGCCTGCAAATTCCAGCATGCTAAT
Source organism: Lachnospiraceae bacterium (assembly GCA_024696825.1). GTDB lineage: Bacteria > Bacillota > Clostridia > Lachnospirales > Lachnospiraceae > JAEEJA01. The sequence goes on from JAILGL010000080.1 coordinate 18,066, forward strand.
ATCATTAGTGCTGTCACCGATGGCATAGGTGGAGTCTCTTCCCACATTATGATAATCCATTAAAAACTCCATTCCATCGGCCTTAGAAGCTCCGAGAGGAACGATTTCATAGAAGCCCTCTCCCCTGTCTATAAATTCAAAATATGGTGAGTAGATATTTTCGAAGCTTTTAAGATCGGAATCTTTGGTAAGCCATATGCAGAACTTATCAAAGAAAGCCCCTTCGGCAATTAACTTTTCAGGATCTGCGATTATAGTGTTATCACAAACCAGCTCCAAATGCTGTTTTCTAAATATTTCTAAATCTGATTTATAAGTATTAGTTGAATAATAAATGTAATCCTTGCCCTCAAGAAGCCACTCTATGTTATATTTTTCTAAGTCCCTTACGATACTTTTTGTAAGTTCTAAGGAAACATTTCTTGAAAATAGAACATTTTCATTTTCTTCTATATAAGTGCCGCACCCACAGATTAGGCCCGAAAAAGGAAATGTATCAAGTATGCGGTTTTCGATTTCAGATTTGGTTCTTCCGGAATTAATATATAGGAGATTGCCATTTTCCTTAAGCTTGTCAAATGCAGTTAAGGTGCTGTCAGGTATGAAATAGCTTCCTCCCTCCTCGATTATGGTTCCATCTATATCGAAAAATATCAGTTTATTCATGGTATTTTTTAATCTCCTTTTACGCATATATTAAACTTAAATGTGCCAAAAATTACGCATTTGTTACACAAAAATGCCAAAAAATAGGTGTAGCATGTAACATTGTAAGGGGAAAACCGCATTTTTTCAAGGGTTTAATGCAGATTTGTATTGACAATTGCCTAAAATGTTGGTATACTCTTAAATGATGTAATAGTTTTGTAATAAAACAGGTGATTTAAAATTTAGGTGATTTACAATTTGGAGGTTTTAAGTTAATGGCAAAAGGAAATGTTGGTCGAACATTCGGGATAGGAGCAGCATTAACACTAACTATGGCGCTTGGTACATCGATTTTTTCGGGTACAGGGGTAGGCGCAGCATCACTTTCTTCTGAAGCAAAATTGTCAGGGGTGAAGACAATTGTTTCAAAAAAGGCTACAAGTAAAACAGCCTCTTCTAAATCCACAGGGATAGAAGGAAATGCCAATGAGGTTGGATTTTACAGTGCTAAGAACTTCAGAAAAACGGGGATTTCTATTGCAAGCGATTATGTAAACATTAGAAAAAAAGCTAATACCTCATCTAAGGTTTTAGGAAAGCTTTACTGCGGATCCGGTGCTACTATTATCAAGAACGGTAAGAAGTGGGCTAAGGTTAAGTCAGGTGATATAACAGGATATGTATGCAAAGATTATCTTGCTATAGGTTCTGCAGCAGCAAAGGTTGCTAAGAAATATGGTATTAGGTACATCATAGTTGGAAAGAAAGTTTCTTGTCTTAATGTTCGCAAACGTAAGAGCACGAAGTCAACTATTCTGACAAAGGTAACCGGAGGTGAATCCTATACGGTTCTTTCTAACGCTAAGAAGTGGGTTAGAATATCAGTAGATGACTCAAAAGGTTATGTTGCGAAGGATTATGTATTGGCAAAGGTTAAGTTGAAAGAAGCTGTGGCTGTTAAGAGTAAAAAGACAACTACTACAGAAACTACAGCTGATGAGACAACCAGCACAGAGGATACTACATCTAAAGAAGACACAACAGATGATAGCACTTCATCAGATGATGGAAGTTATATCACTCCATCAGGTCAGGGTGCATCAGTATCAAAGATTGTAAAATATGCCCTTCAGTTTGAAGGTAATCCATATGTATATGGTGGAACCTCACTTACAAAGGGTTGTGACTGCTCAGGTTTTGTTATGAGTATTTATGCTCATTTTGGATATTCTCTTCCAAGAACATCCAGAGCTCAGTCGGTTGTTGGTAAGAAAGTGAAATTTAGCAACTTGAAGAAGGGTGACTTGATCTTCTATAAGAATGATTCGGTTGTTGGCCATGTTGCTTTATATATTGGCGATGGTAAGGTTATTCATGCAAGTAATCCTTCTACAGGAATTAAGATATCTGTTTACAATTACAGAACACCTTATTGTGCGAGAAGAATTGTTGGATAATGATATCGTAACATGCATTTAATATAGCGAAGACTTCGGTCTTCGCTATTTTTTTTGTTAAAAAGAATTAATGTATTTTTAAATTGTCAGACATTTTGTTTTTTGTAAAAAATGCTTGACATCAGAAATTTAACAATTTTTTTATAAAAAGAAAAATTATTATCGAAATTCTCGAAAATTATCCACATATCCACAATAATTATCCACAATTGTCGATTTTTTAATGTTTTTAAGTGGGTTATTCACGAAATTATCCACATTATCCACATTTTATTACGATTTCTTAACAAAAAAATAACTTAAAATTTCACATTTTTGAGTTGAAATAAATGATAAAATTTTATCATTTGGACAAAAAAATCACAAAATAATTGTCTAGACAGTTTTCAAAAATTAAATATACACATAAAGAATGTGGTGAAATTGCATAAAAAATTAGCCAAATCAACCTTGCTTTTGTGCAAATTTACTTGAAAAGTGGCGGCTGTAGTGTTATAATTTTGTTATCAAATAGTAAAGGAGTGAGGACAATGAATTTTATTATAAGTGGTAAAAACATTGACGTAACAGATGGACTTAGGTCTGCAATCCATGAAAAGATCGGGAAACTGGAGAGATATTTTGAGAAGGACACAGATGTACACGTTACACTTAGTGTTGAGAAGGATAGGCAGAAGATAGAGATTACCATTCCTATGAAGGGTAATATTGTTCGTGCAGAGCAGGTTAGTAATGATATGTACGTTTCTATCGATTTGGTTGAAGAAATAATAGAGAGACAGCTTCGTAAATATAAGAATAAGCTTGTGCAGAAGCAGCAGGACGCTGTGGGACTTAGCAGAGCATTTATTGAAGAAGAGGTTGAGGATGAGAATGAGATAGAGATTATTCGTACAAAGAGATTTGCTATGAAGCCTATGGATCCAGAGGAAGCTTGTATCCAGATGGAGCTCTTAGGTCATGACTTTTATGTTTTCCGTAATTCAGATACTGATGAAGTCAATGTTGTATATAAGAGAAAGGGACATACATTCGGTCTCATTGAGCCGGAGTTCTAATTGTAAATTTATAAAAGAGAAGGTCTTAATATAAAAGGGTTGTCAGCAATTGTTTCTTAATATAAGTAAGTAATGATTCTGACAGCCCTGATTTTATGTGGTTTGAATATCCTATATTACAGGAGTTTGCGGCTATATATCCATATTGTTAATAATAATAAATTTATAATTAAGATAGATTTACGAAAACGTTGCAAAAAAATAACACTCCTTAGACCCATTATTGCCACATGTTAAAAAATCAATGTATTTTTTCTTATTTTTTTAGGGTGAAAAAATTAAGGAATCGTTATTTTTTGTACAAAATAGTTAAAAAATCGTAAGGAATACAAAGTTTTCTTGACAATATTGCACAATGATATTAAAATCATAATTGAAATTAGGAAAGTGCTTTCAGCTGGGTTGAATACAAGTGATTATATTAGCTCAGCTTATAAAAAAGTGTTTATTAAATCTATTTTTAAGGAGGAATGTAACATGTTCAAAAAGGGATTCAAAAAAGCAATGTCAGTAGCTCTCGCTGCTACATTAGTGCTTACAGCAGGCATCGTAGCTCCAAAGGCTACAAAGAAGGCAGAGGCTGCTAAAACTTATACAGCTTATCTTTGCTTACAGACTAAGAAGTATAACTTCCGTAACAATCATGATGATGCGAAGTTTGCTAACTACTTAAAGAGTAAGACAAACAAGAAGCTTGGTAAGGGTAAGTTTACTAATGCTAAGTTCAAGAAGGGTAAAGTTAAATTTACAGTATCACTTAAGGGCCTTAAGGCTGGTAACATCTCTAATGATGGTGGATTCAATACTCTTTACATTGATACCACACTTCCAGGAAAGAAGAAGAGTAAGTTAAAGATTACTAAGGCTATCGTTAAGATGGATGGCAAGAAGGTTGCTACTATTAAGAAGCCTGTACTTACACCAGACCCAGGTAAGAGTGATAAGTGGACACAGGTTATGGTCATCAATGATTATAACAAGTATGCTAAGGCTAAATATCCAGCTTCTAAGTTAAAGAAGATGCCAAAGAAGAGCCTTACAGTTACTATCGTAGGTAAGTTAAAATAATATCTTCGGTGGAGAATGTTATTAATCGACTTAGGGGTTATAGTCGAAAAAATATTATGATTAATTTATAGGAGGTTTTTATGAAAACAAGTAAGTTAGTGAAAATGATCACAGGCGTTGCTCTTTCTACAGCTCTTGTAGTAACATCAGTAGCAGCACCAGCAGCAAAGAAGGCAGAGGCAAAGGCTAAGAAGTATAAGTGTAATCTTGTATACATGGATGATGCAAGTAAGATTACATCTTTCAAGGCTAACAACAAGTATTCAGCTACTACTACAGTTAAGAATACTAAGGGTACAAAGCGTTATAAGGTTACTCTTAAGAGATCTAACTGCTATAAGCAGGGTACTAATACTAAGAGTGCTAAGGGTAACATGAAGTACACAAGAGTTCTTTGTTTAGACGTTGTTAATGCTGTTAAGGATCACAAGGTTAAGAGAGCTGATAAGGTTAACAAGGCTGGTAAGAAGGTTAAGCCTACAAAGCTTAAATTCTCTAACGTTGTTATCAAGGTTGACGGTAAGAAGATTAAGATTCGTCAGGCTAAGCTTAATCAGGGATGGATCGAGTACAATACTAAGAATTATCGTCTTGATATCTTCAATATTTGGAATTACTCAGCTAATAACTATAAGCATGGTGGAAGCAACAAGGTCCTTAAGCAGAGATGCTGCGTAACAAAGGATACAGTTTTCAACTTTAAGAAATCACTCTCAGTTGAGTTTAGTTTCACAATCAAATAATTAATCGTATAATTTAAGATATTATTTGAAACTTAGATTTTTCAAGGGACCACTTTTAGTGGTCCCTTTTTTCTTGTGCTTTATGTGCGATTATGTTAAAATTAGGGGTAGTTTATGAGATGCTTCAGGGTACTTTATTTACCCGGAACGGAGGAGATAAGTGAAGTTTATATCATGGAATGTTAATGGTATACGAGCCTGTGTTAATAAGGGCTTTATGGATTTCTTTAAGGAGATAGATGCCGATATATTTGCAATCCAGGAGAGCAAGGTGGTTGCAGATCAGATAGAACTTGATATGCCGGGCTATCATCAGTATTGGAATTATGCAGAGAGGAAGGGGTATTCCGGTACTGCTGTATTTACCAAGAAAGAGCCTTTAAGTGTCACTCTTGGCATGGGCATAGAGGAGCATGATAAAGAGGGAAGAGTTATTACCCTTGAATTTGATGATTTTTATTTTGTGACGGTTTATACACCGAACTCTAAGCAGGAGCTTTTAAGGCTTCCTTACAGATGTGAGTGGGAAGATGCATTTAGGGAGTTTTTAAAGAAGCTGGATAAGAAGAAGCCGGTAATTGTTTGTGGTGATTTAAATGTAGCTCATAAGGAGATTGATCTTAAAAATCCTAAGACTAACCACAAGAATGCTGGTTTTACAGATGAAGAAAGAGAGAAGTTCTCAATCCTTTTGGAGGCGGGCTTTACAGATACATTTAGATACTTTTATCCTGATATGGAAAGTATTTATTCCTGGTGGTCCTACAGATTCAGGGCTCGCGAGAAGAATGCGGGGTGGCGTATAGACTATTTCCTTTCTTCTAAGAGTCTTGATAATAAGTTAAAGGATGCCAAGATTCACACGGATATACTTGGTTCAGACCATTGTCCGGTGGAGCTGGATATAGAGCTTTAAGGCCAGAAAGAAAGTATTTCGTAGAATTAATACAGATTAATATAAAATAATATAGAATATTATAAATTAATATAAATTAATATAATTATGGAGGTTTATGATGGCAAAGTATATTTTTGGAGTTGATTTAGGCGGAACTACAGTTAAGATGGGTCTTTTTGATGACCAGGGTGAAATGCTTGAAAAATGGGAGATTAAGACTAGAAAAGAGAATAATGGTGAGTTGATTCTTCCTGATATAGCAGATTCTATTAAGGATAAGATGGAGGAAAAGAACATCGCTACAGCTGATGTAATCGGCGTAGGTATGGGTGTTCCGGGTCCTGTTAAGGAGGATGGTACAGTTATTAAATGTGCTAACCTTGGATGGGGTATTTTCTCAGTTGCAGAAAAGCTCTCATCTCTTACAGGTATAGA
>JAILGL010000105.1 GCA_024696825.1 Lachnospiraceae bacterium
CATCGCTACAGCTGATGTAATCGGCGTAGGTATGGGTGTTCCGGGTCCTGTTAAGGAGGATGGTACAGTTATTAAATGTGCTAACCTTGGATGGGGTATTTTCTCAGTTGCAGAAAAGCTCTCATCTCTTACAGGTATAGATAATATTAAGGTTGGTAATGATGCCAATGTTGCTGCTCTTGGAGAGCAGTGGAAGGGTGGCGGAAAAGGCTTTAACAGCATCGTTATGGTTACCCTTGGAACAGGTGTTGGCGGCGGTGTTATTGTAAATGGCAAGATTCTTACAGGTAGCAGCGGAGCAGCTGGTGAAATCGGACATCTCACTGTTAACAGAAATGAAACCAGAGTCTGCGGTTGTGGTAAGAAGGGTTGCTTAGAGCAGTATTCTTCAGCTACAGGTATTACCAGAATGTCTAAGGAAAAGCTTGAAAGCAGTGATAAGGATTCTGAGCTTAGACAGTATGATCATCCTATTACAGGTCTTGAGTTATTTAGGGCTTATAAGAATGATGATGAGCTTGCAAAGGAGATTGTAGATACATTTTCAGATTACCTTGGTCTTGGACTTTCATTTGTAGCACAGGTAGTTGATACAGAAGCATTTGTTATCGGTGGTGGCGTGTCTAAGAACGGTCAGATTGTTGCAGATGTAGTTAAGGAAAAATACGAAGACATGGTTATGTTTGCCCTTAAGGGTAAGGAGTTTAGAATGGCTGAGCTTGGTAATGATGCCGGTATGTATGGTGCTGTTCGTATGGTTCTTTCATAATCAGATTCCTTATAGAATGTATTGAAAAATGGAAAAGGTATTTAAATGGGAAAATTAAAAATGGTCAGAAGGGCCGAAGTAAAAGATGTTAGTCGCATTCATGAGTTGTTAGTACAGGTTTGCATGGTGCATCATGAGGGGAGACCTGATTTATTTAAAGGTCCTGCAACTAAGTACAGCAACTCTGAGCTTGCGCTTATGATAAAGGATAATAATGCCCCTATCTTTGTTGCGGTTGACGAGAAGGATGAGGTTTTAGGTTATTGCTTTACCATTATAGAGGAGATAAAGGATAGTCTTTTGAGGGAGTCTATGAAAACTCTTTATATTGACGATTTATGTGTGGATGAAGTCTGTCGCGGAGAACATGTGGGACAGGCTTTATATGAGTACGTAAAGAGCTTTGCAAGGGAAAGCGGCTGTTACAACATCACCCTGCATGTTTGGGAGTGTAATAAAAATGCTGAGATGTTTTACAGAAACATGGGCTTTAAGCCGCAATTTACCAGCATGGAGGAGATTCTTTAGATTTATTACAGACTTGAATACAGGCTTATATTTAAGAGGGCTTTTATATGAAGGAAAAAACTAATGTAAATAACGACGGTTGGAGACGCTTGCAAAAGCGTTTGTTTAAGATGGTTTCTGTGGGTGTAATTGATGACAAGATTAACCAGGGCTATGATGTTATTAGTACCGGAATGCTTGTATTAAACCTGACAGCAGCTGTTCTTAATACATTTAACAGTATTAGTGATAAATATGGAACTATCCTCGCTTCTATTGAGACGTGGACGGTTCTATTTTTTGCAATTGATTATGTACTTCGTCTTTTAACTGCCAGATATCTGTATCCGGATAAGAAGGAGTCAGTGGCTGTAGGTAAATATATCATTTCATTTTCAGGTATTATTGATCTGTTATCATTTTTACCATTTTATCTGCCTATATTTTTCCCGGCAGGAGCCGCTGTTTTCAGGATGTTCAGAGTTGTTAGAATATTAAGACTTTTCAGAATCAATGCTTATTATGATTCGTTAAATGTAATTACTGAGGTTATCGTAAGAAAACGTCAGCAGCTTATTTCCTCAGTATTTATCATTGTTATACTTATGCTTGCATCCAGTCTTTGCATGTATAGTCTGGAAAATAAAGCGCAGCCGGATGTATTTTCAAATGCATTTTCAGGTATATGGTGGGCGGCCTCAACCCTTTTAACTGTAGGCTATGGAGATATTTACCCCATTACCCCGGCGGGAAAAATGATGGGAATTATAATTACCTTTTTGGGTGTGGGTATGGTTGCCATCCCTACAGGTATTATTTCTGCGGGTTTCGTGGAGCAGTATACAAGGCTTAAAACCCTGGGTGAATTTGGAAAAGAGAAGGATGTACATTTTATAGAGCTTACTGTAAGTAAAGGGGATAACTGGGCAGGAAAGACTCTTCTAGAGCTTAAGCTTCCTAAGAATGCCTTGGTTGCGGCAGTTATAAGAGGTAAGGAGAGTCTGCTTCCAAAGGCTAATCTTAAGATTCAGGAAAATGACACCTTAATCATAGGTGCTGAGGCAAATCAGAACCATCCTCCTATAGATGTAAAGGAAATAGTTATTGATAAGGCGCATCCCTGGAATGGTGAGGCTGTAAGGAATCTGGACATTTCCAGACAGTCCTATATAGTGCTTATAAAGAGAAATGGTAATTCCATTATTCCAAGAGGCGATATCATTCTTATAGATGGTGATGTACTATTCATTTATTCCAATATAAAAAGAGATGACTTTGGAGTATAGAAATGTGGCGTGTTTTGTCTCATTGTGTGGCAATAAAATGACCAAAATGTAAGGTGTATGTAAATTTTGTGCAAAACGTAGAAATTTTTGTTTTTTTAACTTTTTTTTAGTGTATTTTAACCATTGAATTACCTATTATAAAGGAATATAATAATTTGGTACTTAAAAAATTACTTAATATAAAAGGGAGGAAAACAAACAATGAATTCTTTTAAGAAGTACGTTTCACTTGTACTTGCAGCAGCACTTGTGCTTACAGGTATCAATGTGACAGATGCAAAGGCTGAAACAGCTAAGTATGAAACAAAGGAAGTTACAGTAGCAGCTTCTAGTGCAGCAGTAACAACAACAGTAGCAGTAAAGGCTGACGTTAAGGTTGGCGATGATTTAGTAGCAGTAGTATCACCTGCAGCAACAACAGTAGTTGAGAGTAAGGAAGCTAAGGTTGTAACAGATGGTTCTGTAGACGTAACATTTACAGTAGCTAAGAATGCAACAGCTCAGACAGTAGTTCTCAACGTTTGCAAGAAGGGTGCTGAGAAGTCAGAGGTTGTTTCAACATCTGCAGTTACTACAGCAAAGGCTACAGTAGTTGACGAGAAGGACGTTCTTGCAGCAGTTAAGGTTACTATTACAAATGATAGTAAGGAAGTTGTTAAGAAGACTAAGAAGATTACTGTTAAGACAGCAACTCCTGTATATGTAAAGCAGAATGGTAAGGCTACAGTTAAGGTTAATCTTACTAAGGCTTCAGGAGCTGATGAGGCAGCAGCACTTAAGGCTACTATTAAGAATAAAAAGGTAGTTAAGTCAGTAACAGTTAATGGTAACAAGGTAGTTATCAATGCAGCTAAGAAGGCTACAAAGGGTTCTTCAACAATCGTTACTCTTAAGTCTGAAGGCGCTTCAAATGTTAAGGTTAAGGTATTCGTTAAGAATCCAGCTAAGAAGATTAAGGCTAAGAAGGCTAAGGCTACTGTAAAGAAGAAGAAGACAGTTAAGGTTACATATAAGACTACAACAGCTGATAAGAAGAAGGTTGTTGATAAGATTACAGTTACATTTAGCAAGAAGAAAGTTGTAAAGGCTACTAAGACTAAGGTTAAGAAGGGTCAGATCGTAGTTACACTTAAGGGTCTTAAGAAGGGAACTACTAAGGTTACTTTAAAGGCTGGTTCTAAGAAGGCTAAGGCTGTAAAGGTTACTGTTAAATAATTTATAATTATTGACATTAGCTAATAACATTTAAAAATTACATGCAGTGTTAAGGCTGTATAAATATTTAAAAATAATCACGAACCCGGTTAGGTAGGATTTGCTTAATCGGGTTTGTTTTTGCAGTATTTTAAAAAGTGTGGTATTATATCAATGTATGCGCATTTTTGGAAATTTGGCATATATGTAATTAGGAAGAAAGAATAAAAGATTAGGACATTTGGAAATGAAGATTAGTAAAAGTATTAGAGTTTATCTGAGTAAAGTGCTTGTGTTTTGCCTGCTTATTCTTGCTACATTTGGAAGTGGTTTAAGTAATGGAAAAACAGTTTATGCTACAGGTGATGTGGATGGTTCTGTAGCGACTGCAGGAAGCGTTATTATTGAAAAAGAGATTGATGCTTATGCAGGGTATTTTTTGAAAAATGATTATAGTACAGAGGTTACCTTTGCTGCTGTAAAGGGTTATACAGATTACAGCGCTAAGCTTTCTGATGATACCTTAAATGCTGTAAGTGCAGCGACTGTATCAGCAGTAAGTACAGGGGTGACAGTCAGTTTTAATATAAAGAAAAAGGCGCCTAAGGGGAGCTATACAGTTCCAATTTTTGCAAGGAAGGGTGCAGGTGAGGCTAAAGAATCTAAGGTTGAAAATCCTGAGGAGTCTAAGGCTGGTACAGATGAGAGTGTTCAGGTTGAAGAGTCTGAAGTAAGTACAGAGGAGAGCCTTCAGGTTTCGAATGATTCTGAGAATCCTGCAGATACTGCAAATGCTGAATGCGTAACTGTAGCCAGTGTGAAAATTAATGTTATATATGTAAAGGAAACCAAAAGCCTTAAGGTTAAAAATGGTTCTAACCACATAATAGTAACGCCAGGCACCAGAGGCAAGGTTTATATGTCTATTACAAAGAGTGAAAGAGCCTATAATTATGAGGATTTAAAGGCTGTAGTTACTAAGAAGCAAAATGTAACTTCTGCCAAGATAGATGGTACCTGTGTTATGCCTAAGGTTCCGAAGAAATGTGTTAAGGGAAAGGCTGAAAGTATATTTATAGCTTCAGGTGATAAGAATTTGGAATATAAGGTTATTCCGAGAAATAAGGCAAAGAAGCTTAGCATTAAAAAGAAAAAGTATAAGGTTAAAAAGGGTAAGGAAGTAAGTATTACATTTAAGGTAAAGGCTGAGAATAATAGGTACCTTGTGGCTGATAAGATAAGTGCCGTATGGAGTAATACTTCTAAGGCTAAGGCTGTTAAGGTTGTTACTAAAAAAGGCAAGGTTAAGGTTGTCGTAAGGGGAATAAAAAAGGGAAGTACAAGCTTTAAGCTTGCTATAGGAAGTAAGAGAAGTTCCAGTGTTAAGGTTAAGGTAAAATAGGATAGTTAATAGAGTGACGGGGAAATACATTTTAGAAAACTCAACAAAGAATTCACATATATTTTAAGTTTTCTTGACAAAGATATATGAGAATATATAATGGTTAGAGGATAATTTTTTAACTTTGAGAGGAGATTTACAATGGCTAAGGATAAAAAGCTGGTAGAAGAAATAACTTCCATGGATGTGGATTTTGCACAGTGGTATACTGATGTGGTTAAGAAGGCTGAACTTATATCATATTCAAGTATTAGAGGATGTATGATTTTCAGACCTTTAGGCTATGCTTTATGGGAGAACATTCAGTCAGAGCTTGATAGAAGATTTAAGGAAACAGGAGTTGAGAATGTATATTTACCAATGTTTATTCCTGAGAGCCTTTTAAATAAAGAGAAAGAGCATGTAGAGGGTTTTGCACCTGAGGTTGCCTGGGTAACACATGGAGGCGGAAATGAGCTTCAGGAGAGAATGTGTGTAAGACCTACCTCAGAGACTCTTTTCTGTGATTTTTATAAGGATGTAATCGAGTCTCATAGAGATCTTCCAAAGGTTTATAATCAGTGGTGTTCAGTTGTACGTTGGGAAAAGACTACCAGACCTTTCCTTCGTTCTATGGAGTTTTTATGGCAGGAAGGCCACACAGCTCATGCAACAGCTGAAGAAGCTGAAGAGAGAACTATTCAGATGCTTAATCTCTATGCAGATTTTGTAGAAGAGGTTCTTGCTATTCCTCTCATTAAGGGTAGAAAAACAGATAAGGAAAAATTTGCAGGTGCTATCGCAACCTACACCATAGAGGCTATGATGCATGATGGAAAGGCTCTTCAGTCCGGTACCAGTCATAACTTCGGTGATGGATTTGCCAAGGCATTTGGAATTCAGTATACAAGTAAGGATAATAAGCTTGAGTATGTACATCAGACCTCTTGGGGAGTGTCTACCAGAATTATCGGTGCAATCATTATGGTTCACGGTGATGATTCAGGTCTTGTACTTCCACCTCGTATTGCGCCTACACAGGTTGTAATCGTTCCAATCAGACAGAAGGCTGAAGGCGTACTTGATAAGGCTAATGAGCTTCTTACCGCTCTTACTGAGGCAGGTATCAGCGCAAAGGTTGATGATTCTGATAAGAGTCCTGGATGGAAGTTTGCTGAGCACGAGATGAAGGGTGTTCCTGTTCGTATAGAAGTAGGTCCTAAGGATATTGAAAATGGCGTTTGCGTAGCAGTTAGACGTGATAATAGAGAAAAGACAGAGGTTAAGCTTGACAATGTAGCTGACAGCGTTAAGGTAATTCTTGATACTATGCAGAAGGATATGTTTGAGCGTGCAAAGAAGCACAGAGACGAGAACATTTATACAGCTACAGAGTATGATGAGTTTAAGGAAATAATAGATACCAAGCCTGGTTTTGTTAAGGCTATGTGGTGTGGTGATCTTGAATGTGAGGAAAAAATCAAGGAAGATACAACAGCAACCTCACGTTGTATGCCATTTGGCGAGAATGCTATTTCAGACAGATGTATCTGCTGTGGAAAGCCTGCTAAGCATCTTGTTATCTGGGGTAAGGCATATTAATTTGAAAAGTCAGCATTTATATAATTTATAAATGTACATTAAGTAGGTTATTATATATCATGAAAAAGAAAAAAATAATATTTGCCGTAATTGTGGTGGTAGTGGCAGTATTCGCATTTGACCTTATTGGAAGTATTCCGGTAAGGGGCGAATATAACATATTTGGAACCAGGGCAGATAAGCATGGATTAATATTTGGCAAAAGCTTCAAATTTAATTCCAAGGTTAAGAAAAATAAGGATGCCGACATTAAGGCAAAGCAGGCCAGTGAAAACAGGCCTAAAAACTCCGGTGAGCTTACTGAAAAAGAGAAGAGACAGGAGTTTGAAAAGACCATTTATACTTATTTTCAGGGACCTAAGGCCTTGGAGGAGAAGCTGCCTTTTTCCGGAGAATGGGGAGACTTACTTATAGATGGCAAGAAGTTTGGAGCATTTGGCTGTGGTCTTTGTTGTACTGCAAATGTTTACGCTTCATTTTCCAACTATAAGGCTACACCTCTTGATACATATAGGTTTTCCAAGGAAAAAACGGCTTATTATGGCGGTGGTGCCATAGGCTGGGGAGACCTTAAGAAAAGTCTTATTAAGTCTGGATTTAAATGTTCCATTCATAATAAAGACAAGCGATACAATGCATTTAAGAAAAGAATTTTTGCATCCAAATGTGCGATTGTTCTTGTTAGTTCATATGATTCGACTGAGTACTGGGTTAATACACCGGGACATTATGTAACCATATTTGCCTATGATGGAGTGAAGGATAAAGTATTTTTAGGTGATTCGGGAGACCCTAAGCATAACAGAAGGTGGGTTGATTTAAAGGTTATTTATAATTCTCTTAAGACCATCAGCGCCTTTCAGTACATAGCTGTAAGGGATTATGATGAGGCGGCTGATCAGTTTAAAAATCAGAAAGAGACAGGTAAATGGAATAAGCCTGAATGGAGGTTAGAGTCAGAATGAAGAAAATAGTTTTAACCGGTGGAGGAACAGCTGGACATGTTACTCCAAATATTGCACTTTTAAAAAGACTTAAGGAAGAGGGCTATGAGATATCTTATATCGGTTCTAAGGATGGTATCGAAAAGCGTCTTATAGCTGATTTTGATATTCCATATTATAGTATTTCAACAGGAAAGTTAAGAAGATATCTTTCTCTTAAAAACCTTAGCGATCCATTTCGAGTTATAGCAGGTTACAACCAGGCGAAGAAGCTTTTAAAGGAGCTTCAGCCCGACGTAATATTTAGTAAGGGTGGATTCGTTTCAGTTCCTGTAATCAGGGCGGCTAAAGGACTTAAGATTCCTTCAATCATTCATGAGTCAGATATGACACCGGGCCTTGCTAACAAATTAAGCATTCCTTGTGTTGAGAAGATTTGTGTAAACTTCCCTGAGACTCTTGAAAAGGTACCTGAGAATAAGGGTGTTCTCACTGGAACTCCTATTAGAGAAGAACTTTTCCAGGGTGTTAAAGAAAAGGGCTTAGAGTTCTGTGGTTTTAATGATAAAAAGCCTGTAATTATGATTATTGGCGGAAGCCTTGGTGCTCAGCATGTTAATGATCAGATTAGAGAAATTCTTCCTCAGCTTCTTGAGGAATATCAGATTGTACATCTTTGTGGTAAGGGAAAGCTTGATGAGTCATTAGTTGGCACAGAGGGTTATGTGCAGTTTGAATATATAAAGGCAGAGTTAAAGGATTTATTTGCGGCAGCAGATATAGTTATCTCAAGAGCCGGTGCTAATGCTATCTGCGAGCTTCTTGCTCTTAGAAAGCCTATGCTTCTCGTACCACTTTCTGCAGCAGCAAGTCGTGGTGACCAGATTCTAAATGCTCATTCCTTTGAAAATCAGGGCTATGCTTCAGTTCTCGAGGAAGAGGATATGAACGATGAATCCATGTTTGTTAAGATTAACAAGCTCTATGCTGATAGAGAAAGATACATTGAAAATATGAAGAACAGCAAGATGGGCGATTCCGTTGATACTATCATCAGTCTTATAAATGAGGCTGCTAGTAAGTAAGTTTTCGAATAGTTATTTAGGAGGCAGATTATGAGTTTACCTAAGGATCCAATGATGCTTTTAAGTGTAACAAATACTTATCTCAGAGATAAGTATGACTCTCTTGATGAGTTCTGCAGCAGCGAGGGTGTAGATAGAGATTATATTTGCTCTGAGCTTAAGAAAATTGATTATGTATATGACAAGAGTTTGAATAAGTTCAAATGAACTGAT
>JAILGL010000111.1 GCA_024696825.1 Lachnospiraceae bacterium
CCTTCTTATATTTCCCCTTAACCTTCAGATAAATGTAGCGATTAAATTTAAGGGTGACCTTCTTCTTACTAAGCCTAACCTTAGCTGCGGCCTCGGCGGTTTTGGCAGTCTTGTCGGCAAATCCTATATTAACCGGCAGAGCGAAATAACCGCAAATACTAGATAACACAAGACTTAACGCCAGAAAGAGAGTAAACAGCCTCCTGGCAAAATGCGAGAGTACTCTATATTTATTAGTTGAATCGGAATCTTTCATTTACACGTACCTCCTGTAAAGTGGTTATGAATATTATAAAACGGTGGTGGGAGGATGGCAAGATTTTAAATCTCAAATGTGCATTTAATACTTAGAGTGTTAAATGCACATTTTTTTATGGAGGTGTTTGTGGTATAATAGTGGGTAATTGAGATGAGCGAAAGAAGTATGATATATAAAAAAATAGGAGGCATATATGAAGGAGACAAATCAATTTGGATGGGTGGATTTTTATAAGGAATTATCTTTAAAATTACGTCAGTACAAAGATAATAGAACGGAATTAGTGGAAAAGGTTGAAAAAATATTTGAAATAACGGGTATTAGTATGCCTACACTTGAAAAGGACAAGAAACTAGAGGATATAGATCCTTTTACATTTTATGGGTTATTCAATAAAAAGTTAACTGTTGATAATAGGATATCTATTATAAAAGCTATAGCTGGTTTATTTGATGTGAAAGCTGAAATACCATCTTCTTTCGATAGTATTCCAGTTTTAAATCCTCAAAATGCTATATTCTATCTTGTTAAACCTAACCGTGGAAATGATGATATTCAGGAACTTTGGGAATTGTTTGATGCAGTTGTTGAATATGATCAAAATCCGACAGATGAAATTATAAGCAAGGTATCAAAGTATTTTGATATTTGTATTAACAAAAAAGGAAATGGTAACAGTAAGATTACAATGGGAATGTACTGGGTTGCTTCAGATTCATTGATAAATCTGGATAAACGTAACTTGTGGTACATTTATGAATCAGGTAAATTTCCAGATAGTTTTGTGAAAACATTACCAAGTTTTGAAAATAAAATTACTTCAAAGGAATATTTTGATTTAGTTGAGAAGCTTAGTGCATATATTAAAAGTGAGAATTGTGAGTTGAAGAATTTTAATGAATTAAGTTTTGAAGCTTGGAGATATTCAGAACAGGTAAATAAAGAAATAGCCGAAGGAAAGAAGGCTGAGTCTAAGAGAGAAAAGAAAGGAGCAGCTATAGCCGACGAAGGGGTTGAAACAGTGCATTATTGGATTTATTCACCTGGTGACAGTGCTTCTTATTGGGATGAATTTTATAGTGAAGGAATAATGGGAATTGGATGGGATGAGATTGGTGATCTTTCAAAATTCAACAATAAAGATGAAATGAAGCAGAAAATGAAAGAAAAAATCGATCCTACAAGATCATTTAAAAATGATGCACATTCTACCTGGCAATTTGTAAATGAAATGAAACCGGGGGATGTTATTTTTGTAAAAAAAGGTATGTATAAGTTAGTGGGAAAAGGCATTGTTCAATCTGATTACAAATATGATAATGACAGGGATTATTATAAAAATATTAGAAAAGTAAAATGGACACATATTGGTGAGTGGGATCATCCGGGCCGTGCAGTAATGAAAACTCTTACTGATCTTACTGCATATACTGATTATGTTGAAGAGCTAAATGCTTTATTTGAAAGTGATACAGAAGATGATGTTGAAGATACAGTTGTACTAAATTTAAAACCATATAATGCTGATATGTTTCTTGATGAAGTTTATATGGATAGGTCTAAATATGAAACGTTGGTTTCTCTCCTTAAAAGAAAAAAGAATGTAATATTACAGGGAGCTCCAGGAGTAGGAAAAACTTTTGCTGCTAAGAGATTAGCATATTCAATGATGGGAGTAAAAGATCCTTCTAGAGTTATGATGGTACAATTTCATCAAAGTTATTCTTATGAGGATTTTATAATGGGATTTCGCCCTACTCAAGAGGGTGGCTTTAAGTTAGAGCACGGAGCCTTTTATGAATTCTGCAAATCAGCAGAAGTAGATAGTGAGGATACCCCATATTTCTTTATTATTGATGAGATTAATCGTGGTAATTTAAGTAAAATATTTGGTGAATTATTTATGCTTATTGAATCTGATAAGCGAGGAATTGAGTTAAAACTATTATATGCTGATGAGAAATTTTCAGTTCCTGAAAATGTTTATATTGTTGGAATGATGAATACAGCTGATAGAAGTTTGGCAATGATGGATTATGCTTTACGTAGAAGATTTGCATTTTTTGAGATGGAGCCAGGATTTAATTCTGTTGGATTTAGAAAATATCAGAAGAGTTTAAATGATAAAAAATTCGATAATCTAATTGAGAGAATTGAGGCTTTAAATGTAGATATTGCTAATGATGAATCTCTTGGTGAAGGGTTCTGCATTGGCCATAGTTATTTGTGTGGTTTAGAAGAAACATCTTACCAAACCTTATCAGGTATTATAGAGTTTGAAATAGCGCCTTTATTAAAGGAATACTGGTTTGATGAACCTTCTAAAGCAAAGAACTGGATTGATGATTTAAGGAGTGTGATTCTGTGATTCCTATTAAGAATGTATATTATATGCTTTCGTACGCTTTTAGAGTTCTTAATGAAAAGGAATATAGAAATATGGAACTGGAAAGTTTTCATAATGTAGCTGAGCTTTGTGCAGCAATACTAACAAGAGGAGTTTCACAGCAACTGAAAAGAGGATTAAGAAAAGAATACATTTCTCAAAATGAAGCGTTAACATCACCTCGTGGGAAAATAGAAGTAACCTCCTCAGTGAAAAAACTCAGTATGATAAAAGGACAATTAGTATGTGCTTATGATGATTTTTCGGTTAATTCTTACATGAATGGAATTATTAAAACCACATTGGAAATATTGTTAAAAACTAATATTTCTCCATTAAGGAAAAAAGAAATAAAGCGAATACTTGTATATTTTGGTGAAGTTTATTCATTAGACGTTCATACAATTAACTGGTCCATATCATTTAATCGCAATAATCAGAATTATCGAATGTTAGTGGGTATATGTAAACTAGTGATTAAGGACTTGCTTCAAACAGAATCAGATGGAACAGCAAGAATGATGGACTTTTTAGATGATCAAAGTATGCATCGTTTATACGAAAAATTTGTTTTGGAATATTACAAAACAGAGTATAAAAAGCATGGTGTTAGTGCCTCATCAGCCATGATGGATTGGCAGGTAGATGATGATTTTTATGATTTGCTTCCAAAGATGAAAACAGATATTACTCTGACTTGTGGAAATAAAACCATGATCATAGATACCAAATATTACGCCACAAATCTCAACAAGCAGTTTGATAAG
>JAILGL010000125.1 GCA_024696825.1 Lachnospiraceae bacterium
CATTAACCTTCATAGCTTCTCCAAGAACTGCAAACTTCTTTAAAAATGCTGTATAATCGTACTTTTCTCTATTTACTGCAGCGAGATTTTGCATCATACCCCCTGCCGAATCTCCATGTTCTTTTGAGAAAGTTTCCAAATCCATTTGCATTTGCCGCGATACATTTTGCCAATCTTCAATCATTTTTTTATACTCTTCAAGACTAAATCCGGAATCATCTTTTTCTTTATCCTGTGACTGGCCTCCACCGGAGTCGTCATCTTTTTCTTTATCCTGTGACTGACCACCAGAGTCATCTTTTTCTTTATCCTGTGACTGACCACCACCGGAATTTACTGATTGATTATTTTCATCACCTTCTCCATCTCCTTCTCCTTCTTCCTCTTGCGGAGCTCTATACCACAAGGCATGACAGTCACAAGAAAATAAATTTTGTAACCTTAGTATTTCTTTGGGAGAAGGTCTACTATCAAGAAAGTATCCATATATTTTTTCGGCGACTAAATACTTAACCTCTTTTTTCAGTTTCTCGGCTTCATTAGCCTGTTTGGAAGCATAGTCTACCTTCACATTTGATATATTTAACTCATTTATAATGGATTCTATCGCAATATCACAAGCCAGATCCCACAGCTCCTGATCCACCAGACTATTAATATAAAAATGCTGAAACACGCAATGAAGCACCTGATGTAAATAATACCTTGTACATAATTCAGGTGCTTCCTTGTATTTTTTCAATATATAAACAGGATCATAATAAATCCTTCTTCCATCCGTTACTACACCGTTTCCATTAACAAACAAAGTAGCCGATTCCGGCGTTCCTGGGAACACCGAAACCAGCTCCAATCTGCTAATTGCTGAATCCATAAATCTGAGAGACACCACTAAAGAATCTCTCGAATACAATATAACGCTTTTTGCCAATTCTATGATTTTATTATAATTATTAGATTTCACTTATTTTCTCCCAACTACACCTCATATTTTCTCAAATCAATTCCTTCATTCATTGCCATATCAACCAATTCTTCTGGAGACGCATTTTCAACCTCTACCAAATCCATCGTAGCCATAGGAAAGTTTCCCATGGCTGTTCCATACTCATCCATCATATCATCTCTAAGTTTATCAATATCAATTATCATTTTTTTCTCCTCTCTAGCGCATCATCTTTGCACCTCGCAACCCTAACACTTAACTAATAATTTCAAATTTGCTACCATTAGAATTTTTCGTTACATTGATTTTATTCTCAATTGCCTCCATAAGTTCTTCTCTATGACTAATAATTCCGACAAGTTTTCCTTTGCCGGAGAGATTCATCAAAACCTCTATTGCATTATCAATAGACTTCCTGTCCAAAGTACCAAATCCCTCATCAACAAACAATGCATCCATCTGTATACCACCAGACTTTTGAGAAATAGTATCAGATAGTCCTAGAGCAAGACTAAGTGAAGCCTTAAAACTTTCACCACCTGAGATATTTCCAGAAGGTCTTGTTCTACCTGTGAAGTTATCATAAACTTCCAAGTCTAAAATATCGTTACTTCCAGACAAATTTTCCTTTCTAAGAAGCCTAAACTGACCATCTGTCATAGGCTGTAGTCTCTTGTTTGCGGCTGATATGATTGAATCAAATCCAGATGTTTGAACGTATTGTTCCAAAGTCACCTTACTGTTACCCTTCACTTTACCTTTGACAAGGTTATAGAGCTTTTCATGCATCTTATTATCTTTATCATATTTTTCATAATCCTTAAATTTGTCTGCAACCTTTTCCTTTATTTTATTGTTATTACTCTTTCTATTATTTATAGTTGATGTCTCTTCTCTTAATTCTTCAAATACAACTCTTAAGTCATTTTCAGTTTGTTTCTTTCCTTCTAAATCAACCTTTTCCTTACCTTTAACTTTTTCACGAGACTCCTTCAATAACTCTTTCGCCGCATTCATTTTTTGACGATAATCTATAATCTCTTTATTTAATTTATCAATGTCTTCAGGATTGGAAATATATTCTTTAAATTCTTCTTCTGATTTAAAGAATTCGTTAAGCTTTTTCTTATATATTACACTTTTTTCTTCACATTTCTTTTCATTTTCTGAAGCAATCTTATTTTGAGTTTCTACAGAAGATTCTAACTCTGTTTTCTTCTTTGAAATATCATCACACTTGTCCTGGCTATCTTTTATAGCCTTTTCCATCTTATCTGCTTCTTCTGTAAGCTCTTTTTGTTTATCAAATGCAACTGTCCAATTCTCATATTTTAACCTCTTCAAAGTCTCAATTGTTGACTCCTCACCTTTAATTGCAAGCATTGCACTTTCAAGAACTGATTTTGCCTTGTCTATCTCCATCTCAATATTTGATAATGTTTC
Organism: Lachnospiraceae bacterium; assembly: GCA_024696825.1. Classification (GTDB taxonomy): domain Bacteria; phylum Bacillota; class Clostridia; order Lachnospirales; family Lachnospiraceae; genus JAEEJA01. The sequence continues at coordinate 2,390 of JAILGL010000125.1, forward strand.
ATTTCTAAGTTTTTTTAATTCCTTTTCATTGTTCTCATACCGGTTTTTATTTTGATTTTGCACATCAAGTTCAGCAGATATAGCCTTCATATTTTCAACTAATATTTGACTTAACATGCCTAAATCTCCAATTTGTGCATGTAAATCTACATCTGTTACATTGTCTTGCTTTACGCTCTCATCTATAGTTACAACATTACTCTGTTCTTGAAGTACACTATTTAAATAGCCAATATTTTCCTGATTATCTCGTTCCGTGATTCTACCTAAAACTTCTATACTTGTTTTTAATAATTCCTTATAATCCTTAACAAAATTATTATAATTGGCAACAAATTTACTCTTAAGTGATACGACCTCATTTACTGCAGCATCCTTAGCATTACGTGCCTCTTCTTCTTTTGTTTTATAGCTTTTAAACTCTTCTTCCGTAATTGATTCTTCTGGAAGGGTTGCGAGCTTAG
>JAILGL010000135.1 GCA_024696825.1 Lachnospiraceae bacterium
AGAGTGGACCTGGTTTGGCGATGATGGCAAGGCTCTTTCAGACAGTGAAGTTAAAAATATGAGTACTGAAGATAAGGCAGAAGCATTTATAGAAGGTCGTTATGTTAAGGCTAGTTCTGGCGAAGGCAGTGGTGGTCCTGGCGGCGATATGGGCGGTGGCCCAGGTGGCTCAAGTGACGGAGAAATGCCGGAAGGCGGCCCAAGTGGAATGGGTGATGGAGAGAAACCGGACGGAGCTCCTAGTGATATGGGTAACGGTGGTCCTGGTGGAGATTCTAGTGACAGCTCAGACAGCAAGGCAGAGGGAAGTTCCGATGCAAGTTCAGACAGCAGCTCAGACAGTAAGCCTGAAGGTAATTCTGATGCAAAGGCAGAGGGAAGTTCTGAGGGTAATTCTGATGGAAATTCAACTGAAAAGGTAGGTACGCCTGATCAGGGTACTACACAGGCTTCCGGCAATAGCACAGATTCTTCTAATTATGAAAGCTTTGAAGATATGTTGGATGCTTATAAAGAAGATATTGAGTCTGTTGAAAAGGGCGATGATTATGATAATAACATCGTTGAATTATATAATCCTGTTAATTATGTGGGTGCTGAAGGTACAGAAAATCCAACCTGGACAAGAATTCTTATGGGCGCATCTGAGGGCGATATTTCAATGCTTAATTCCTTAAATCTTGAGATTGCATGGCTTTCGGCTGGTACTGAGGCAGAGATAGAATGGCAGTGGGATGGTGGTCATGTTCCATCAGAAATATTGGGCGACTCTCTTGCACTTTATGTTGATAAAATGTATGGTAAATATGTAGACGGTGCTAAGACTGTTGAAAAAGCTGCAGCCGAGAAGCAGACTAAAAACGGTAGCGAATCAGAAGCTACAGGAACTGACCGTTCTAAATGGGTTAAATATAAGAATGGAAAGGTTGATTTCTCACTTGCAGACGCGGCAGCTTACAGAACAGCAGGTGCAAGTAAGGCAATACCTGGATTTGACGTTATGGACTATGGCCAGGAGGATTATGTGTTTGGTAATTCTTCTAAGGACGCAAGACATTGGGATAAATATGTACTCAAGGTATTTGAGGAACATGAGGACGACTTAAAGGATTTATTCAATGCAAATAGTTCAGATGACAGTTCTGATGACAGCTCAGATGACAGCTCAGATGACAGTTCAGATGAGTAATCAAATACTGTGCAGTATGTAAATTAAACGATATTAAAAAACCGAGATATTTCAAGAGGAGAATTGCATGAAGCTTCTAATTGTTGAAGATGAATACCGTTTGGCAGATATGTTAAAGGATTGGTTCACAAAAAAAGGTGATAAGGTTACAGTCTGTGTAAATGGTATGGACGGCTATAATACAGCTAAAGAAAATAAGTTTGATGTTATTATTTTAGATTTAATGCTACCTGGAAAGGATGGATTTTCCATCCTTTCCGACTTAAGAAAAAATAAGGATAATACCCCTATTCTTATTTTATCTGCTCGTGATGAGTTAGAGGATAAGCTTAAGGGATTTAAGTTTGGTGCAGAAGATTATTTAACTAAGCCATTTCACATAGAGGAGCTGGATGCAAGAGTTTCCGTTCTTGCTAAAAAGGCGCGTGATAAAATAGAGAATGGCTCATATCAAAATGATGATAATTGCATTAGATTTGCCAATCTTTCTTTGGATAAAAATAGCCACATTTTAAAAAATGTAGACTCAGAGCTTAGCGTTGCATTGCCTTCGAAAGAATATACTCTTATGGAATATTTTTTGACCAATGTAAATCAGCTTCTTTCAAAGGATCAGATTACCACTTATATCTGGGGTTATGATACAGATGTGAGCTATAATAATGAAGAAGTTTACATATCATTTTTAAGAAAAAAACTTAGATATCTTGGTTGCGATATTACTATAGAAACCATACGTGGAAGTGGGTACCGTTTAAGAAAAATAAACGGAGGAGCTATATGATTAAAAAAACAAAAGCAAAAATAACCGGAATACTTATTCTGGTATATATGCTATTTTTTATTTTTATTTTAATAATATACTCATTTTTACTTCGAAAGGAAAATGAGAAGGATATATCAAAAGCTCTTATGACGCATTTTAAGGTTCAGACGGAATTAAAGAAGGGCTCAGGTTTAGGAGAAGCGCCGGCAAATTTACCGGGAGATCCACCTGTAGAAGAAGGGAATTCAGCATTAGAAAATGAGGATGCATCTTCGCAGTTAAATGGTAACAATCCACCTCCGGATGACATTAGGGGAGGGAATGAAAATTATCCGGAAATTGAGAGGCCAATAGATATTTATTCTGTTTATTGGGTAAATGAAGATTTCTCTGTTTACTATAATTCCAATCCGGATATTGTGTCTGATAATGAAATAATTAAGGCTGCAAAAAGTATCTCAAAGAAAAAGCAGCAGGATGGTTTATGGAGTAAATATCAGTATGAAATTACTGTTTGGGATAAGGGCTATCTCATAGCATTTACGGATATTAGTGACATTATAAAAAAAGAAAAAATTAGTTTTTGGCGAATGGTTATGATTGGAATTATTTCCTTATTTTTCTACTCAGGTTTTGTACTTTGGCTAAGTAAATATTTGGTTAGTCCATTGGAAATTGCCATGAAAAAACAATCTGAGTTTTTGCTGGCTGCAGGGCATGAATTAAAGACTCCGATTTCCGTTATTGAAACCAGTCATACCATGATGAGACGTGAAAATGTAAATAACAAATATTTGGATTATGCAGAGGAAGAGCTTGAAAATATGAGCCAGCTGGTTAAGGAAATGCTGGAGGTTTCAAAGCTTGATGACTATTCTTTGATATTTGAAAAGAGTGAGATTAATCTAAGTAAATGTATCGAGGGCGCAACTCTTCCATTTGAAGCAATGGCCTATGAAAAAGGGGTTTCATTAAAGCTTGATATAGAGCCTGATATTTCTTATGTTGGAAGCGAGAATCATCTGGCAAGGCTTACGGGAATTCTTATAGACAATGCCATAAGGCATACGAATTCAGGGGATGAGGTTTTAGTTACCTTAAAGAAAATAGAAGGAAAAATAAAGCTTTCCATAAAAAATCAGGGAGATCCAATTCCTGAAAATGAACAGAAAAATATATTTAACAGATTCTATCAAGTCGATTCTGCAAGACATAGAGAAAAGGGAAGATACGGCCTTGGGCTTACTATAGCATCTGAAATAGCTAAACGTCACAAGACGGAGATTAAAGTGAAATGTAAGGATGGCTGGACGGAATTTTTTCTTGAAATTAACAAAAATTTTTAAAACTTCAAGGGTTTTTCAAGGTTTAAAGAATATAATCTTTGGTATTAGATACTTCTCACAATTAAATAATTTCGCAGTTAACAATTTGGCATTTGACAGAAAGGAAATAAAAATATGAGGAAAAAATTATTGGCAGGCCTTGTAGCATTTTGTGTTATAGGCAGCGGTTTGGTTTCACATTTATCTAAGCCTGCTACAGAAAATAATGCTAAGGCCGAAGTAGTTACTAATCTTTCGACTATTGATATGTCAGCTTGGAGTTATAACTCCAGTGGAGATGTTTATTATCAGACGGGTATTTCTTATTGCGAATCCCCAGCGGATTCTTCATATGAGACTATGGGAATATATATTCCGGCAGCTTATATGAATGCAACTGCAAATTCAGATGGATCCACTTACACCTGTACCATTAATGAATCTGGTACAGTTGGTAATTATACAGCCTCTACTGCACCGATGGTTATCCCTGTTAATACAGCAGGTTATTCTGCTATGAGTCCTCCAACAGGATATACCAGCAGTGCAGCTGAGTTTGCTGCAGAAGGTATTATCTATGTTTATGCAGGTTGTCGAGGCAGAGATTCAGGAGCACCTACAGGTGTAACTGACCTTAAGGCTGCCATTAGATATGTTCGTTATAATGCGGATGTTATACCTGGTGATACAGATAGTATTTTCTCCTTTGGTCACAGTGGTGGCGGTGCTCAGAGTTCACTTCTCGGAGCAACAGGAGACAGCGATTTATATACACCTTATCTTGAAGAAATAGGTGCAGTTTCAGGAGTAAGTGATGCCGTTAAGGGTTCTATGTGCTGGTGTCCTATTACTAACCTGGATGTAGCTGATGGCGCTTATGAGTGGAATATGGGTGCAAGCCGTTCTAATTTAAGTGATGATGACCAGTCGGTTTCTGACAGTCTTGCTACTTCATTTGCAACCTATATTAATGAGATTGGGTTAAAGAGTAGTGATGGAACAACTCTTTCTCTTAGTGAATCTGACAGTGGAATATATCAGTCAGGTACCTATTATGACTATATTAAAGAAGTCATTGAAACTTCTTTAAATAACTTTTTAAGTGATACTTCTTTCCCTTATACTGAATCGTCTTCTTCAGGTGGAGGAGGTCCTTCAGGTGAAGGCCCTTCAGATGGAGGACTTTTACAAGCCTCCTCTACCACATATGAGACAGCATCAGATTATATCGATGCTTTGAACAGTAATGCGGGAACTTCATATATAACTTATGATAGCAGCACTAATACTGCAACTATCAGTAGTGTAGCTGATTTTGTATGTGCTTCCAAAAATGCAACTAAGGGGCTTGGAGCATTTGATAACATTACTGCAAAGAGTCAGGCAGAGAATCAGCTCTTTGGAACAGGCAACAGCAGTTATTCACATTTTAACTCTACATTGGCAGATATTATAAAGGATAATTCTACATATTCAAGCTACTATGATGATTTTACATCTGATCTTGCAACTACAGATAGTCTTGGAACTGATATGCAGACCAGAATAAATATGTATAACCCAATGTATTATCTCAATGACTACTATGGTGGTTATAATACTTCAAGTGTAGCTAAATATTGGAGAATTCGTTCCGGTATTAATCAGGAAGATACTGCTTTATGTACAGAGGTTGACCTTGCTCTTGGATTAGAGAACTATGGTGATTTGGATGTAGATTTTGCTACTGTTTGGGCTCAGGGTCATACTGAAGCAGAGAGAACAGGAGATGCAGATTCAAACTTTATCACATGGGTAAATGAATGTATGGGAAATTCGTCTTCAGATTCAAGCAGCTCAACTAGCGCAAGCGCATCACCAAGTGCCAGTGAATCATCAGACTCATCAGCATCACCAAGTGCAAGTGCATCACCAAGTGCTTCAGCAGAGGCATCAGCGTCACCTAGTGCTTCAGCAGATGCAAGCGCATCACCAAGTGCTTCAGCAGACACAAGTGATTCTTCAACAAGTACTACTAATAAGGTTAAGAAGATTACAGCTGCAAAGAAGAAGGTTGTTGTAAAAAGAAAGAAAAAGAGAAATGTTGTATTCAAGATTACTACTCAGAACAGTAGCAAGAAGACTACTGATACAGTAAAGGCAACATCCTCTAAGAAGAAGGTATTTAAGGTTGTTTCAAAGACAGTAAAAAAGAAGAAAATTATTGTTAAAATTAAGGGTGTTAAAAAAGGAACAGCCAAGCTT
>JAILGL010000151.1 GCA_024696825.1 Lachnospiraceae bacterium
TGTGAGACGTCTTTTTTCATGACGTTTTTTAGGCCATGGATCCGAGAAATTTAAGTAAATTCTACTAACTTCTTTTTCAGCAAAATATTTATCTATATCTTCTGCATCCATTCTTAAGAAGATTATGTTTTTATATGGATGTGGAACCGTGTTTTCGTTGGCTTTATTTTCATTGGTTGTGTTTTCGTCGGCTTTATTTTCATTGGATGAGTTTTTATCGATTGTGTTTTCGTCGGCTGGATTTTCATCAGCTTTATAAGCTTCAAGTTTTTCGATTGCACGAACCAAAACACTAGAGAATTTTTCGATTCCTATGAAATTGATTTCAGGATTTTGCTTTGCCATTTCTAGAATAAATTGGCCCTTTCCCATACCAATTTCAATGTGAATTGGATTGTTGTTTTTAAATATCAGGGAATTCCATTTGCCAGCATAGTCTGATGCATTGGCGGAATCTGCCTGAATTGTATTAACGTGTCTTTCAATTTTTTCGGTTGAACCCTTTACATGTTTAAGACGCATCGTATCCTCCTTCATACAAACAGATTGCAGTTTATTGTAAACTGTGTTACAATCTTTTTCAAGTTGTGATTTCATTTATTTCATATATAAATGGATATTTTTCGTAAAAAGGTTAGTAATTAAATGAGTTTATTTACTTAGTTAAAAATGAAGAACGGAGGATGAAAAAGATGGGATTTTTTTCTGGAACAAAAGGGATGCTTAAAAGACCTGGAAATATTGCGCAGTTTAATGAGATTGAGAGTATTATTGGAGAGTATCGTAGAAGTGAAGATGAGAAGAGGTAGTACTGGACACTAATTATAATGAGATGTCTGAGGTTATGGTTTTTACTCCAGAATTATTTTATAATTTAGAGACTAGTTTTCCTGCGATGGCTCAAGGTTTACCTACTTATGAGTGTGATATTAAGGTTATTAGTGCGGATACCTTTAATGCAGCAGGTGGTGATTTGACACCTGTTAGTTTGAAAAAAATTGATGATGATGACGAAAAAGAAGAGGATAGTGCTGAGAATGCAGATGAGACAAGTGCCGATTCGCCGGCTGATGAGACGAGTGCCGATGCGTCGGCTGAGGAGTCGGTAGCTACCGAGGAGGCAAGCGCTGAAGCAACTGTTACTAATGAGGTGGCAGATGCTGAGGTTCATGAAAATATTTCTGGATATAAGACTCTTGTACTTAATTTTGCTAGTGGTTCAAAGCCAGGTGGCGGCGTTGAGAGCGGTGCTAATGCGCAGGAAGAAGCACTTTGCAGAAGAAGTACATTATATGCATCAATTTCAAGTGAGACTGCAAGTGAAATGTATAGGATGAATCGTTTGCTTGGACCAGTTGATTATCTTGATTATATGCTTTTATCTCCATTGGTTACAGTTATTTTTGATTCGAAATTTAAACCACTTGATAATCCTTTTAAGACGGCGGTTCTTACTGCTCCAGCAGTTCCTTTAAATAGAGATGGAATTAAGATTCCTAACGATTATGTGCGTTTCGTTATGAGAAAAAGAATTAGAAATGTCATGAGAGTTTCTGCTATGAATGGCTATGATAGACTTATTTTGGGCGCTTGGGGATGTGGAGCTTATGGTCATGATGCTTTTGATATTGCATCATATTTTAGAGAGGTTTTATTCGATGAGGATTATAAAAAATACTTTAAAGAGATAATCTTTGCGATTTACGCTAAAAATGAAGAAAAGGATTATAATTATCAGACCTTTGCGAAGGTGCTTGCACCTGATTATGTTAAAGAAGCTCCTAAATTTATTGGATTCTTACAGCCTAATAAGGAGTATGGATTCCTTAGTAATTCATTTAGGTGTGAGTTTACAGATAATAATGGTGTGAAGTATACATCTGTAGATCAGTATTTAATGTATCAGAAGGCGCTTTCATTTAATGATGCGGAGGCTGCAAAGAGGATTTTGGCTGTGAATGATCCTGCCGTTGTTAGGGATTTTGGCCGTAAGGTTAGAAACTATGATGATGAGCTTTGGAAGGGAAAGAGACAGCTTATTTTGAATGATGCAATTCAAATGAAGTTTTCACAGAACGCAGGCTTACAGGGAATGCTTATTAATACAGGAGATGCATTACTCGCAGAGTGTAATCCTCATGAGACTGTTTACGGTATTGGAGTTAGCATTTTTACCAAGGGAATCGATAACAAGGAGAACTGGAGTGGCGCTAATTTAACGGGCCATACATTGATGAGTTACAGAGATAAATTGAAGGGAACCTATTCTGTGTGATTTAAAGATAATTGATTTGTTGTAATTGGTTGGAAGGATTGATTGTAATTAGTTGGAAGAATTGGTTAGAATTAATCAAAAAAATTCTTGACATATCTGGAAAAAGTGTATAAAATTAAAGACCGTGATGTTTACATTGAGGATGCTGTGCCATTAGCCCCGGCAAGCGCCACTAACGTTGACTCACAAAAAAATTTAATATTAAACAGGAGGAATAATGGGATGAAAACTTATGTACCAACCCCATCCGATATAGAAAGAAAATGGTATGTAGTTGATGCTACAGACCACACATTAGGACGTCTTGCATCTGAGGTCGCAAATATCCT
>JAILGL010000044.1 GCA_024696825.1 Lachnospiraceae bacterium
TACTTAGAAATTCAACGAAGCCAAAGACTTGAAACCTATCTACTTAAGGTATCGTCTTATGTCGATACCCGCCTCGTCAGCAAGCTCCACAAGTTCACTCTTGGATGCAGTCTCAACATCCACAACATCCATTACCGCCATGGGGAAATCACCCATAGCTGTACCATAATGGTCCATTAAATCATCCCTTAAACTCTCAAAATCAATATCACTGGCATTAATAGTCATATTCAATTTTCTCCTTTTCATTTTACGTGCATAACTACCACCAAAAAAAACACATACATAGCGCTTCATGGCCTCTTTACCTATATTGATATTATGACATAAAAATGTATAAATAAATTTGAACAATTACTTAATCATAGAAACTACTAGAACCTATCCACTCATTTTTTAACTGTTATCGATTATAACACACGAGGAATAATTAGTCAAACGATTGTTCGAATCATTTTTTGAATCTTATCCAATATCTTGTAGATTTCTTTTTACAATTATTTGTAGAATCCTTTTGTCAATATTTTCTAAAAAAAAGAAGTCTTCTTATTCACAAGAAGACTCCTATATTACAATCCCTATATTTTATTTTATCCCAAAATCTCCCTACTAAATCCCGAAACCCCAATTCTTGACCCCTTAAAACTTCACCGTAACTCTGGTTCCCTTTCCAGCTTCACTTTCAAACTTAAGCTTAGCGCTGTGAAGCTCTACTATATGCTTTACTATAGATAGGCCAAGGCCTGTTCCACCGGTCTTTTTAGACCTGCTCTTATCCACTCTGAAAAACCTTTCAAATATGCGTTCCTGATACTTTGTAGGAACACCTATACCATCATCTCTTACTGACAGGGTTTTATCCTTAACCTCGATATATACGTGACCTCCGGGTTTATTATAGCGAACCGCATTATCACAGAGATTATAGACTAACTCCTCCATCATGGTTTTATTGGCATTTATAAATGTATCTTCCCCCGTGGCTTTTATTATGACCTCCAGCTTTTCAGCTTCAGGCTCCATCATAGCCTGACAGTTGAGAACTATATCGTAGAGATTTACTTTCTCAAAGTTAATTACATTTCCCTCTGAATCAAGCTCTGAAAGCTTTATAATATCATTTATTAAAACTAACAGTCTATCCGAGCTTCTATGAATTTCAGCGGCGAATTTTCTGGTGTCCTCCTCACTTGCCATTCCATTTTCTATTAGCTCAGAATACCCTGAAATAGAGGTAAGAGGAGTCTTTAACTCGTGAGAAACATTTGCCGTAAATTCCTGCCTTAGGGCAGCACCCTTTAAAATATCATCATGCTGCAGTTTTATGTGATCCATAACAGGTTCAAGTTCCCTGTAAACTTCATTATTAGATTCAACTCTTCCTGCTTTTTTACTAACTCCTGCACCACCTTTTACATTATTCTCCGGACCTTCTGTATTTACTCTTTTGCTAGTAGAAAACCCTTCTTTATTATCAATGTTTTCTATTATTTTTCCAGCCATTTCCTCTATAGGTTTCACTATGCTTTTAGTAAGAAAATGACTGATTATATAACATACAATTAACAGTAAAACGACTATTCCAAATATCAATGGAAAGGCATGAGTAAAAATGCCGTAAATACTTCTGGTCTCCCTGGCCGTCCTTATAACACTGCCATCCTCAAGTTTTACAGCATAGTAAAAATTCGTTATTTTAAAGGTGTCGGATCTTCTCACACTGCTTCCTTCACCTTTTTTATATGCATCAGCAATTTCTGCCCTGGTCTTATGATTGTTCAGTTCAGAAACATTATATTCATTGTCAAATGTAACCTTTCCGTCTTTGTCTATAATGGTAAGCCTTATATTATCCTTACTAAGCACCTCAGCGTACTTATCAAGCTTCTCATCATCATACATAAGAGCAGTACTGGAAAGAAGTCTTGTATACTCCTTAAGACTTCCCATCATCTCATCGTAAAATACTTTATAGTAGGTTACTGTGCAAAGCAATGCCGTAAATATAACGGCTACAGTTGCAACTATCATCATTCTTATGTTTATGGTTTTTTTCACCTTATAACATACCCCACATTTCTGACTGTTTCTATATGTGAACTTTCCTCTCCAAGCTTCTTTCTAAGGGTTTTAATATGCATGTCAAGCGTTCTTGATTCCCCTTCAAATTCAATTCCCCAAATGGTTTCTAAAAGGGTATCTCTTTTCATAACAATCCCTGCATTTTTTATAAGTAACAGAAGAAGCTCAAACTCCTTATAGGTAAGCTCTACGTCCACTCCATCCACAAAACATTTTCTACTTGAAGAATTAACTATGACATTACCCACCTTATATTCAGAGAGCTCTTCCTCCTGATTAACTCTTCTGAGTAATGCCTTAACTCTGGAAATAAGCTCCATCACTCCAAAAGGCTTTGTAATATAATCATCAGCCCCGCTGTCTAAGCCCCTTACCGCATCTATCTCACTGGTCTTTGCAGTTACCATAATTATGGGAAGCTGCTTTGTATCCTCGTTTTTTCTAAGGCGTTTAAGTATCTTTATGCCATCAATATCAGGTAGCATTATATCTAACAACACAAGGTCAGGAACATGATTAGAAACCGCCTCAAAAAATGCAGCTGCATTTTCAAAGCCTGTGACCTTATATCCGGTATTTTCTAGAGCGAAAGATTCTATTTCAAGTATGTTAGTATCATCTTCAACTATGTATATCTCGGCCATGTTCCCTCCTTATTT
>JAILGL010000054.1 GCA_024696825.1 Lachnospiraceae bacterium
TAATAAGCTTCGTGAGGGTAAGGTGATTAATAAAGCTGAGGAGGCTAAGACTTTTGAAGTAGATGAAAGAAGTATTCAAAGGGATATAGATGATATAAGAACATATTTAGCGGATGCTGCCGCAGAGGAAGGTGGAACTGGACTTACAGTGGAATACGATCGTGCCAAGAAAGGTTATTACCTCGTTGGCGACGACGGTTCCATGATGACCAATGAGGAAATCCTTGTGGTAAGTAAAATCCTACTTTCCAGCAGAGCTTTTACAAAGTCGGAGATGAATACGATAATTAAAAAGCTCATAGCAGGCTGCGCCCCTTTGGAAAACTACAAGTTGGTCAATGATTTGATTTTGAATGAGCAGCATCACTACATTGAGCCAAAGCATAAGACAAAGGTAAAGGAAAAAATCTGGGAACTTGGTAAATATATAGAAAATAAAGAGGTTCTGGAAATATCCTATAAAAGGCACATTAATGTAATGGATGAAGTAAAGAGAACCATTATCCCGGTTTCTATCATGTTTTCAGATTATTATTTTTACCTGAATGCATACATTTTAGAGAAAAACGAGAACCAAAGTGGAGCTAACAAATATAAAAAGGCATTTGACTATCCCGCTATATTTAGAGTAGACAGAATCAAGCGTTGCAAACCTCTAAATGAAAAATACATCATTAAATATAGCGATCGTTTCGAGGAAGGTCTCTACAGAAAACGAATTCAGTTCATGTTCGCCGGTGAGCTTGTTAAGGTGCGATTAAAAGTGCATGAAAGAGCATTGGAGGCTACACTCGACCGCCTTCCAACAGCCAGGGTTATATTGGAAAAGAAGGATGCCAATATAGTCGAAGCTGAAGTTTATGGCGATGGAATCATAATGTGGGTCCTCAGTCAGGGAGAGAAGGTAGAGATTATATATCCTGAAAAATTGAGGGAAAAGATTAAGGGAAAAATTGAGAGTATGTGGGAGAGGTATAAATAGAATATATTATGGCATTTTTAAGAGGCACCAGCCTATGCTGGTGCCCTTTCTTTTTTCCCCACTTACTCGTCTTTGACAAACCTTCTGCCATCTTAAATTTTCCCTTGACATTTTCCTTTTACCTATGTATCCTATAATGATTTAGCGGTGCACAGCTAAATGGACGGTAAGGGAAATATCTGAAAGGAGAAACAGTATTATGTATAAGTATGTTGATGATTCGAAGATTAAAAAAGATAAGAAAATGTGCAGAAATATTCTGGATGAGCTTAGAAAAAATCTCAAAGAAAAAGGAATTTCATCTGTAATCATGTTAGTCGGAAGTGGAGAAAAAAGTGTGGTTACACAAAATGAAAATGAGCCTTATGATTTGGATTATAATCTGGTGATTCATAAGATAAGCACAAATTCGGATGAGCATTTAGAATTGAATAAAAATCTGAAGGGCTTGAAATATTTGATTATTCAAGAATTAAATAAGCTTGTAAAGGATACTGATTTTTCCGAAGGTCGTGATAAAAGGTCTTGTATAACTTCGGTTATGAGGTTTGCAAATGGTTCTGGTAGGAAATTCAGCTTTGATCTTGCTGTAGTGAAGTACAATAAAAAAATGCAACTTTGCAGGTTGATTCATAGAAAAGAAGATGATACCTATGTGTGGAATGAGGTTCCACACACTTATAATCTAAAAAAGCTAACTAAAGAAATCCATGAAAAGGGTGGATCTCATCAGTTAAAAGAGGAGTACTTAAAGCTTAAAAATATGTATTTACAGCGAGGTGACCGTGAACATTCTTCATTTGTAATTTATGCAGAGGCAGTTAATCACATTTATCAGAAATATCATAAATAGGAGGTAGACCAATATGGCAAAAGGAGCAAATTCAGGTGGTTCATCCAGAGTATCAGGTAATACTCATACCCAGTCTCAACTGGATAACTACGCAAACCAGAATAATCCAAATAATAGCGCTTATCAGGCAAATCTGGACAATCATGCTAATCAGATGAATCCTAACAATAGCGTATATGAATCAAGTAGAGGAGAGGATTAAAAATATACTCTTTTTGGAAATAATTGAATAATATCGAATCGGCTGGTTAGATTCTTGAACACCCTCTTTATCTAATATACATAAACAGTGATAATGAGGGTGTTTTTTTGCTGAAATGTGAAATTGATTACGACATCATTAATCTATAATATATCATAAATTACTGAATCGAAACAATTAAATAATTTTCAAAATTTATGCCGAAAAAAAGACCGTAATCATATAGTTCTATATGTGTTTTTTTAGTGTGTAAA
>JAILGL010000062.1 GCA_024696825.1 Lachnospiraceae bacterium
ACTTAAAATCTTCTTTTTTATACAAGTAATAAATGGGATTATCTTTGCATACTTCTTGTATTTCTATAAACAAGAAGTATGCAAAGATAATCCCATTTATTACTTGTATAAAAAAGAAGATTTTAAGTAAGAATCATAATAATAGTTTTTTTCAATAGAAAGAAGAAGGAGTATAAATGTCAAAAAATAGAAAAACATTAAAGAAATTTACAAAACTTGAATGGTTAGATGATATATTACGTCATGGTTTATTCTTGGCTGATTTAAAGTGTTTAAATGATCCATATGAGTATAAAAGTATTAAAAATGCAAACAGATATAAAGTATGTTCATTATCATCTTCTAGGTATTCGATGTATATGATGTCTCATTATGCAGATGGTGGCAAAGGGTGTGTAGTTGAGATAGAAAGGCCAGATGCGGCAATGGAAGTAAAATATATGAAGGCTTCTGATATTAGGAATTTAACAGCTAGTGTTTCACCAGAGGCTGCATTAACTATGAAAGGGACAACATGGTCTGTGGAAAATGAATGGAGATTAATTTATGATAGAAATGATGGTTTTGGGTATATAGATGTTAATGGAAAAGTATTTAAAGAAGTATCTATTAAGCGAATTACTTTTGGAAGTGAGGTTACTACCGAAGAAATACTAAAATATTTAGATGATATTAAAGCAAAAAAAATAGAAATAAAAAAATTGAAACTATCTGATACTAAATTTCAATATCTGATAGATCAAGACTTTAAAATTTAATACTACTTTCCTTAACCATGTGAGAGAGGAATTCGAACCCTCTCTCTTTTTCTTTTTTCGGTCATCTGTAAAATAATAACACACATTCTTTTTTTTATACAATCTATGCCAAAATGAAATTTACACCACTCCCTAATAGTGTTATTCTAATGTCATAATGAAAAATGACAATAGGAGGTGATGTCAATTGTCAGTGGCTAGTAAATATATCGCAACTCCGCCTGGAATAACTATTTTAGAACAGTTAGAGGATAGAGGTATGACTTATGAAGAGCTTGCAAAAGGTTTGAATATATCTGAAAAGGATGTGAATAAGCTTATTAGTGGTAGTTCAGATAATAAAGGAGGAGAAAATCGAATACTAGAAAAAAAGCCTTACAAATTTATTAATAATGGAGAGATTAAAGGGTTTATTATAAAAACATCAGATTATCATAAAAGTTATAAAAGAGTTTTAGTTGCATTACAATTTCAGTATCGATTATGGGCATTAAGAAAAAAGTTGCCTAAACCAGATGTTATTGTAAGTGAATTTGCAGGGCTTTTTGGTAACGTATTTTTAAGATGGAAAAAAGAATATGGAACAATGATAATATATGATATTTTAGATTTATGGCCTGAAGCGTTTGTAAATATGGGGTATTTAAAGAAAAACTCTATAATTACGAAATTTCTATACTATTTAGAACATAAATCATATAAGGAAGCTGATGGAATCATTTTTTCCTTTCAAGGTGGAAAAGATTATATTGTAGATAAAGGCTGGAGTAATGAAGTTGGTGGAGATGTAGACACTAGTGATATAGGATATTTGAATAATGGGGTAAATTTAGAAGAATTAGATAAACAAAAAGAAAAATATATTTTAGAAGATAAAGATCTTGATTCGGATAAGTTCAAAGTAGTATATTTAGGTTCTATTAGTGAGTTTAATGGATTAGACGTTTTAGTAAAGGCAGCAAAAATAATTCAAAATAGGAAAAAGAATAATATTTCTATTTTAATATATGGTTATGGAAATCAAGAAGAAAGATTAAAAAGTTTGAGCAAAAAATATGGATTAAATAATCTTATATTTAAAGGAGCTTTAGATAAACGTTATGCAATGAGTGTACTTTCTAGAGCGAACATTAATATTTTTACTTTTATTAACACAAATCTTTTAAAGTATGGAGTTAGTCCCAATAAACTATTTATGTATTTTGCTAGTGGTAAACCCGTATTATCTATGATTAGACCATCATATGATTTAGTTGAAAAATATAATGTGGGTATATCTGTTAATAATAATCCTTCAATTGTGGCTGATGCAATTTTAAAGATGAGTGAAATAGATATTAATGAATATAATGAATATTGTAGAAATGCTAGATTGTTAGCGGAAGAATATGATTATGATAAATTAATAAATGTTCTTATAAATAAAATAGAAAGGGGATAAAAAGGATATGCAGTATGAAGTAATTGAAATTAAAACAGTTCAAACGGAAAAAGAGGGACAGTTATCTTTTTTTGAAGGGGAAAAAACTTTTCCTTTTTCAATAAAGCGTATTTATTATATACATCATGTTCCGGCTGAAGCAAGAAGAGGTGCACATGCACATAAAACATTAGAGCAAATGTTGTTTTGTCCTTATGGTAGTGTTACTATTTTTTTGAATAATGGTGAAAATGAAGAAGAAATATTATTAGACAATCCTAATATAGGAATTATTCTTAAACCAGGTTTATGGAGAGATATGAGGTGGAATATTGATAATTCAGTTTTATGCGTAGCTGCTTCACAGTATTATGATGAGAATGATTATATTAGGGATTATGATGAATATTTAGAATACATAAAGAATGATAAGAAGGGGGAGATAAAATGAAAGTTCCTTTTGTATCTTTTTTGCCAATGGAAAAAGAGTTTGGAGATGAATTAAAAAATGCATTTAATCGAGTACTTTCAAAATCATGGTATATTGAAGGTGATGAGGATAAAAACTTTGAAAAAAACTTTTCAGAATACTGTGAGACTAATTATTGTATTGGTGTGGGAAATGGATTAGATGCTCTTATGTTGTCTCTTAAAGCTCTTGGTTTAAAAAGTGGTGATGAGGTTATAATACCATCTAATACTTTTATTGCTACTGCTTTAGCAGTTACTTATACAGGAGCAACGCCTGTTTTTGCTGAGCCAGATATAAATACATTTAATATAAATCCGACAAATATAAAGGGTGCAATAACAGAGAAGACAAAAGCTATTATCCCAGTTCATCTTTATGGTCAGCCATGTGATATGGATATAGTATTGAAGATAGCAAAAGAATACAATTTAAAGATTGTTGAAGATTGTGCCCAAGCACATGGTGCCACATATAAAGGGAAAAAAGTAGGGTCTTTTGGAGATGCTGCAGGATTTAGTTTTTATCCAGGAAAGAATTTGGGTGCACTCGGTGATGCAGGAGCGGTTGTAACAAATAATAAAGAGTTAGCCGATAAGATTAGAGCTTTAAAAAACTATGGTTCGGATTATAAGTATCATCATATTTATAAAGGGAATAATAGTAGATTAGATGAAATTCAAGCCGCATTTCTTAGTGTAAAACTGAAATATATAGAAAAAATAAATAATGATAGGAGAAGAATAGCCAATAGATATAATGAGAATATAACGAATCCTAAAATTATAACTCCTAAAGTTATTAATGATTGTATTCCTGTTTGGCATGTTTATGGAATTAGATGTAATGAACGTGATGAATTAGAAGAGTATTTGAGTGGTAAAGGTATATATACTAATAAACATTACCCAATTCCATTACATTTACAAGAGTGTTATAAAGATTTAGGAATATCTAAAGGTTCTCTTCCTATTGCAGAGAAAATAAGTGATACTGAATTAAGTCTTCCTTTATATTATGGAATGAAAGAAGAAGAAATTGCATTTGTTATTGATGCTATTAATGAATTTTAAGAAAGGAAATAAAGAAATGAATAAAAAAAATTGGGGCGAAAATATTATTATAGGGAATAACGTTAGAATAGGAAATGATGTTATTATCAAGCATAATTGTATAATTGAAGATGATGTTGTTATTGGTGAAGGAACTTACATAGATAGTAATACAATTATTAGAAGTAACACTAGTATAGGTGATAAATGTAATATAGGTTCTAATTGTATTGTAGGGGAATATTGGATGGATTTTTATAAAGAACATAAGAAACAAGAACATGTACTAACAATTGGCAACCATTCTTTGATAAGAAGTGGATCTATAATATATGCAGGTTCCGAAATAGGAAATAATTTTCAGACGGGGCATCAAGTTACTATTCGAGAAAAGTCTAAAATTGGTAATAATGTTAGTATAGGTACGCTATCTGATATTCAAGGTAATTGTACTATTGGAAATTATGTGAGATTACATAGTAATGTTCATATTGGTCAATTGTCTAAGATTGATGATTATGTATGGATTTTTCCTTATGTTATACTTACTAATGATCCTACACCTCCTTCAGAAAATTTTGTCGGAGTTCATGTTAATTCGTTTGCGATTATAGCAACAGGATCAATAGTCATGCCAGGTTTAGAAATTGGGCAGGATTGCTTAGTTGGTGCCGGCGCCATAGTAACTAAATCTGTAAAGCCATATGAGGTGGCTGTTGGTAATCCGGCAAAGGGTATTTCGGATGTTAGAAGAATTAAGAATAAAATTACAGGTGAGCCTGTATATCCTTGGAGAAATCATTTTGGAACATATATGCCGTGGGAAGAAACTACCTTTAATGAATGGTATGATTCTTTAGATATTGAGGATAAGTTTAAAATTATATAATAAGAAATATAACAATATAGGAAGGTAGTAATATGGCTAAATTTTTAAATGATTATGAAAAAGGTCTATTATCAGTTATTGTTGTTACTTATAATCAAAAAGAATTTTTTTATGAAACATTATCTTCTATACTTAATCAAGATTATCGGTATATAGAATTAATTATAGCTGATGATGGAACTCTCAATTTTGACGAAGGCAATATAAAAAAATTTATAGATGACAAGAAAAATAAAAATATAATAAAGTATAGAATATTGCATAATAAAGAAAATATTGGAACAGTAAGAAACATTAATAATGCTCTAAAAAAGTCTACGGGTGAGTTTATCAAGATTATTGGTGGAGATGATACGTATCCTAACTCGAGTACTTTTTCTTCGCAAATAAAAGTACTTTTATCTAACGAAAGACTTCTTGCGACTGTAGGTATGGCGCAACAATGTGATTATAATATGAATCCAATAAAAGATGAACGAGTTGATAAATCTAATAAATACATGCCTAATATATTGAAAATGGATTATGATAAAGCGAGAAAAACCATTTTTAAAAATGATATATTTCCAATAGCTATTCAAGCAGTATGCTATAGAAGAGAATTTTTTGTTAAAAATGGACTTTGCGACGAGGATTATGTTTTGATTGATGATTCACCATCTGCTTAATCCTCGTCAACTGAATAATCAGTATTTGTGAAAGTATTTGCAAAATAGTGGGAAATATGTAGTTTAAGGGGAGTTTTAAGTAATTTAGGATAGAGGTAGATGTTATTTTAAATGACAAAATCATGTTGTTTAGGCAGGTGTGATGAGAATAGTTAATATATGATTGATAAAAACTATTTTAGTTATTATAATATGAGTATTGAAAGAACTTTTTTTAGAAGCCGAGAGCAGTTTTTATTGCTCTCGGTTTTTATTCTCTCCCCTCCCCAAAACCTCTTTTGAATCCCCCTAATCTATGCTATAATATCTAAAGTTATTTGTTTAACCTAAGGAGGTTTATTATGCAGGCAGTTATATTAGCAGCAGGAATGGGAAAAAGATTAAAGGATCTTACTCAGAACAATACGAAATGTATGGTTAAGGTGAATGGGGTTTCTCTTATTGACAGAATGC
This sequence comes from Lachnospiraceae bacterium, assembly GCA_024696825.1. GTDB lineage: Bacteria > Bacillota > Clostridia > Lachnospirales > Lachnospiraceae > JAEEJA01. The sequence goes on from JAILGL010000062.1 coordinate 5,710, forward strand.
TTCATCAGATTGATAAGAGACAGTTATCCAGAATAGTTATAGTTATAGGCTACGAAGGCAAGAAGCTGGTTGATTACATTGGTACTCTTGATATTAAAACGCCTATAGTTTTTATAGATAATCCTATATATGATAAGACTAATAACATTTATTCTTTGTCTCTTGCAAAGGATTGGTTAGTGAAGGAGGATACACTTCTTTTTGAGTCTGATCTTATTTTTGAGGATTCAGTTCTTGATGAGCTTCTTAATGATTCAAGGGATACTCTTGCATTGGTTGATAAATATGAGTCCTGGATGGACGGAACCTGTGTAAAGCTTTTGGATGATGATACCATAGATGATTTTGTGCCGGGTAAGAAGTTTAAGTTTAAAGAGATTAAGGACTATTATAAAACAGTTAATATTTATAAGTTTAGTAAGCATTTTTCTGAGACTCATTATGTTCCATTTTTGGATGCTTATCAGGCGGCTCTTGGTCAGAATGAGTACTATGAGCAGGTCCTTAGAGTTATTACAACTATTGATAGCTCAGGTATTAAGGCTAAGAGACTTACAGGTCAGAAATGGTATGAGATAGATGATATTCAGGATTTGGATATTGCTGAGTCTATATTTGCGCCAAATGAAGATGAAAAGGTTAAGCTTATGCAGGGAAGATATGGCGGATACTGGCGTTATCCTAAGCTTCTGGATTTTTGCTATCTGGTTAATCCTTATTTTCCACCTGAGAAAATGAGAGATGAGCTTAGAGCCAACTTTGATACTCTTCTTACTGAATATCCTTCAGGTATGAGAGTTAACAGTCTTCTTGCGGCTAAGAATTTTTCTGTTCATCAGGAAAATATCCTTGTGGGAAATGGTGCTGCAGAGCTTATAAAATCTCTTATGAATTATATGGATGGAAAGGTTGGTTTTATTCGTCCTACCTTTGATGAATATCCTAACCGTTATGATAGAGAGATGTCAGTTGATTTTGTTCCTGAAACTAAGGATTATCTTTATACTGCAGATGATATTATGAATTTCTTTGGCGACAAGGATATTAATAGTCTTATAGTTGTTAATCCTGATAATCCTACAGGTAACTATATTAAAAAGGCTGACTTACTTCGTCTCATTGACTGGAGTAGTAAAAAGGGTATTAAGATTGTTATAGACGAGTCTTTTGTTGACTTTGCAGATGAACCTGATAATACTCTTATTGATAAGGAGATATTATCCTCTAATCCACATTTATATGTTATGAAGAGCATTTCTAAGTCCTATGGTGTTCCGGGTCTAAGACTTGGTGTTCTTGCTTCCGGTGATGAAGAAACCATAGCCCTTATGAAGAAGGATGTTGCTATCTGGAACATTAATTCCTTTGGTGAATTTTATATGCAGATAGAGGAGAAATATAAAAAGGATTATGAGGAGGCCTTAGTAAAGATTCGTGCTGAGCGTGCAAGGTTCCAGGAAGAGCTTGCTAAGGTGAATGGTATAAGAGTTATTCCTTCTCAGGCAAATTACGTAATGGTTGAGTTAGATAGTAAGATCAGTCCTAAGGAATTATTAAAGACTCTTTTAGTTAAGTATAATTTGCTTATTAAGGAGCTTACTACTAAGACTAATGGTAATAATTATCTGAGACTTGCAGTAAGAAATACTGAGGATAATGATAAGCTTATAGAAGCATTGAAAAAGGAGTTGGATTAATATATGAAAATCACTATTGCAGGTGGTGGGAATATAGGTACTCAGTTTGCGGTTCATTGTGCCGAAAAGGGCCATGAGGTTATAGTTTATACATCAAAGCCTGAGCTTTATGATGGCCATCTTTCTACGGTGGATGATGAAGGAAATGTAACTCATGAAGGTGATATAAAGCTTGCAACCTCTGATCCTAAAGCTGCATTTTCTAATGCAGAATTAATTATTGTAACACTGCCTTCTAATCTTATGAGTGGCATTGCAAATATTATTTATGATAATACAGATAAGGATGTAATGATTGGTGTGGTTCCCGGAAGTGGTGGAAGTGAATGTGCATTTAAAAAATGCATAGAGCGCGGCAATACATTTTTTGGTATAGAGAGAGTTCCTGCTATCGCCCGTCTTGTTAAAAAGGGTAGCTGTGTTAAGTCTACTGGTTACAGGGATGAGTTACATGTGGCCGCCATTCCAAGGGCTAAGGCTGAGGAGTGTGCAGAGCTTATAAGTGGTATTTTTGATATTCCATGTCTTACCATTCCTTACTACCTTAATCTTACCATGACGCCTTCTAATCCTATATTACACACTACGAGGCTTAGAACTATATTTGGAGATTTTGATGGGAAGAAAACCTATGAATCCCTGCCTCTTTTCTATGAGGAGTGGGATGATGCCTCCTCTAAGCTTTTATTTAAATGTGATGATGAGGTGCAGAGCATCTGTCGTGCATTCAAGGATTTTGATTTAAAATATGTTAAGTCCTTAAAGGTTCATTATGAGAGTGATACTATAGAAAAGATGACGAAGAAGATTTCGTCAATAGCAGCATTTAAAGGTCTTACTACTCCTTCGGTTGCAAGTGATAATGGCCTTTTACCTGACTTACATTCAAGATATTTTACAGCGGATTTTTCTTACGGACTTACCATCATAAGACAGGTGGCGCGTTTCGCTGGAGTTGATACTCCTAACATAGATGAAACCTACAACTGGTATCAGCAGTTTGCCGTGGAAAAAGGAGAATTTAATTATAAGGATTTTGGAATTACAGATAGAGCTTCTTTTGTGGAGTTTTATTCAAGATAAAGGTAAATTAAAAGCGAGAGGGATTCGTACCCTCTCGCTTTTCTTATTCCATATCATTTTTACATCATTTCCATGACCTAAATTCTTATTTACTCTTTCCTAATTCAAACCTATAATCCGGTCCAAACCTTACCCCTCAAATTCAAACCTATAATCCAGTCCAAACTTATCTCTAAGCTCCACAAGCTCCTTCTGTACTGACTCGCTTATAGGTACGCCCTTGTCTTTTCTGTCGAGCCAGGTTAAGTATTCTTTTTCACCGGCGGTGTAGATTTTATCGTAGCCTGGGGCTTTCTTACTGTTACGTAAGTCGCGGCAGATGTTTCCTGCGATTTTCTTGAATTCTTCGCGGCCTACAAATGCATCAGGATCTACTACGAAGAAGAAATGTCCTAAGTGGTACATACTTGGTTTTCCGTCTTCTCCTACGCCTGTTAAGGCCCTCATAAACTGTCCTCCTGAGAGGGCTGCTGAAAGAATCTCTACAACGGCTGCATAGCCATATCCCTTGTAGCCACAGTTCTCGTCTCCCGGGCCTCCGCCAAGTGGTGTGAGAGCAGCAGTACTTTCTGTGAGCATTTTTAAGATTTCTGTTGAATCGGTTATGGTTTTACCGTCTCTCGTAACTACCATTCCTGCAGGGGTTTCCTTGCCTTCTCTTGAATAATACTCTATCTTACCACGCTGAATAGCTGAGGTTGCACAATCTAAACAAAATGGAAATTCTTCATCTGTTGGAAGGGAAAATGTAAGTGGATTGGTTCCCATCATGTTTTCAACACCGAAGGTTGGTGCGATGGATGGTCTTGCGTTAGTTCCTGTTATTCCGATAAGTCCTTCCTTACTTGCCATACTTGTCCAGTAACCGGCGATTCCATAATGTGTTGAATTTCTAATGGCGCCTCCTGCCATGCCGTATTTCTTGGCCTTTTCTATAATCATAGTCATCATTTTATGACTTGCTACCATTCCCATACCATCATGTGCATCCATTACAACTGTGGTAGGTGTCTCTTTAACTATCTCGATTTCAGTCTTTGGAAGAAGTGTTCCTCTTTCGATTCTGTCGATGTAAATAGGCTTAAATCTGTTACAGCCGTGGCTCTCTATACCGCGTCTGTCAGACTCTAAAAGCACATCTGCACAGATGGCTGCATCTTCCTCAGGCACCCCATACTGCTTAAATACATCGATGATAAATGAATTCATCACATCCCATTTTACATAAGGTCTAGTTTCCATATTTAGTTTCCGCCTTTCTGATTTGTAATTGTAATAGAGTTTTTTAATCCCCCATAAGAGATTTTATTCACTGAGTTTTTTACTGAATGTCTTACTCAGGTTTTTACCCAACGACAGTATTTTAACATATATTTACTTATTAAACAAAGTGTTGTAAATTAGGGCATTTTAGGGTATTATAATTGGGGACTAATAATATGAAAAGGAGAATCAAGATGAATATTCCATTTGTTTCATTTACTCCTATGGAAAAGGAATTACACTCTGATATTGAAAATGCATTTAAAAGAGTGTTTGAACGTTCATGGTATATAGGAGGCGCCGAGAATGAGGCCTTTGAAGAGGCTTTTTCTGAGTATTGCAACACCGGTTATTGCGTAGGTGTGGGTAATGGCTTGGATGCTCTTATGTTAAGCCTCAAGGCTTTTAATATAGGTGAAGGTGACGAGGTTATAGTGCCTTCTAATACATTTATTGCCACTGCTCTTGCAGTAACTTATACAGGGGCTACTCCAGTTTTTGTGGAGCCTGATATTAATACCTATAACATTAATCCAAATCTTATAGAGGAGAAAATTACTGATAAAACAAAGGCTATTATTCCTGTTCATCTCTATGGTGAGGCAGCCGATATGAAGCCTATATTAAAGATTGCAGGTAAGTATAATCTAAAGGTTATAGAGGACTGTGCTCAGGCTCATGGTGCTACCTACGGGGGAGAACGTGTTGGTTCCTTTGGTGACGTGGGTGCCTTTAGTTTTTATCCCGGTAAAAACCTCGGTGCTCTTGGTGACGGTGGTGCAATAGTTACAGATGACAAGGCTTTAGCTGATAAGATTAGAGCCCTTGGTAATTACGGTTCTGATTACAAATATCATCACATTTACAAGGGTAATAATTCACGACTTGACGAGCTTCACGCTGCATTTTTAAATGCTAAGCTTCCTCATCTTGACAGGATGAATGAGGAGAGAGGAAAAATCGCCAAGGCTTATTATGAGGGGATTAAGAATAGTAAGATTATATTGCCTGGTATCCATGCTTCCATAACTAATGCAGAGGGTTCCGTAAGTAAGCCTGTTTGGCATATTTACGCAGTTCGTACAAGGTCAGGCGCGGAGCGTGAAGCCTTGGAGAAATATTTATCTAATAAGGGTATCGGTACTAATAAGCATTACCCTATCCCTATACATTTGCAGGAGTGCTATAAGGATCTTGGCTTTAAGAAGGGAGATTTCCCTATTGCTGAAGAGATTAGCGCTACAGAGCTTAGCTTACCTATGTATTATGGCTTAAAGGATGAGGAAGTTAAGTATGTTATAGATGCCATTAATAAATTTTAGGTGATATTTAATAAATGGATTTGATTGTGTAATTGATTATATTAGTTAATGTTTTAGAGATTGTAAGGAGATTTTATGTATCTTAGAATGCTTGAATTAGAGGATGCGCCTCTTATGCTGGAGTGGATGCATGATGAAAGTGTAACGAAGAACCTTAGGGGGGATTTTCAGTCTAAGTCCATCGTTGAAGCGGAAAATTTTATAAAAATGAGTATGCTTGACAGTGAGAACATGCATCTTGCCATCGCATCTGATGAAGATGAATATATGGGAACAGTCAGTCTTAAGCATATTGAAAATGGAAGTGCCGAGTTTGTCATCACAGTTAGAAGTGAGGCTATGGGTAGAGGCTATTCCTGGTTTGGTATGGAGGGCATTATTAAAAAGGCCTTTGACGAGCTTGGGTTAGAAAGTGTTTACTGGTGTGCTTTAAGAGATAATAAAAGGGCTGTTCGCTTCTATGACAAGCATAACTTTCATGAGGCCTTAGACATTCCGAAAAAGGTCCTTGAAAGATATGAGGGAATGGATAATTTAAAATGGTATTCCGTTCTTAAGGGTGATGTTTTAGATGACAGGGATGAGGTTGCAGGCTGCAAGGTCATTCACATTAAAACCATTCCTACAGTGGATGCCGGTGAGCTTTCCTTCTTTGAGGGAAACCGTGAGCTTCCATTTGAAATAAAGAGAATTTATTATATTTCCAAGGTGCCGGAGGGTGTGAGACGTGGCTTCCATGCTCACAAGAAGCTTAGACAGATGCTTTTCTGTCCTTACGGCCGCATCCAGTTAATCCTTGAAAATAAACATGGTCGAGAGGAAATCGAACTCTCAGATCCTTCCATCGGCGTGATTATAGAAGAGTACACCTGGAGGGAAATGCTTTGGTTACAGAAGGATTCCGTTCTCTGTGTAGCCGCCTCAGAGTATTATGACGAGGAGGATTATATAAGGGATTATGAGGAATTTAAGAAGTATAAGATTTGATTAGGGATTGTATATGTTAAGTTTAAAAAAGAAATGGGACGGGATTCCGTTGGTGGTTAAGGTTTCTACTGCCTATGTTATCTGCAGCATTATTCAAAATGCTCTAGCTTTTATAACCCTGCCGCTCTTTACCAGAATGCTTACTAAAGAGCAGTATGGTCAGTTTACAATTTATGCCTCTTGGAATGGCATTTTAATGATTTTTATCACCTTGAATCTTGCCTATGGTTCTTTTTCAAAAGCCATGGTAAAGTACGAGGATGACAGGGAAGGCTATATATCAGCGGTGGAAGGAATTACCCTTTGCCTTGCCTTAATTTTTCTTGCCATCTATCTGCCTTTTAGAGGGCTTTGGAATGGGCTTTTTGAGCTTCCGACTCCTATAATGCTTATGATGGTGTTGGAGATTTTAAGTGTTAACGCCATGCTTCTCTGGAATGGCAAAAAGAGATTTGAATACAAATATAAGGCGGTTGTTCTAATAACCTTATTTATCGCCTTTCTCGCACCTATTCTTGCCTTTATTTTAATTGCTCATACGGAGGAAAAAGGCTATGCGAGAATCATCGGTTATTCAGCCGTAAATATAACTGTTGGCGTTGCATTTTTCTTATACAATGCTATTAGGGGCAAGAAGGTTTTTAACAAAAAATATTGGAAATACGCACTGGGCTTTAACATCCCCCTGCTTGCTTATTACCTGTCTCAGGTTATATTTAATCAATGCGACAGAATTATGATAAGTCACATGGAGGGTAAGGGAAATGCCGCAGTTTACGGTGTTGCCTACACTCTTGCCATAGTTTTAAACTTTGTTTTAAATGCCATTAATAACTCTTACATTCCATGGTATTACGGAAAAATCAAAGATGGAAAAATGAGAGACAACAGAAAGGCTTCCCTTATTATCGCTGGAATTATGGCGGTGCTTTTACTGGGAGTCATATGGTTTGCTCCTGAGATTATTCTCATAATGGCAGGTAAAAAATATCTCGAGGCAGTTTACGTGGTTCCACCCGTTGCCATAAGCCTTTTACTTTTATTTTATGCGCAGCTTTTTATAAATGTGGAGTTTTACTATGAGGAGAAGAAAAAGCTTGTGTTTGCTTCCGTAGGGGCAGCAGTTGTTAACCTTGTTTTAAATTATTTTTTCATAGAGTTATATGGCTTCATAGCAGCAGCCTATACAACTCTTGCCAGCTACCTTATATTCACCATTGCAAACTATGTAACTATGAAAAATGTCCTTAAGGAAAAGGGCATTAAGGACGAAGGTTTTAACTACAAAGGCCTTACTCTTTTATTTATCATTTTCTCCTTGATAGCCTATCTCGGAGTGATTCTTTATGGTTATCTCATTCCAAGAATTATAGTTTGTGTAATAGTTTTAATTGTGATTTTTGTAAAGAGACAGTTCCTTATTGATTTCTACAAGGGCTTTAAGAGTGGAAAATAAGTCTTGTGATTTAGCTAAGCTTGTAGTTTAAATAAAATTAAAATTTGTTATAGAATTGCCAAATTTGTATTTTATAATTTGGCTTATGAATTTATGGGAGAGTTATTAAATGCAAATTGTAGAGATGATTAAGGCACCTCTAAGAGTGGTTTATCACGGGGTTCTTGATACTCTTGCGAATAGTGCCTTAAAGAAAATAGCGAATAATAAAGTGGAAAACAGACCTATAAAGGTTGGCTTTTTGGTGCAGATGCCTTCTGTCTGGGACAAGGAAGAAAATATATTTGAAGCCATGGTAGAAGATGAGAGGTTTGAGCCATATTTAATTCTTGTTCCTGAATATGATTTTACTAATTCAAAAATAAGTGATTATGGTGAGGATGCGTTATATTTTATAAAAAAATATGATAAAAAATTCCTCTTAAGAGCTTACAGGGACGGTAGATGGCGTAATCTGAAATCTCTCAATATGGACTACATTTTTTATCAGAGATGTTGGGAAAAGTATCTGCCTAAAGAGTACCATACAAAGCAGGTTATTAAATATGCCAAAACCTGTTACGTGCCTTATGATTATCAGAGTTTGATACTGCCGGAGATTTATTATAAACCTTCGTTTTTCAAGAATTTATATTTGTTTTTTACCAGCAATAAGCAGCAGCTCATCTTGCAAAAAAATAACAAATATAAAAAGATTTTTTATGAGGGTTATCCGTCTCTTGATAAGCCGATTGTCTATAAAAAAGTTTCCGATGAAAAGCTTATTTTATGGACGCCCCGTTGGATAGATGACAAGGAAACAGGTGGCAGTACATTTTTAAAATATTGGAAAAAAATTCTCTCCATTAAGGAGAATAATCCTCAGGTGGATTTGGTCCTAAGACCCCATCCATTAACCTTTCAAAACATGGTTAAAAATAAGGACTTAACTCAGGATGAAGTGGATGCCTATAAGAAAAATGTGACGGACCTTGGGGTAAGGTTTGACGACAATGCACTTATAAAAGATACATTTTCCAAAACGGATATTCTTATTACGGACCAGTCTTCGATTATTATAACTTATTTTATGATTGGCAATCCGATGATTTATACTGCAAATACGGACATTGATTACTCTGATGAAATGAGAGAGATAATCGATTGTTCTTATGTTGCAAAGAATTTTCATGAGGTGGAAAAATACGTGGATGACCTGCTTAAAGGTGTAGATCCCTTAAAAGAAAAAAGAGAAGCTTTATCAAAGAAATTTGTGAAGTTAAATGAAAATGCATCTTTAAAAATATGCGATAGAATCGCAGAGGATGCGGGATTTGTGAAGCAAATGTTTGTTTAGGAGGAAGACATTATGGTAACTGAGAAAAAAAGTTCTAAGTTTTTTCTGTTTGCATGCGCATTTACCTTTATGATGCTCGGTGCATTTTTTAACATTGGTAATGCAAAGCACGCTACTGCAGCTATCAATGTAACGGACTACATTGATAAGACCGAAAAAGAAGATATGCTTACTCTTTCTGAAGGGCAGAAGGATACATTTGTCGTGGACGAGGCCTGGATAAGCGCTAATCAGAGCGAGATCGATCCTAATCTCTACACACTTCAGTCCATACAGATAACTTATAATAGTGATGACACCAGTGTGTTAAAGGTGGATGAAGCGGGCGCATTTGAGGCGGTTTCACCAGGTAGTGTAACTCTTGATGTGAAAGTAAAATGTGTCTATAAAGAAAAGCAGGCGGAGGCTTCTGAGTCTGCGAGTCCGGAGGGCGCTGAATCTCAGGGTTCCGAGAGTTCTGAAACTGGCGAAACTTATACAATTACCAATTCATTTTACATTTATATTTTGGTTTTTCCGGATATGACTAATGTTACTCTTGAGAAGACCAGCTTTACATTTTACACACCTGTAAATATTAATCCAGCTGCATTTAGCATAAAGGTTAATAGCGATACGGTGCTGGATGAGAATACCGCAGGGACTCTATTTTCCTACAAGCTTAGCGACGACTCCTACGGTGTGGTGGCAAGTCTTGACAATAACGTAATTACTGTAAATGTTTATTATACAGGCTCTAAGAAGATTATATTTAACATTAACGGCAAGGAGTTTAAGGTGACCGTGAAGGTTAAGGTTGTTAAGGTTAAGGGCGGTTCATTTTTACTTGCGCCTAAAAAGACCAAGGTTTTAAATATCAAAAATGACCCCGGTACCCTCAAATGGAAGTCTAACAATACTTCTGTTGCAACTGTTAATAAAAAGGGTAAGGTTAAGGCTAAGAAGGTTGGTAACGCTCTTATCTATGCGAAGGTCGGCACCTCTAAGATTGGCGTGGTGGTTTCTGTAGCAAAGAAAAAGAAGATTAAGGTTGTAAACTGGGCTACAAAGTATGCGAAGAAATCTACCTACAGTCAGCCTAAGAGAATGTACAGCGGTTACTACGACTGTAGCTCCCTTGTGTGGAGAGCTTATCACGCCTACGGCATCAATGTGGTAACTCCAAACTATGCCCCTGTTGCAGCAGATCAGGCACATTGGCTTGCAAGTAAGAAGCGCATGCTAAAGGGTGGCCTTAGCAAGAAAAATATCAAGAAAATGAAGATTAATGCAGGTGACCTTTTCTTTGAAACAGGCGCAAAAAATGGAAGATACAAAGGTATCTACCATGTTGAGATGATCGCCGGTTATGAAGTTGATTTTGATTCTTCAGGAAAGCCTACCACCTACATCAAGTGGGCCAACAGACCTGTGGGATATTATGGATACGCAGGGCAGTTGATTGGAAGAATGAAATGATGGCAACCATGAGCGCCAGCGGAATGTGAATGAGAGCATAGAAAGTGCATGAAGCGAAGCGGAATGTGAATGAATTATAAAAGAAATTACGAAGGTTAATTTACGAAAATCCTCACCCAAGTGGTGGGGATTTTTTTTACAGAGTTTTTTATGTGGTTTTATCACATTTTTACTTGTATCTAAAGCCCTATTCCTTTATAATTTTACATAGGATTATGCGTGATGTATATTGGCGCAATTTATGCGATTAAGATATGTTTTGTGATTCTTATGATTTGTGAATTTATGAATCTAAGTTTTATGAGGAGATGATTTATTTATGAGGAAATTAATGGTAGGTCTTATGGGAGTGCTTACCGGCTGGCTTCTGTTTACGATTCTTTCTTTGGCATCTGATTACAAGGGCCTTAGCTCTGAGGATACGAAGATTGATTATTCTAAAAATATTCATGGACAGATGCAGGCAAGTAGCGCTATAGCAAGTAAGGATCTGGATGGAACAGATGATGCTTCTACTGTTTCTTCGGAGGGAGAGGATAGCGATAGTATCGATGGAAAGGTAGCTGGTGCAGAGGAAGAAAATGACACGGATTCCCAAGATGCAGATGCAGCTTCTGATGGTTCCGTGGATGTGGCTGATGCAGGCGAAGGCGGTGAAGGTTCTGACGCTTCTCAAGCTGCTTCTGGAGAAGATGGTTCCGGAGCTGATGCAGGTAGTGGAACTGATGCTGATTCTAAAGCGGCTGCTACAGCAGGTTCTAAGAATTCAAGGCGTGGCGGTACCACAGAGAATTCTTCTCCAACTACTAACAACAAAAGAAAAAATAACAGAAATAATCGTTCTTCAAGTTCAGCTAATGCTGAAGAAGCTTCAACCTCTACAGATGACGGCACAGGTACTGGTGCTGATGCTGTAGGAGAGGGCGGCGTAAGGACTGTACATTTTACATTTTCAGCCACCGGCGATAACCTGATTCACTCCTATCTTTACGAGCAGGCTAGAAGAAGAGGTAAGAACGGTTCCTATTCATTTGACAGAGTTTATAAGGGAGTTAAGACATTTTACAAAAAGACAGATTTAAACTTCATTAATCAGGAGTCTCTTTGTACAGACACCCTGGCACCTAGCACATACCCTTGCTTCTCTACACCGGGTAATTGTGCAAGGGCCCTTTATAAAATAAACATGAGAGTATTTAACATTTCCAATAATCATACCTATGACAAGGGTAAGAAGGGGCTTGATGCCACTTGGGATTTTTGGAATAATAAAATGCCTAAGAAAACCCTGATGACTGGTCTTTACAAGTCTAACAGAGTTTACAATATTCCTATTTACAGGATTAAGGGAGTGAAGGTTGCATTCGTTTCATTTACCTATGGAACAAATGGTATCACACAGCCTTCAGGCTCCGATAAAAAGGTCATTTACATGAGTGATGAGAAAACCATCAAAAAGCAGATTAGAGTGGCTAAGAAAAAGGCTGACGTGGTTTGCGTAAGTGCTCACTGGGGCACAGAGGATTCTCATACCATAAGCCCACAGCAGAGGTCTCTCGCTAAGAAGCTTACTAACTGGGGTGCGAATCTTATCATCGGTACTCATCCTCACGTAGTGCAGAATTCACAGTGGATAAAGCTTAAAAATGGCAAGAAAGCATTTTGCATCTATTCTCTTGGAAACTTCGCAAATGGCCAGGTTAAGCCGGA
>JAILGL010000099.1 GCA_024696825.1 Lachnospiraceae bacterium
ATAGGACAGAACTATATAGATGGATATAGAAAGTTTATTCCATATTATTCTGTATTCTGTGTGATAGTATTTATTGTGTTAAGGCTGTATAAAAGTATTTGGAAATTTGCAAGTCTTAATGAATTAGTAAAATTGCTTGTGGCTACTTTTATAACCGGGGCTTTCCATGTTATAGCCATGACAGCTTTTATAGAAAGAATGCCATTATCATATTATATTTTTGGACCTGTATTACAGTTCATATTTATGACAGTGGTAAGATATGCACATAGATTATTCTTATTCCTTGATGAAATGCGCGCCATAAAGGGCAAGGATCTTCCAAAGATAATGGTAATCGGTGCAGGAAGATCTGGACAGATGATTCTTCGTGACATAAACTATGCAAAGGAAATTGAAGAAAAGGTAGTTTGTATTATTGATGATGATAAGACAAAGTGGGGCAATTATATAGAAGGAGTTCCAGTTGTCGGCGGTAAGGATGAGATACTTGCAGCAGTAAAGAAGTATAATATAGATAAGATTTATATTGCAATACCAAGTGCAACGGCAGAGCAGAAGAGAGATTTTATTAATATCTGTCAGGAGACAGATTGTGAGGTCAAGAACCTGCCAGGAATGTATCAGTTCCTACTTGGGCAGATTACAGCAAGTAAGATGAAGGATGTAGCCATTGAAGACCTTTTAGGAAGAGATCCTATAAAGGCAGATATGGAAGAGGTATTCAACTTCATCACAGGAAAGACAGTTCTTGTTACAGGCGGCGGTGGAAGTATAGGAAGTGAGCTTTGTAGACAGATAGCAAAGCATGAACCAAAGCAGCTCATTATATTTGATGTATATGAGAATAATGCCTATGACATTCAGCTTGAGCTTCGCGAAAAGTATCCAGCACTTAGGCTTGAGACACTTATAGGATCTGTTAGAGACTCAAGAAAGATATTCGAAGTATTTGAAGATTATCATCCGGATATCGTATATCATGCAGCAGCACATAAGCATGTACCACTTATGGAGGATTCACCTTGCGAAGCCATTAAGAATAATGCAATCGGAACTTACAAGACAGCATATGCAGCAATGACACATGGCTGTCAGAGATTTGTTCTGATAAGTACAGATAAGGCAGTAAATCCAACTAATATAATGGGTGCATCTAAGAGACTTTGTGAAATGATAATTCAGAGCTTTGATGCAAAGATAAAGGCAGGAAAAGCAAATGAAATTCCTCAGCTTTTTACTCACGTCGGCATAGAAAATGCTGATAAGGATGGAAGCGGAGAAGTATTTAAGAACATAAAGACACAGTTTGTTGCAGTAAGATTTGGTAATGTACTTGGCTCAAATGGTAGCGTAATTCCTATCTTTAAGAAGCAGATAGAAAAGGGCGGACCAGTAACTGTAACGCATCCAGACATAATCAGATACTTTATGACAATACCTGAGGCAGTATCCTTAGTGCTCCTTGCAGGAACCTATGCAAAGGGTGGAGAAATCTTTGTACTTGATATGGGAAGCCCTGTAAAGATAGTAGATTTAGCAAGAAACCTTATAAGACTTTCAGGCTACAAGCCAGATGAAGAAATAAAGATTGAATATACAGGACTTCGTCCAGGAGAAAAGCTCTATGAAGAAAAGCTTATGTCGGAGGAAGGACTTGAAAAGACTGATAATGATCTGATTCATATTGGTAAGCCTATAGCTTTTGATACTGATGTATTCCTTTCAGAGCTTGACGAACTTATGGAGATAGCATATAAGAATAAGAAGGATGTAATTCGCGAGCAGGTAAAGAAGATGGTAAGTACCTATCATCCAGCTGGTGAAGCAAAATAAAAGAATAAAAAATAGCAATAACATACCGGCATTCCTAAGAAGGAATGTCGGTATGTTATTGACATAAAAAAATAGCTATGTTAAAATGGGGGTGCTGTTTTTTTAGTGTCAAAAAGAATAAGAGGTAATAATATGCAGAATGATATGAATAAAGATAGATATGAAAACGAAGTAGAAATAGATATTTTATCAGCAATGTCATCGGTTGTTAGAAAATGGAAAGTTGTTTTTGCGGCAATGATAGTTGTTGCTGTGGTGGGCGGATTTCTTTCATACTATTTTGAAAAGAAAAAAGTCGAAAATCAGTATAGTGATGAAACAATTGAATTAATTAAGAGTGAGCTGACAGTTGCTGAAGTGGCTAAAGTTGAAAATCTATATGCAGGCTATGATGTTTATAATAAAAAGGTTGAGGATATACAAGAGGAACTAGATGAAAACCCTAGATTACAGGATAAATATCTAGACCTTTTAAGTGTACAGTATTTATATAAATCTGATTGTAGCGGAATGGTTACATTATTTTCAAATTATTCATTAAATGGTGATGATCATGATAAAATAGTTGCTATATATGGGTTAACTGGAGATAGAGAAAAATATGAAAATCAGATGTTTTCTATTACAGGAGATGAGGTACAGAGTGAATATAAGATAGACACTGATGCAGATAATCAGGGGTCCCTTTTGGGAATAGGAAGCATAACTAATGAATATCAAGGCACCTTAACTGTAAATATGTATGTTGAATCTAAGGAACAGGGAGAACAGATACTCGAAGTAATAAATGGCGCTTTGATTAGAAGATTAGAAGAGATTAAAAGTAAAGGTGTAGAAATAGAATTAAATAAAACAGCAGATTATTATAAACAGAACTTTAGAAAAGATGAGGTAGAGGTATTAAGAAGAGAGAAAGTATCAGAGAAAGCGGATACATTAAATTTACAAGTAGAATATTATGACGATAATGTAAGTGGATTAGAAAAAACTCAAAAGGATTTATTTGTGAGTCTCAAAGGTAAGGCTGAAAATGAGATAGTGAAGGAAGTTGAATTCAGTGCATCAAATGCAGTGATTTTTGGTGCTTTAGGAGCAGTAGTTACTATTATAATTATAATTTTAGTTAGTATTTGTAGCGGTAAGGTTTATACAAATAATAATGTGAAGAACCGTACAAGGGATTATGTAATAGCATCCTTTAAAAATAGAAAAAAGAGAATCTTAATAAGTGCAATTGCAGATAAGCTGGCGGATGCTATAGATGGAAGCAGTGATATTGCTGAAGGAAAAGATGCTTTAGAGGTTGTTGCAGAGAAAGTGTATATGACAGTAAAGCGCAATGATGCTAAAAATGTGTTTATTGTTGCTCAGTTTGTTACTAAAAAAGAGGAAGAAGTTTTATCAAAAATCAAAGATAGATTAAAGAAACAAGGTATCGAAGTAAATTATGGAAATCCTTATGCCAACGTTGATAACAGTAGGAAATTTTATTCATGTGATAGCATAGTATTGTTGGCAACTACAGGAAAAACAACTTCGAAGTTTATAAATGATATTAAGTTGGATAGTAATAGAACAGATGGTAAATTTGTTGGAAGCGTAGTTTTATATAGTTAATTACTAGTAGTTTTATTATTAGGTTTTCTAAGAAAAATAGAAATGAAAAAAACAAAAGAAGTAATACCCCAGTTCCATGAAGGAATAGTATCATCAAATAGAATATTATATACTGCATCAGACTTTGCTAAGCAAAGTCTGATGTATTTGCAAGAAATAGGTGAGCTTGTCGCAAATAAGCCGCATAAGAGCTCAAGAGATAATCTCTCCTCATTTCTTTTTTTTATAGTAGAATCAGGAAGCGGAAAGCTATACTATGAAGGTGAAGAAACTGAACTAGAGGAAGGGGATGCAGTATTTATAAACTGCAGCAAGGGATACTCTCATGAAACCTCT
>JAILGL010000118.1 GCA_024696825.1 Lachnospiraceae bacterium
ATAAGACTTGAAGCTTTTTAGATGAATACAAAAATGCTCATAAGGTTTTACCTTTATGAGCATTTTGTGATTTTATTATTCTTTAGAATTTAAAGCCTTAAACTTTACTCTTCAATATATTTCTCGTAAATATCTATAACCTTCTTCATGGCATCAGGGCCTGGGGCACCGATGGTATTACGCTTATTAACGCAGGTTTCCATGCTGATAGCTTCATAAATATCCTCTTCAAATACAGGAGATATTTTCTTATATTCATCCAGTGGAAGCTTATCTAAGGATACATTTTTCTCGATACAGGTAAGTACTAACTGACCGATAATTCCATGTGCATCTCTAAATGGCACTCCATGATTTACAAGATAATCAGCTGCGTCAGTAGCATTTGTAAAGCCGCCTTCACTTGACGCACGCATATTTTCTTTATTAAATTTCATGGTTGAAATCATTCCATTAAATAAAAGGATGCAGCCCTTAGTAGTATCTACAGCATCAAATACAGGCTCCTTATCCTCCTGCATATCCTTATTATAGGCAAGAGGTATACCCTTCATGGTTGTAAGAAGGCTAAATAGATGGCCATATACACGACCTGTCTTACCTCTTATAAGCTCTGCAATATCAGGGTTTTTCTTCTGTGGCATTATAGAGCTTCCTGTTGAATAACCGTCATCAATTTCCACAAAACGGTATTCATTAGTATTCCACATAATTATTTCTTCACAGAATCTGCTAAGATGCATCATTATAACTGACATATCCATAAGAAATTCTATGAGATAATCTCTGTCAGAAACGGAATCCATACTGTTAAGAGTTGGTCCGTCAAATTCTAAGAGTGAGGCTGTATATTCTCTGTCAAGAGGATAGGTGGTTCCTGCTAAGGCTCCTGAACCTAAAGGACAGAGATTCATTCTCTTTAAATTATCCTGAATACGACTTCTGTCTCTCTTAAACATTTCAAAATAAGCGCTTAAGTGATGGGAGAGTGTAAGTGGCTGTGCCTTCTGAAGATGTGTAAAACCGGGCATTATAGTGTCTGTATTCTCTTTTATAAGCTTAAGTAAGGTCTTAAGTAAATCATGTAAAAGCTCATCTGTTTCCTTAAGCTCTTTTCTGGTATAAAGCTTCATATCCAGGGCTACCTGATCATTACGGCTTCTTCCTGTGTGAAGCTTCTTTCCAACATCTCCAACACGCTCTATAAGATTAGCCTCCACAAAGCTGTGAATATCCTCAGATTCAGCATTAGGCAAAAGATTACCCTTCTTAATATCATCAAGAATAGATGTGAGTCCTTCTATAATTTTATCCTTTTCATCCTCAGTAAGGATGCCTGTTTTACTGAGCATTCTTACATGAGCCATACTTCCTGTTATATCCTCTTCAAATAATTTGAAATCAAATGAGAGAGAGGCATTAAAATTAAATGCGAGCTCATCAGTCTTTTTGGTGAAACGTCCTCCCCAAAGCTTCATGATAAATTCCTCCATTCTTAAAAATAATTAAATGTAATTAAAAATTCATACTTATACACAAAAATAATGCTGTGCACAAAGAGACTTCGTACACAGCAACGTAAGTCATATTAATTAAAAATTAAATGTTTTTATCAGCCTTATCATCTGAATCAAGCTCGATGAAATCATCATCAAAGTCATCATCAAAATCATAATCGTCATCATCGATATAATCCGGCTGTAAAAATTTAAATACACAAAATGCAATAGCTGCAACTGCTGCAACTGCACCGATAATAGCTAAAATAAAAACTAGATTATTCTTTTTCTTTTCTTCTTCTTCCTGTTTCTTGTTAAGAAGTTCATTTAACTTAGCTGCATTAATGAGTTCTTCAATTTTTTTCTGCATGAATCCGTACCTCCCGAAATTGTTAATATTAAATCAAATGTATTCCTAAAAATCACATCTGAATAAACTTGAGACAAGTATATCACAACTTTGTAAGTTTTGCAAATGATGAACGCACCTTTTTTATAGATCCGTCACTTAATTGCAGTTTTAATATATTATCCCCTGCAAAAGGCGTAACTTCAACGATTAGAACCTCTCCAAATTTTGGATGATTAGCCTTTTGACCTATCATAAATTCAGTTAAAGCTTCATTTTTGGATGAGGTGTTAGTATCTGAGGCTTGCTTCTCTTCAGTATTATTGGCATTTCTAAAGGATTTATCTGAAGCTGTTACCATATTTAAAAGCTCCTGCAGGCTGTCACCTGAAGAAGTACTTTTTTTAGCCTTTCTAACTATAACCGGTGGCTTAACTGAGCGGCCAAAGGAATTAGCAGTAGGTCTTGTATAGGAGGCAATATTAGAAGAGGATTCATAGGAGTTATTTTTCTTAGTACTTCCTATAGGCTCAGTTTTTTCGTCCTCCTTATCAAATGGCATAAGGCTTCCAAGTGTATTTTTTATTAAATGTCTTGGTATCTCACTTAGAAAGATGGAAGGCTTATTATAGGCAAGTTCTCCATTTCTAAAGCGGGAGATGGCACTGCTTAGGGAAAGCTTTTTCTTAGCTCTGGTAATACCTACATAGCAAAGTCTTCTTTCCTCCTCAATAGCGGTAATTTGCTCATCCGGGTCAAATACATTAAGTGACATATAGCTTGGAAAGAGATTATCCTCCATACCCGGCATAAAGACATATGGAAACTCAAGACCTTTAGCACTGTGAAGTGTCATAAGAAGTACCACATTGTCATTATCATCCACATTATCTATATCTGCCACAAGGCTGATTTCCTCTAAGAAGCCTGATAAGGTTGGGCTTTCTTCTGTATTAGTATATTCAAAAGCCTTACTTAAAAGCTCCTCTATATTCTCAACCCTCTGATCAAAGCGAAGCTCATCATCGTTTTTAAGAAACTCATAATAATCAGTTTCTTCAAGTACATACTCTATTAATTCTCTTATGGAAACATTCTCTTCTGTAGCCTTATTTTTAAAATCCTCTATAAGAGCTGCAAATGAAGCGATATTAGCCTTTCCACGACTTATACCATCTACATAATCTACATTTTTTATGGCCTCATATAGGGAGACATCATGTAAAAGTGCATAGTCACTTAATCGGGTGAGAGAGGTATTACCAATTCCTCTCTTAGGCACATTTATAATTCGGCGAAGGGAGGCTTCGTCACGACTGTTTTCAATGATTCTAAGATAGGCAAGTATATCCTTTATCTCACGTCTCTGATAGAAGTTAATTCCACCTACAATTTTGTAAGGGATGTTTGAGGCCACAAGCATTTCCTCAAAGGAACGGGACTGGGCATTAGTCCTATAGAGAATTGCAAATTCATTATAATCTGCATAGTTCTTTAAGACTGCCTTTTTTATGGCAGAGGCCACAGCAAGGGCTTCCTCCTTATCAGTATTAAATTTTTTATAATAAATCATATCCCCTGCCACATCAGAGGTTTTAAGTCTTTTATCCTTACGCATTACATTGTTCTTAATTACTCCATTGGCTACATCTAAGATGTTAGCGGTGGAACGGTAGTTTTCTTCAAGCTTAACTACCTTTGTATTAGGAAAATGCTTTTCAAAGTCTAAGATATTAGTAATAAGAGCGCCTCTAAAGCCGTAGATTGACTGGTCATCGTCACCTACTACACAGAGATTATACTCGTCAGGCTCATTGGATGGAGTGTTGGCAAGAAGTCTTATAAGCTCGAACTGAGCATAGTTAGTATCCTGGTACTCATCCACAAGGATATATCGATAGCGGTTTCTGAGCTCATCTAAAACCTCAGGATGCTCCTTTAAAAGGACTACCATCTTAAATATAAGGTCGTCAAAATCAAAGGCATTAGCCTTTTTAAGACGTTTTTCATATTCAAAATAAGCCTTTACAACATATTTCTTGCTGAAATCATTTAAATTATCCCTTTCAAATTGGGAAGGGGAGATTAATCTGTCCTTTGCGGCAGAGATTTCATTTAAAAATGATCTTTCTTTATATTTCTTGGAATCTAAGCCCATTTCCTTAATGATGGTTTTCATAAGAGATTTCTGATCATCTGCATCATAGATGGTGAAATCCCTTTCATAGCCGATTCTGTCAGCATATCTTCTTAAGAATCTTACACAGGAAGAGTGGAAGGTGCTTATTAATGCATAGTTTGCATCGTCTCCAACAACTAATCTTACCCTGTCACGCATTTCGCCGGCAGCCTTATTAGTAAAGGTTAGAGCCAGTATTTCCCAAGGCTTTACGCCATATTCATTAATCAAATAGGAGATTCTATAGGTTATTACTCTTGTTTTTCCAGAGCCTGCGCCGGCCAGTATAAGTAAAGGTCCCTTAAAATGGGTTACCGCTTCAAACTGCTGGGGATTAAGTTCATTTTTATAATCCATTAAAACTTGTTTCTCTCTTTCTATATTAGGTTATCCCTTGATGTTATCTCTATAGCTCTTAGAAGATTTGAAAATGTTATATATTTCCTCATCATTGGCATTTTCAATAGCATTTATGGAATTCTCAATTTTCTTATTATAGTCTCTTAAAAACTGTACCAGAGCCTCTTTATTAGAAATGCAGATATCATGCCACATTTCAGGGGAAGAGGAGGCAATACGTGTTATATCCTTAAAGCCGCCTGCTGCAAGGGTTTTAAGATGGCCGTCTGTGTCATCCTCCTTTACCAGATTAACAAGGCAGGCTGCGATTACATGTGGTCCATGGCTAATGGCAGCTACAACCTCATCATGTCTTTCTGAGGAAACGACGAAAGGCTTAGAGCCACATTTATCCACGAAATCAGTCATGGTTTCCACAAAGGAAGCAGGAGTGTCATCAGTTGGTGTAAGTATGTAAAAACTACCTCTAAGAAGTGAGATACTGGAGTTTTGATATCCGGTTTTTTCCATGCCTGTCATAGGATGTCCGCCTATAAAATGCCTGGTAAGCCCAAGCTCTAAAACAGCCTTTGCTATATCATTTTTAACACTGCCTACATCAGTAATAAGTGTATTTTCACCAAGATAAGGCTTTAATTTACTAAGATAGTCTATATTTGAAAGGACAGGAGCGCATAAAAATATACAGTCCGTCTTTGCAATTTCTTTTAAGTCATTTGTAATGCCTGTGAGAGTTCTGTCTTCATAGGCAAGTAAGAGATTAGGATTTGTTTTATTGTCATATCTGTTATATGCGATAATATCAGCATCTGGATAGTTATGTCTTATGGCTCTTGCGATAGAACCGCCAATTAGGCCAAGGCCGATAAATCCGAATGTGGAATCGTTAGAAAACATGAAATCCCTCCTTATGTTTATACTTATATCCTTACATTTTAATTCAGTAGGTAATTTTTTGTCAATAGTTAAGAAAATTAACGGATTATTCCTGAAAATGTATGTGGTAAATATATGAAAAATATGTGAAAAATATAGTTTTTTGCAAGATTTTTCTTGACTTATATCGTATTTTTAGTAGAATAGATACTAGCGTTTTATGTCGCTTTCAAAATTATAAATGATATATTTATCATATAAATCGCGATGATATCGCAAAATGTTGTTAAAGGAAGGTAATACATAATGAATTCATCCAAGAAAATTATCAGTGGAAAAAAATCTAAGAAAGAAGAAAAGAAGGCACAGGTAACTATGTCTGATAAGAAAAGAATCTTTCTGGGCGCTATATGTGTAATACTTGTACTTGTACTTTGTATTGGTGTAGGTATTCAGCAGTTAAAGCCAAAGGTAATTATGACAGTTAATAAGCATAAGTTTACATTATCTAAGCTTATGTGGCCTATATATGAGAAAGAAAGTATGTGTCTTTCTTACGACCAGATGTATCAGCAGTATTATGGTATAAGTATTTGGGATGCTCCATACCAGGGAACTGATGCTAATGTTTCTTCACAGGAATCTATGGCAACTGGTCTTAAGCAGGAGGTTATTGATCAGGAAGCTGAGTATGTTATTCTTTCAGCTGAGGCTAAGAAGAATAAGGTTAAGCTTACAGATGATGAAAAGAAGCAGGCTAAAAAGGATGCAGAGGATGCACTTTATGGTCTTACATTTACACAGAAGGTTAAGCTTGAGATTTCTAAGAATAAGCTTATTAAGAGAAAAGAGATGATTGCTCTTGCAGATAAGTATAAAGAGCAGCAGAGAGCTATCACAGATAAGACTGTAGATGAGAATGAAGCTAAGGCAAC
>JAILGL010000121.1 GCA_024696825.1 Lachnospiraceae bacterium
GCTAGCCCAGTTTCGGAATCTATGCCTTTTTCTTTTAGCAAGATTTCCGCATTAACTTAATATGGGGTTGTAGCTCAGTTGGTAGAGCACCTGACTTTTAATCAGGTTGTCGGGAGTTCGAGCCTCCTCAGCCTCAGCGTAGAAAAACAGCGGTAAGCCTTGAATTTACAAGATTTATCGCTGTTTTACTTTATACCAATTTTGCCCGATGTACCAGTTTTTAATGTCGGTAAGTGTCGGTAATTGATGCTTTTAAAACCAACAAGTCGGTAAAATGTCGGTATTAGGTTTAGAGTCTCTGTCACACTTATATGGATTATATCCAGCTGCAATATTAAATCTTGTAATAATGGACTCCCACATACGTCTAAATGGATTCTCGGTCATAATATGGCTTGTAGATCCGTGAAAGAGGTATTCTGATTCATTAATTGATAAAACGTAAGACTTAATCTTTGAAACACCTTCTGCTGACAATGGAATGGTTCTAATGCCATTGTCACTCTTAGGATATTCTTTAACCTCTGAGCCGCCCTTAGTAAATATAATTACATTTCGAATTGATACTGTATTATCATTCCAGTTGAAGGACGCTGGCATAAGAGCTAGAGCATCTCCTCGACGTAAACCTAAATAGTAGAGTACATTTACAAATGCCATCTTCATAGGAGCCATATCAGCAACCTTAATTGCTTCTTTTTCCACGGTTGTCAGAGGGCGCTTCTCGCCTTTTATATATTTAGGCATAGAAATATCCTCAAGCACATCTTCAAGAGCTGATTTAGACATAATTTTGTCTCTTACAGCAGCCTTAATAACCTGCATAAAAGTGAGGGATATCTGCTCGCAGGTTCTAGGATGTTCGACATTCATATTTATTACTTCCTGAAAGTGAGTATGCTTGATCTGGTTGATAGGAACCTCGCTTAAATGCTCAAACTTGTTGTTTATGATGCTCTCATACATTTCTCTTGTGTTAATCTCTCTAGCGGCCTTAGAGATGTTCAGTTATTTATGGGCAAAATACAACTCAGAACTAATTACATCTTCGAGGTTGTCTCTTTTAGCTATAAATTCATTCACTTTTCTCTCCAGGTCAGCAGAGGATTTCTGGAATATAACGATACCCTATGCTTTAATCCTTTTGATGTATAGGTACCATCCCAGATAAGGGCCTCAAATTGACCTCGCTTATTACGTTTGTATTTTGCTGTAGCCATAAATACCTCCATATTTAAAGCAGTAAAATATAAACTTTTTACTGTAATATCCGAAATTAATAATGGATAGAACTTTACAAATCTATTTGTAAGGGTTATAATCCATAGCACGAGTTGAAAAAACTCGTAACACAGAAAAAGATTTTGTTATCTCCTTTCTGGTGTTAAAGAGGGGATTCCTACCCTGGTTGAAAAATAAGGAAATTAAAAAAGCGGTTAGCTCTGACCGTAAGCAGAGGATTAAAAAAGCGGTGACTCCCTACCGTGAGTGGGAAATTAAAAAAGTTTTTTGCGAGGTGCAGAGCCTCGCATTTTTTAAAGGGAGAAATATGAGTAAGTTTCGTTTTTTTCATATCAATGAACATTATGTCAGCTACCTTCATAGCGTAGACAACAAGGTACAGTTCAATAAAGGTCAGAAAAGACCATATTTAGGAGTGGTGCTCTCAATCAATACTGTAGACTACTTCGTTCCACTAGAATCACCAAAACCTAATCATGCAAACATTAAATCAGGTGGTCCTGTAATGAAATTGGATGGAGGCAAGCTAGGAATAATGGGATTCAATAACATGATTCCAGTAATACCAAGTTGCCTTATTCCTTTTGATATTCAGCAAGAGTCTGATGAAAAGTATAAAAACCTTTTACTTAACCAACTCGAATTTTGTAATAAAAATAGAGAGACTATTTTACATAGAGCTGAAACAACATATCAAAAGGTAAAGAGTGGAAAGGTACCACACTATAAAAAGGTTTGTTGCAATTTTGAAAAGCTGGAGCGTAAGTGTCAAAAATATGATCCAGACTATTTCAAAAAGAAAAAAGCAAAAGCTACCATTCCTGACAAGGAATAGGAGAAAAGCATCTCGTGAAGAGGTGCTTTTTCATTTTCTACAAAAAATCTTCATTTTTAATTAAAAAAAATCCCTGTTAGAATTTATGAAGAAAAGATGAGAGTACTAGTTGTAACGGTGCAGTATCAAGGAAGAAATATTTAGTTTCTGGTTTAACCTGAGGTTTAACTTAAAAATGCAGAGGCGACAAATACCTTTCTTTCAATATTATTTGAGATTGAGATGAGTTCGAGCCTCCTCAGCCTCAGCGTAAGAGCCTTCAGATTTGTCTGACGGCTCTTTTCTTGTATATGTCTAAAAAGCATAGATTCCTGTTTTTCTGGTGAAAAACAAGAATCTATGTTATAATGCACGAGTTGAAAATATAAATAGGGCAAACTTCGCGAAAGCGGAGGACGCAAAACTCTAGAGCCTGTGAAATGGCAGTCAGTTGCTGGATTATTATACTTGAATATTTGATTAGTTAGTCCTTAGCTGAGCTAAGGGCTTTTTTTATGGAAATAAGGAGGAAAACCAATGAAATCAATTAAGAAATTGATGAATTCCATGGTTATATTAGGTTTAGTTACAGTTGCAGGATTTGCAGTGAGTCCAATTGAAGCAAGAGCAGAGGTTGATGCTATTTACTATGAGAGTGAAATATCTGAAGAAGACGCACTCAAAGCTTATGAAGAAGAGTGCGCTAGATACTTTGCTGAAGAAGCTGCAAAATATAGTTCTTCAGAGCAGTCATCTACTCCATCATCTTCTCAGACATCATCTAGTACTTCCAATTCATCAACTGCTTCATCTACTCCTAAGTATACAGAAGCAGAGATTGAGGCTGCTTGGGTA
>JAILGL010000130.1 GCA_024696825.1 Lachnospiraceae bacterium
CTTATAATCCCTACTATCTCTTTGCAATAGGTGTAAATATCCTCACCCTTGCCATCATTATACCAATTAACACCCACCGGCTCATTACAGATTTCAAAAATAACATTATCAAGCCCCTTATACTTAGCGGCATATTTTTTAAAGAATTTTTTACTCTCTGTAAATCTCGGTTTTCCAGGTGTGTCATAAACTGTTTCATCATGAATATGCCAGTCTATAATAATATACAGACCAAGCTCTACAGCGGCCAAAACCGCCTCCTCAATCTTCTTATCCATTAGCTCATTACGGCCCTCTATATAGCCGTCCTGAGTTACATAGGACGCGACTCTCACAAGGCTTACACCCCACTCATCTCTGGCAGTTTTGTAAGCACCTTTATTTACAAATGCATTGCCCGCATCCCACTGAATTCCATGGGAACTTACGCCTCTAAGAATTACAGGATTACCATTTTTATCAACTATAACCGGCTGATCAAACCCCTCAACTTCCTTTACAGAAAGCTTTCCATGGCACTCCACAGGGGTAATAAATTTACTCTCTGTTCCCATATTATTCCTCTCTTCATAAATATTATTTTGCCTTATAATCACTTATAATTCATATATAATTATTTTACGACCATCCAATGAGAATTCTTCTTACCCTTCTTGTAAAGAGAAGTCTCGCCAAATGCATTTAATCCCTTGAAAAATGCTGTTGCAGTAATATCCTCATTGATTGTATTTTCTGAACCTGCAGCGATGCAAAGTCTCTTATATGTCTTTGGATAAGTAATTGTAACCTTTATGGTTGCATTAAGCTTTGACATATATGCTCCATTATCTGCATAAACCTTGGTATTCTTAAACTTCCATTTGCCCTGCTTAACCTTAACCTTTACTTTATTCTTTCCTTCAAGAGAAAGACCTGTACCCTTATCAACTACAGTAAAATAAAATGCACTATGCCAAGCCTTATGCTTCTTATAATACTTAAGAACCTTCTTAATTTCCTTACTATTAGGAGTATACTCATCCTTAAACTGGAACTTTACAACAAGCTTCTTGTAGTTTTTCTTAGAAGCATTGGTAATCTTATAACTCTTCAATGTCACAGATGAATTCTTCTTACCAATACCACCAATCTTTGAAGTAAGAGTCTTCTTCTTGCCCTTCTTAAGATCCCACTTTACCTTAACCTTCTTCTTCATATAATTGCATACAGGATACTCCTCTGTAACAGCTGAAGCTGTAGGAGAAGCTGATACTGCATCAGGAGAAACTGATGCTGATGCTTCCGGTGAAGCCACTGCACTTGCATCCGGTGAAGCTGAAACAACCGGTGAAGCAGAAACTGTCGCTGCTGACTCTGTAGGTATAGCTGATGAAGTAGCCACCTCAGCCATAGCAAACTTGCTTCCTAATATTTTTGCGTTCTCTGACGCATTGTCTCCATTTCCTAAAAATGAACCAATCCCCTGTCCACTGGCGATTCCTGCCACCAAACTTAAGACAAGAACTAATGCTAATTTTTTCTTTAAAATACTCATTATAATTTTTTCCTTTCATAAATTACATGCATTTCCAAAAAATATTCATAGCCACAATAAAGTATAATACATTAAAAAAATGTTTTTTATGTGTTTTTTTAATCAATTTTTAACTACTCGCAGAAACTATAACATTCTTTATCCAAAAAGGCAAGTACACCCACCTTACCACCTTCTAACTATCCCTCCCCCATGTGATAAAACTAAAAGCAATAAACTAAAGTTCTACCCTTTAACTTATTGCTTTTTTCACATTATCTTTAAATCCTCCAATAAAAGAGCGTGCAATGATAATCCCCAGCCTTTTAAGCGCGTATTGTGCACTTTGAACACAAGCACGAGCAAGTTGTTCTTGACCATCTCGTCTACCAGCTCCTCACGTCTGTTCGGCAGCGTGTTGAACTGTACTGATATACTAAATTTGTAACACCTTGTTCGAATAGTATATAATAATTCAACAAGGAGGACGTAAATATGTCAGTACGTTACAATAAAGATTTTAAGAAGCAAGTTGTCATAGATTATATCTCTAGTGGAAAATCCGCTTCTGAGATAGCTACCGAGTACAATATTGCTAAAAGCACTGTATCAGGGTGGGTAAAACAGTACCACGATGAATGCCAATATACCACTCCAGAAGAAGCAGGCTCTGCCGCAGAAATAAGAAAGCTAAATCAAAAGATTAAAGAACAAGAAAAGGAAATAGCATTCTTCGCGAAGGAAATCGATTAGTGGTATATCGATTTATCGACCAATATAAAAATGAATTTGGAATCAGGTAGCTTTGTCGCAAATTTAAGATAAGTCCAACATGTTACTATAACTATAAGAAAGATACTAAGCGTGAGTAAATCAGGTTGCCCTTATGATAATGCTCCAATGGAAAGATTCTATAATACATTTACAGGAATGATCATAAGTTCCTTGTTATCTGCATACTTGCTTTCCTTTATCATATCCCAATAAGCATCCTCTAAGTCTCTCACCCAACAGGAAACCAAGCTTTATCTGATTTGGAACAAGTACCAGACTTTTACACCTATTGCTGAAAAATTTCTCGCACAGGTAAAAGAGTCCTTTTAATTTCAAGATAAAATCGCAAAAAAAGATTCGCCGATATTCTCACAATACCGACGAATCTTCAGAATTAAAATCTTATTAATTAAGACTAATTATCACTTAACTGTTATTCTTGCCTTCTTCACAAGACCATTTATTGAATATACGTAAATAGTACATTTACCCTTCTTGATACCCTTGATCTTTCCCTTCTTACTTACAGTTGCGATGCTGGTATCGGATGACTTATAACGGAACTTAGCTCCATGGCTCTTTGGTATGTGCTT